>NZ_QEQT01000047.1:0-107137 GCF_003311655.1 Prauserella sp. PE36 | reverse complement strand
CTCGCGGGTGTTCTCGCCGGGTGAGGGACGAAGGAGGCGAGAACGCCCGTGAGCATCGAGATCGCCAATGAGTCCGGCGTCGGGGTCGACGAGGCGTCGATCGTGTCGGCCGCCCGGTTCGCGCTGGACCGGATGGAGGTCAGCCCGCTCGCGGAGCTGTCCGTGCTGCTGGTGACCCTCGACGTGATGGAGGACCTGCACGAGCGCTGGATGGACCTTCCCGGCCCCACCGACGTCATGGCGTTTCCCATGGACGAACTGGAGTCCACGCGGCGGCCCGACGCGCCAGAGGCCTCGCCCGCGCTGCTGGGTGACATCGTGCTGTGCCCCGCGTTCGCCAAGGACCAGGCACGCACGGCCGGGCACTCGCTCATCGAGGAGCTGCACCTGCTGACCGTCCACGGCGTGCTCCACCTGCTCGGCTACGACCACGCCGAGCCGGCCGAGGAGCGCGAGATGTTCGCGCTGCAGAGGCGGATCCTGGCTGACTTCCGCGCCGCGGCACTCGCCGCGCAGCGGCAGGACGTCCAGCGCAGCAACGACGACCGTCTGCTCGGGGCGGCCGGGCTCGACCGGGGGCACGACCAGGAGGCGCCGTGACCGGCTCGGCCGTCCTGCTGGTCATCGCCACGCTGCTGGTGCTGCTCGGCGGTGTCTTCGCCGCCGCCGACGCCGCCGTGAGCACCGTCTCGCAGGCCCGCGTCGAGGGGCTCGTCCGCCTCGGCCGCGTCGGTGCCCGCCAGTTGCTCGCCGTGGTCGGTGAGCGCAGCAGACACATCAACCTGCTGTTGCTGCTGCGCATGAGCTGCGAGCTGACCGCGACCGTGCTGGTCACCATCGTCAGTGTGCGCTGGTTCCAGCCGGTGCCGCTCGCCGTGCTCGCCGCCGGGCTGATCATGGTGCTCGTCAGCTACGTCCTCGTCGGAGTCGGCCCGCGCACCATCGGCAGGCAGCACCCGTACCGCGTCGGCACGATGGTCGCCGGGCCCGTGCGCGTGCTCGGCACCATCCTCGGCCCGCTCAGCAAACTGCTCATCGTGCTGGGCAACGCGATCACGCCCGGCAAGGGCTTCCGCGAGGGCCCGTTCACCACCGAGACCGAGCTGCGCGAGCTGGTCGACCTCGCAGGCGAGCGCGGCGTCGTGGGCACCGACGAGCGCGAGATGATCCACTCGGTGTTCGAGCTGGGGGACACCGTCGCGCGCGAGGTGATGGTGCCGCGCACCGAGATCGTGTGGATCGAGCAGGGCAAGACCGTGCGCCAGGCGCTCGCGCTGTCCATGCGCACCGGGTTCACGCGGCTGCCGGTGATCGGCGAGTCCGTGGACGACATCCTCGGCGTCGTGAACCTCAAGGACCTGGTGCGGGCGTCGATGGCGGAGAGCGGCACGGCCCGTCAGGTGAGCGAGCTGATGAACCCCGCCAGCTTCGTGCCCGACTCCAAACGGCTCGACAGCCTGCTCAAGGAGATGCAGATGTCGCGCCACCACATGGCGATCGCCGTCGACGAGTACGGCGGCACGGCCGGCCTGCTCACGATCGAGGACATCCTGGAGGAGATCGTCGGCGAGATCACCGACGAGTCCGACACCGGCGAGCGCCCGCCCGTCGAGCACCTCGACGAGCGCGTGGTGCGCGTGTCGGCGCGCCTCGGCATCGACGACCTCGGCGAGCTGTTCCACGTCGACCTCACCGACCACGACGTGGAGACGGTCGGCGGCCTGCTCGCGCAGCGACTCGGCCGGGTCCCGTTGCCCGGCGCGGAGGCCGAGGTCGAGGGTCTGCGGCTGCGGGCAGAGGGCGGCAAGGACCGGCGCGGCAGGATGCGCATCACGACGGTGGTGGTGCGTCCCGCCGACGAGGAGTGGGCGCCGCCCCGGCAGAACGGAACCGACGAGCGCGATAGGAGCGTCGAACATGCCTGACCTTGACCCGGAGGACGAGAAGATCATCGTCCTCGCGCGCTCCACCCGAGCCCGCATCCAGGCGGAGGAGGGGGCCGCCGTGCGCGACACCGACGGCCGCACCTACGCCGCCGCCACGGTCGACCTGCCCTCGTTCAAGCTGACCGCGTTGCAGGCCGCCGTGGCCGCCGCCGTGTCCAGCGGTGCGGAGGGACTCGAGGCCGCCGCCGTGGTCACGAACCAGGTCATGGTCAAGGGCGCGTCCGTGCAGGCCGTGCACGACCTCACGCCGAGCGCGCCGATCCTGCGGGCCGATCCGTCCGGGGCCGTGCAGGAGATCCTTCGGTGACCGACGAGCACCGGTCCGGGTTCGCCTGCTTCGTCGGGCGGCCCAACGCGGGGAAGTCGACGCTCACCAACGCACTCGTCGGCACCAAGATCGCCATCACGTCGAGCAAGCCGCAGACCACGCGGCACGCGATCCGCGGCATCGTGCATCGCGACGACGCGCAGCTGATCATCGTCGACACCCCCGGCCTGCACCGCCCGCGCACGCTGCTCGGCCAGCGGCTCAACGACGTCGTGCGCTCGACGTGGTCCGAAGTGGACGTCGTGGGGTTCTGCGTGCCCGCCAACGAGAAGGTGGGCCCCGGCGACAAGTTCATCGCGGGTGAGCTCGCCAAGATCGCCCGGCACACACCGGTGATCGGCATCGTCACCAAGACCGATCTAGCTTCGCCGGACCAGGTCGCGCAGCAACTGCTGGCGCTGCAGGACGTCATGGAGTTCGCCGACCTCGTCCCGGTGTCCGCTGTGGATGGTTACCAGGTGGGCACCCTCGCCGACGTGCTCGTGCGGCGGCTGCCGGAAGGACCCCAGCTCTACCCCGGCGGCGACCTCACCGACGAGCCCGAGCAGACGCTGGTCGCCGAGCTGATCAGGGAGGCCGCGCTGGAGGGGGTGCGCGACGAGCTGCCGCACTCGATCGCGGTGGTCGTGGAGGAGATGCAGCCCCGCGAGGGCCGCGACGACCTCATCGACGTCTACGCGCACGTGTTCGTGGAGCGGCCGAGCCAGAAGGGGATCGTGCTGGGCCACCGGGGCAGCAGGCTCAAGCAGGTCGGCGCGGACGCGCGCAAGCACATCGAGGCCCTGCTGGGCACGAAGGTGTACCTCGACCTGCACGTCAAGGTGGCGAAGGACTGGCAGCGCGACCCGAAACAGCTGGGCCGCCTCGGCTTCTGAACCCGTTGTTCGTGGCCACCCAACCGCAGTGAAGGCCACCTTCACTGCGTTCAACGCAGTGAAGGTGGCCTTCACTGCGGTCGACGCAGGCAAGTGGCCTTCACTGCTGACGTGGGACCATGGGCACGTGAGTCTGTATCGGGACACCGGTGTGGTGCTGCGGTTGCACAAGCTCGGAGAGGCCGACCGCATCGTCACCATGCTCACCCGGCGGCACGGCAAGGTCCGCGCGGTCGCCAAGGGCGTACGGCGCACCACGTCCCGCTTCGGGGCCCGGCTGGAGCCGTTCAACCACGTCGACACGCAGTTCTACACGGGCCGCACGCTCGATGTGATCACGCAGGTCGAGACGGTCGACGCGTTCGCGCTGCCGATCGTCGGCGACTACCCGCGCTACACCTCGGCCGTCGCGATCACCGAGACCGCCGACCGGCTCAGCGCGGAGGAGGGCGAGCCTGCGCTGAAGCTGTACCTGCTGGTCACGGGCGCGCTGCGGGCGCTGGCCGACGGGCAGCGCGACGCGTCACTGGTGCTCGACGCGTTCTTCCTGCGCGCGATGGCGTTCGCGGGCTGGGAGCCCGCCATCACCGAGTGCGCCCGCTGCGGGGAGCCCGGCCCGCACACCGCGTTCAACGTCCAGGCGGGCGGCTCCCTGTGCGGTCGCTGCCGCACGCCGGGTTCGGTGCACCCCGCGCCCGAGGTGCTGGTGCTGCTCGCGGCGCTGCTGCACGGCAACTGGCCCGTCGCCGAGGAGACCACGGCCGGCGTGCGGCGCGACGCGAGTGGACTGGTCGCGGCGCACCTGCAGTGGCATCTGGAGCGGCAGCTGCGCTCCCTGCCCTTCGTCGAACGCCGTGCCCGCGAGGCCCCGATCACCGGCGCGTTAGGGTCGGACGCGATGTCCGGCGACACGGAGGTGACAGGTGCGGCGCAGGGGACGCGAGGAGGCGGCGTCACTGAGGGCGTCGCAGGGGGCGGTGCGGGCGCCTGACCCGCACCCTTCCGGCGAGCGTCCGCCGCGGATCCCGGCCGAGCTGGTGCCGAACCACGTCGCGCTGGTGATGGACGGCAACGGCCGGTGGGCCAACCAGCGCGGGCTGCCCCGCATCGAGGGGCACAAGCGCGGCGAGGCCGTCATGATCGACGTGGCGAGCGGTGCCGTCGAGCTCGGCGTCAAATGGCTGTCGGTGTACGCCTTCTCCACCGAGAACTGGAAGCGCAGCCCCGACGAGGTGCGTTTCCTCATGGGCTTCAACCGCGACACCATCCGCCGCCAGGTCGACTACCTCGGCTCGATCGGAGTGCGGATCCGCTGGGCGGGCCGTACGCCCAGGTTGTGGCGCAGCGTGATCAAGGAGCTGCAGGCGGCCGAGGAGAAGACCAGGCACAACACGCTGCTCAACATGACCATGTGCGTCAACTACGGCGGCAGGGCCGAGATCGGCGACGCCGCGCGGCGGATCGCGCAGCTCGCCGTGGAGGGCAAGATCAACCCCGACAAGGTGGACGAGCGCACGCTCGCGAAGTACCTGTACCAGCCGGAGATGCCCGACGTGGACCTGTTCCTGCGGCCCTCCGGGGAGCTGCGGACGTCGAACTTCATGCTGTGGCAGTCGGCCTACGCCGAGTTCGTCTTCCAGGACACCCTCTTCCCCGACTTCGACCGCCGCAAGCTCTGGGAGGCGTGCCTCGAGTACGCCAAGCGCGACCGCCGCTTCGGCGGGGCGGTCGACGCCGCGGCGAAGGAGGCTCACTCATGACATCGGAGGCCGCCGACACGGCGGAGCTGCTCACCGCCGCCAAGCGGGCGCTGGAGCGCTACCTCGAGGTCAAGGTCGACGACGACGGCACACTGACGTTCTCGCACTCCGACGTGCCGTGCGTGGTGCAGGCGATGCGGCTGGCCGACGGGCTCGCCGTACTCAGCATGACGTGCGTGGTGGGCTGGGACCTGCCCGACGACCCCGGCCTCGCCGTCGCGGTCGCCGAACGCGCGGGCCAGGGGCTTTTCGGCACGCTGGGGCTGGTGCACTCGGAACGCGGCATGGACCTCACGCTGCGTTACGCCTTCCCCGCGCAGGGGCTCGACGTCGCACCGCTCGGGACGTTGCTGATGCTCGTGGTGTCCACCGCGTCGCAGGTGCGCTCCGAGCTCCTCGGCACGGGAGCGTGAGTGGGTAGCCGCACGCAGGCGCGGAACGGCTTCGGGCGCCTGCGGATCACCTCCGTCGAGGTGCTCTGCGTGGTGCTGGTCGTGGCGATCCTCGGCCAGTCGTGGCTGCGGTCGGTGCTCGACGTGCCCGCGCTGCGGACCGGCGCGACGGTGTTCGTCGCGGTGTGTGTGCAGGCGCTGCCGTTCCTGGTGCTCGGCGTGCTCATCAGCGGCGCGATCGCGGCATTCGTCCCGGCTCGTGTGCTGCGGAGGGTGCTGCCACGCAGGGACAGCGCCGCGGTGGGCGTGGCCGGGCTCTCCGGTGTCGCGCTCGCCGGCTGCGAGTGCGCGTCCGTGCCGGTGGCGCGCAGGCTCATCGGACAGGGCGTCGCCCCGGCGGCGGCGCTGACGTTCCTGCTCGCCGCGCCCGCCGTGAACCCGGTGGTGGTCGTCTCCACGGCGGTGGCGTTCCCCGGCGAGCCCGGCATGGTGCTCGCGCGGTTCGTCGGCTCGCTGTTCACCGCGATGATCATGGGCTGGCTGTGGATCCGCTGGGGCAAGCTCGAGTGGATCGCCGAGCGCGCGCTGCGCAGGCTCCCTGAGGTCGAGGGCAGGGACCGGTGGAAGGTCTTCGCCGAGACGGCCCGGGCCGACCTGGTGGAGGCGGGCGGGTTCCTCGTGCTCGGTGCGCTGGTGTCGGCCGCGCTCGGCGTGCTGGTGCCGGGGGAGTGGTTCGGGGTGCTCGGCGACCAGCTGGTGCTGGGGATCCTGGTGATGGCGGTGCTGGCCGTGGTGCTGTCGCTGTGCAGTGAGGCGGACGCGTTCGTGGCGGCGTCGCTCTCGGCACTGCCGCTGCTGCCGAGACTGGTGTTCCTGGTGGTGGGGCCCGCCATCGACCTGAAGCTGTTCGCTCTGCAGGCAGGGACGTTCGGCAGGCCCTTCGCGCTGCGGTTCGCGCCGGTGACGTTCGTCGTGGCGATCCTGTGCGCGGTCGGGGCGGGGCTGCTCTTCCTCGGGGGTGCGCGATGAGGCGGGAGACGCAGAACATCCTTTTGCTGCTGCTCGGCGGGGCGCTGCTCAAGATCGCCATCACGGGCGACTACCTGCGCTACGTCAAGCCCGCGCACCAGCCGTGGCTGCTCGCCGGCGGCGCGGTGACCGTGGCGCTCGGGGCGGTCGCGATCGTGCGCGACGTGCTCGCCGCGCGCAGGCGGGCCGTCGAGGAGCCGGGACACGAGCACCACCACCCGGCGCGCTCGGCGTGGCTTCTGATGGTGCCGGTGCTCGCGGTGTTCCTGGTGGCGCCGCCGGCGCTCGGCTCGGACTCGGTGACGCGCACGCGTGGCGGCACGGCCGAGGGCTTCGCACCCGCCGGGCCTGGCGCGAGCTTCCCCCCGCTGCCGCAGGGAGACCCGCTGCCCCTGACCGTCACCGACTTCGTCAGCAGGGCCGGCTGGGACGAGGCGCGGTCGGTCGACGGGCGCACGGTGTCGCTCACGGGCTTCGTGGTGCACGACGAGCGAGAGACGTTGCTGGCGCGGCTGGTGATCGGCTGCTGCGCCGCGGACGCCTACCCGGTGCGGGTGCGCCTCGACGGCGGCCACGCGGCCGCCCTGCCTGCCGACACGTGGGTGCGGGTGACGGGGAAGGTGGTGCCGGGGCTGAACACGGCCGACAGCGGCTACATCCCCGCGCTGACGGTCGGAACCCTCCAGGAGGTCCCCGCCCCGAAGGACCCGTACGAGTACTGATCCAGGGGGCCGCCTACCGGCCCCCAAGGCCACCTTTGTTGCGTTCAACGCAACAAAGGTGGCCTTGGGGGCCAGTTAGGGTCACTCGAACGTGACTGGCCCCAAGGTCGGGTCAGGCGCCGTTGCGCTGGGCGCAGGTGGAGCAGGTGCCGACGATCTCGATGGTGTGGCTGATGTCGGAGAAGCCGTTGCCCGCGGCGATCTTCTCGGCCCACCGCTCGACCGCGGGGCCCTCGACCTCGACGGTGAACCCGCAGCGGCGGCACACGAGGTGATGGTGGTGGTGCTCGGAGCAGCGGCGGTAGAGCGCCTCGCCGGAGTCGGTGCGCAGCACGTCGATCTCGTCGGCCTCCGACAGCGACTGCAGCGTGCGGTACACCGTGGTCAGCCCGATGCCCTCGCCGCGCCTGCGCAGCTCGTCGTAGAGTTCCTGCGCCGAGCGGAAGTCGTCGATCTCGGCCAGCAGCTCGACCACCGCGGCACGCTGCTTCGTCGCCCTGCGCCCCGGCATCGGCGCGCGGCCGCGAGTCGCCGATGAGCTCATGCCTGACCCTCCTCCTGCACGTGGGCGACGGCGTCGACCACGATATGCGCCAGGTGATCGTCCACCAGCCGGTAGACGACCTCCCGGCCACGTCGTTCACCATTTACCACACCCGCGGCCTTGAGCACCCGTAGGTGCTGGCTGATCAGCGGCTGGGCGACGTGCAGAGCGTCGACGAGCTCGTGCACGCACCGGTCGGCGGCGCGCAGCTGCAGCACGATCGCGATCCGGACCGGTGCGGCGAGCGCGCGCAGCAGCTCACCGGCGTCGGCGAGCGTCGCCGCGGGCAGTGGCGGCGGGGCGGGCTGGTTCTCCCTCGACGGCGAGTGTTCGTGCGACTCGGCGCCGCCGGGAAGGCCCGAGGGAGCCGCGTTCGAACTCACCGTCGACATGTGCTCTCCAGCCTTGGTCGTCACGGGTGGCCAGCGGATGCATACCATCCTAGGCCGTGTCTTCCGGTCCTCTGCCGGGCGAGCGGGGACAGAGTGGTGCCTCGCGGGGCGGCGGAAGGCCCGCACTGGACCGTACTTGCGTCTCCGACACGTGACCTGATGCGCTGGCGCAGGTGACCCGGGCCTCATGATCGACTACTCCGATCGAGTGACTTGGGTGCCGGTCCGCCCGATTCGACCGGGTTCGTGGGCAAAGGTGAATCGCCGTCGCGTTGACCTGGCTGAGGGGAAGCATGAGTCGTTTCGTCACCAAGCTGGCTGTCCGTGGTGCCGTGGTGGCCGCGTTCGCGGCAGTGCCCGGTCTGGCACAGGCGCAGGACAGGGCCGTCGACGAGAACACGGGACCGGTCGCGTTCGCCAACGTCGCCGCCGTGCGGATCGGCGAGGACGGCGGGTCCGTGATCAGCGAGACACAGCGCTCGCCGCTGTTGCCCGGCACGTCCCGGCTCGCGCAGAGCCGCTCCGCGCTACCCGGATCCGACGGAGAGCGCGAGGCCGTGGGCCCGCACTACCTGCTGCATCTCGGCACGTTCGCCGACGGCGAGAGCCCCTTCCCCGACGGCGTCGCCAGCCGGGAGCACGACGTCACGGCGACGCTGAAGGACACCACCGTGCCCACCGCCACCGCCGAGGCCAACTACGCGTTGCGCGACCTCGCCTCCGGCACCACCGTCGTGGCGTTCGAGGACGCCAGGAGCACCGTCGAGTGCGCCGCGCCGGACGCGCTCACCGCCGAGACCACCACCGGCCGCCTGTGGGTGCTCGGCGAGGAGCGGGCGGCGCCCACGGGAGACGAGCCGCTGCGGATCGAGAACCTGCCCTTCGGCCCGCCGGTCGAGGTCGAGGGAGCCGACCCGGAGCAGGCGGTCTCCGACATCACGATCGACAAGGTGACGTCGTTCGACCAGCTCGTCCGCCAGGACCAGTGGCGCTCCGGCCCGGTCACCACCGCCGCGGGCTGGCGGCTGGAGATCGTCACGCACGTGCGCGACGCCGACGGCGCCGACCTTCGCGACGTGACCACCCGCTTTGTGCTGGGCGGCGTCAGCTGCTCGCTGCCGGAGGCCTTCACGCCGGTGACGTCGGACCCCGGTGAGGACCGCGCGGACCCCGTGGTGCCGGTGAAGATCCCCGCCGGGGCACAGGTGAACACGGGTGCGGGCGAGCCGTTCGGCTGGGCGCTCGTGGGCGGCGGGGTCGTGCTCGGCGCCGCCGCGCTGCTGCTGGCCAGAGGCCGCAGGCCCGCCACCGCCCGCGCGGAGGAGTAGCCGTGCCGCGAAGAGGCCTCGCCGCGGCGCTCGGGCTGCTCGCCGTCGCGGCCGTCGTGGCGGGCACGCTCGTGCTGACCAACGGTGGCGGGCCCGCCGCCGCACCGCCGCCGCCGGTGGTCACCACCACGCACAGCCCGCCGCCGTCGAGCACGACGACGCCCTCGAGCACCGAGCTGCGGCCCGAGGCGGTGCCCCTGCGCCATACCCCGGCGGCGCAGCGGCCCGGCACGGTGCGGCTGCCCGAGGGCGGCACGGCGACGCTCGTGCGCCGCGAGGTGACCCCTGACGGCACGCTGCCGATCCCGGACGGGCTTCAGGAGGCGACCTGGTGGGGTGCCGAGCTCGGTGCCGGGCGCGGCGTCGCCCTGCTGTCCGGGCACGTCAACTGGGCGGGCCGGACGGGGCCGTTCGAGCAGCTGTGGCGCTCGCACGCGGGCCAGGACGTGACGGTCGTGGACGCGGGCGGCGGCAAGTGGGTCTACCGCGTCACCGACGTGCTGACGCTGCACAAGGACGACCTGCCCGCGCACGCGCCCCGGCTCTTCGCGCAGGACGGCCCGCACCGGCTCGTGCTGGTCACGTGCGGTGGCGACTACGTGGGCGGCACCGACGGTTACGAGGACAACCGGATCGTCGTCGCGGAGCTCGTCACCCGTCCGTGAACGGTCCATCCCCGGGGACGTGCGGTGCGACACGCGGGCTACGCTGGTAGCTCACTGTCATAGCCGATTCCGCATGCCCCGGAGCGTTGAGTGCCCGCCAACACCATCGAGACCGTCGTCAATCTGTGCAAGCGTCGTGGCTTCGTCTTCCCCTCCGGGGAGATCTACGGCGGTACCCGGTCGGCGTGGGACTACGGACCGCTCGGTGTGGAGCTCAAGGAGAACATCAAGCGCCAGTGGTGGAAGACCATGGTGCAGAACCGGGACGACGTCGTCGGCCTGGACTCCTCGGTGATCCTGCCGCGCCAGGTCTGGGTGGCCTCTGGCCACGTGAACGCGTTCCACGACCCGCTCGTCGAGTGCCTGTCGTGCCACCGCCGGTTCCGGTCGGACCAGCTGGCCGAGGAGTACGCCGAGCGCACGGGCACGCCGGTGAACGAGGACGACCTCTCCGAGGTGCCGTGCCCCAACTGCGGCAACCGCGGCCAGTACACCGAGCCGCGTGAGTTCAACATGATGCTCAAGACCTTCCTCGGTCCGGTGGAGTCCGAGGAGGGCCTGCACTACCTGCGCCCGGAGACCGCGCAGGGCATCTTCGTGAACTTCCTGAACGTGCAGACCACCTCGCGCAAGAAGCCGCCGTTCGGCATCGGCCAGATCGGCAAGTCCTTCCGCAACGAGATCACGCCGGGCAACTTCATCTTCCGCACGCGCGAGTTCGAGCAGATGGAGATGGAGTTCTTCGTCGAGCCGGGCGAGGACGAGAAGTGGCACCAGTACTGGATCGACCTGCGCATGGACTGGTACGCCGACCTCGGCATCGCGCGGGAGAACCTGCGGACCTACGAGCACCCCAAGGAAAAGCTCTCCCACTACGCCAAGCGCACGGTGGACATCGAGTACCGGTTCCAGTTCTCGGCAGGCCAGGAGTGGGGTGAGCTTGAGGGCATCGCCAACCGCACCGACTTCGACCTCACCACGCACTCCAACCACTCCGGTGTGGATCTGTCCTATTTCGACCAGGCGTCCGGCCAGCGGTACCGCCCGTTCGTCATCGAGCCGGCGGCGGGTGTGGGCAGGCCGATGATGGCGTTCCTGCTCGACGCCTACACCGAGGACGAGGTGCCCAACGCCAAGGGCGGCGTGGACAAGCGGACCGTGCTCAAGCTCGACCCGCGCCTCGCGCCGTTCAAGGTCGCGGTGCTGCCGCTGTCGCGCAACGCCGACCTCACCCCGAAGGCCCGCGACATCGCCGCGATGCTGCGCAAGCACTGGAACGTCGACTTCGACGACGCTCAGTCGATCGGCAAGCGTTACCGCCGCCAGGAGGAGATCGGCACGCCGTTCTGCGTGACGGTCGACTTCGACTCGCTGGACGACCAGGCCGTCACCGTCCGCGAGCGGGACTCGATGGCGCAGGAGCGGATCGCGATCGACAAGCTGGAGTCCTACCTGGCCGCGCGTCTCATCGGCTGCTGAGGCGCCCATGACCTCCCATGTGCCGGCGGCGAGCTGGATCCGGAGGGCGGTCCTCGGTGTCGTGCTCGTGGCGCTGCTCGTGCTCGGCGGGACCGCGTTCCGGGTCTGGTACGTGGCGCGTGCCGACGACCGGCCCCAGGTCGACGCGATCGTCGTGCTCGGTGCGGCGCAGTACAACGGCGTGCCCTCGAAGATCTTCGAGGCCAGGCTGTCCCACGCCAAGGACCTGTACGACGAGGGCGTCGCCGGGCACATCGTCACCTCCGGCGGCAACCGCGAGGGCGACGCCTACACCGAGGCGGAGGCCGGGGCGAACTGGCTCGTGGAGAACGGTGTGCCGAGCGCGAGCACGATCGCGGTGGGGGAGGGCAGCGACACGCTGCGTTCCCTGCAGGCCGTGGCCGACGCGATCCACGCCAGGGGCTGGAGCACGGCGGTGATCGTGAGCGACCCGTGGCACTCGCTGCGCGCGGGCACGATGGCCGAGGACGTGGGGCTGGAGGCGTTCACGTCGCCGACCCACACGGGCCCCATCGTGCAGACCCGCGAGACGCAGGCCCGCTACATCTTCCGCGAGACCGGGGCGCTGCTGTACTACCGGTTGTCGAAGAACCCTGCGGACAACATCGGCGGCACCGGCCTGCGGTAACGCATAAAGTGGCGTTCGATGAACGCCGTCTACAGCGAGCACGACCGCGAGCGCAGGCACGCCGAGCCGCCGAAACGGGCCGCGCTGCCCGGCGCCCGCGGTGACGGGCGCAGCCCGTTCGCGCGCGACCGGGCCAGGGTGCTGCACTCGGCCGCCCTGCGCAGGCTCGCCGGGAAGACGCAGGTCGTCGGGCCGGGGGAGGGCGCCGAGGTCAGCGGTGTCCCGCGCACGCGGCTGACCCACTCGCTCGAGGTCGCCCAGATCGGCAGGGGCATCGCCGCCGAGCTGGGCGCCGATCCCGACCTGGTCGACACCGCGGGCCTCGCCCACGACATCGGGCACCCGCCGTTCGGGCACAACGGCGAGCAGGCGCTCGACGAGGCGGCCCTGGCGTGCGGCGGCTTCGAGGGCAACGCGCAGACCTTGCGCATCCTCACCCGGCTCGAGCCGAAGGTGCTCGGCGACGGTGACGAGGCCGCGGGGCTCAACCTCACGCGCGCGTGCCTCGACGCGGCCACGAAGTACCCCTGGCCGCGCGAGGAGGGCACGGCGAAGTTCGGCGTGTACGCCGACGACCTCGACGTCTTCCGCTGGATGCGCGAGGGCGTACCCGGCCGGAGCACGTGCCTCGAGGCGCAGATCATGGACTGGGCCGACGACGTGGCGTACTCGGTGCACGACGTGGAGGACGGCGTACTCGCGGGCCGCATCTCACTGAGCGTGCTCGCGGACGCCGAGGAGCGGACCGCCGTGGCCGAGCTCGCGGCCAGGCACTTCACGAGCAGTTCGGTGTCCATTGTGGAGCGTGCGGCGAAGGAGCTGCTGAACCTGCCGGTGGTGGCGGCGCTCGCGGCGAACGGCTACGACTCGTCGCTGTCCGCGCAGGTCGCGCTCAAGCGGCTCACCAGCGAACTGGTGGGCCGCTTCGCCTCCGCCGCCGTCACCGGGACCCGCGATGCCCACGGTGACGGGCCGCTGCGGCGCTACGAGGCGCGGCTGGCAGTGCCGGAACAGGTCGGCGCCGAGGTGGCGCTGCTCAAGGCGCTCGCGTTGCGCTACGTGATGAGCGACCGGCGCAGGCTGGCCATGCAGGAGGGCCAGCGGCAGCTGCTCGTGGAGCTGGTCGACGTGGTGGCCCGGCGCGCTCCCGAGTCGCTCGACCCGATCTTCCTGCCCGCGTGGGAGGCGGCCGGGGACGACGCGGCGAAGCTGCGCGTGGTGATCGACCAGCTCGCCTCGCTTACCGACGCGCAGGCCCACGCGTGGCACGCGTGGCACACGGGGCGGCACAGTTAGCTCACAGTAAGGGCGGTAACTTCGAAGGATGTCCGTCACCGGCCAGGAACGCGCACACCTCCGCTTCGCACTCGCGGTGCACCGTGCCGCCGCCGGAGCCGGGAACGCCTGCTACTCGCCGTACTCCGCCGCGAGCGCACTCGGGCTGGTGACCAGCGCGGCGCGCGGCGTCACCGCCGAGGAGGCCGCCGCGCTGCTCGCCGGGTCGGTCGAGGGCGCCGCGGAACAGGCCGGGATGCTGCGCGAGGCCGCGGAGCTGACGCCGAGGGCGGGGCAGGAGGAGCCCGTGCTCGAGGTGTCCAACACGCTGTGGGCGTGGGACGGGCTGGCGCTCAAGCGCGACTTCCTCACCGAGCTGGCGAGCTGGCCGTCGGGCGGGGTCGCGGGCGCGCCGTTCGTCGAGGACCCCGAGGCCGCCCGCGCCGCGATCAACGCCGACGTCGCGAAGGCGACCCGCGAGCTGATCCCCGAGCTGCTGCCGCAGGGCACGGTGGGAGAGGACACCGTCGCGACCCTCGTCAACGCTCTGTATCTGCGCGTGGCCTGGACCTACCCGTTCCGGGAGGCGGAGACCGCCGACTCGGACTTCCACGCGCCGTCGGGCACCCGCCGCGTGCCCATGATGCGCCAGTCCGAGCGGCTCTCCTACGCCGAGCGCCACGGCTGGCGACTCGTGTCGCTGCCCGCGGTCGGTGACGTGGAGGCCGTGGTGCTGCTGCCGGACGGCGAGCTCGCCGAGCAGGAGTCCACGATGGACGAGGACCTGCTCGCGGATCTGCTGTCCGCCAAGCGCGGGGCCATGGTGAACCTGTCGCTGCCGCGGCTGTCGCTGGACGTGCGCACCGGGCTCAAGCCCGTGCTGCGCTCGCTCGGCGTGCACACCATGTTCACGCCGGAGGCCGACTTCGGCGGGCTCACCGACGATCCGCGGCTGCTCGTGTCGGACGTGCTGCATCAGGCCGTGCTGAGGCTCGACGAGGCCGGACTCGAGGGAGCCGCCGCCACCGCGGTGGCGATGCGGCTGGTCTCGATGCCGGTCGGCGAGCCGGTGACGGTCACGGTGGACCGCCCGTTCCTTCTCCTCGTCCGGCGCAGCGGCACCGGGGCCGTCTACTTCCTGGCCCGGGTCGTCGAGCCGTGACGGCGGCCGCCGACATGCGGTCGCCGGCCGCCGAGGTCCCACGCGTCCGGTGGCCGTACCGGGGGCGGATCGCCGACATCGCGGTGCTGTCGGCGTACGTGCTGGCCGCGTTCCTCGTCTACCGTCCACTGTGGATGAACCTGGGCAGCGGGTACCTCAGCAGCAGCGTGCAGGACCAGAACATGTGGGAGTGGTTCTTCGCGGTCACGGCCCGCTCCGTGCTGCACCTGGAGAATCCGCTCTTCTCGGACTTCCAGAACTACCCGCTCGGCGTGAACCTCATGGCCAACACGGCCATGCTCGGCGTCGGCATCCCGCTCACACCCGTGACCGTACTGTTCGGGCCCACCACCACATGGGCGCTGACCCTGACCGGCGGCCTCGCCGCGACGGCCGGGGCCTGGTACTGGGTGCTCTCCCGGCACGTCGTCGACACCCGCGCCGGCGCGGCGATCGGAGCCGCGTTCTGCGCGTTCGCCCCGTCGATCATCTCCCACGCCAACGCGCACCCGAACTTCGTCGTGCTGTTCCTGCTGCCCTTCATCGTGCTGCGGCTGCTCAAGCTCGCCCGCGGGGAACGGCCCGTGCGCAACGGCGTGCTGCTCGGACTGCTCGTGACCTACCAGGTGTTCCTCGGCGAGGAGCCGCTGCTGATCGGGGCCACCACGATGGCGGTGTTCGCGATCGTCTACGCGCTGTCGCGGCCCGAGGAGGCCCTCGCCATGGCGAGGCCGCTTGGCGCCGGGATCCTCGTCGGCGCGGGAGTGACGTTCGCGCTCGTGGCGTTCCCGCTGTGGTGGCAGTTCGCGGGCCCGCAGAGCTACGGCAGCATCGAGCACGGCCTGCTGGGCAACGACGCGGCGGCCTTCACGTCGTTCGCCACCGAGTCGCTGGCCGGTGACGCGGAGACAGCCGAGAAGCTCTCGCTCAACCGCACCGAGGAGAACGCCTTCTTCGGCTGGCCGCTGGTGCTGCTGCTCACCGCGGTGACCATCGCGCTGTGGCGCGTGGCGGCCGCGAGGGCGCTCGCGGTGGCGATGTTCGCGCTCGCGTGGATCTCGATGGGTGTGCTGCTCGTCGTGGACGGCGAACCCACGTCGATCCCCGGCCCCTGGATGCTGCTGTTCGACCTGCCGCTGTACGAGTCGGTGCTGGAGTCGCGGTTCGCGCTGGGCGCCGTGGTCCCGGCGGGGATCCTGCTCGCCATGGCCACCGAGCGGGTGCTGCGGCTGAACCTCGCGCCCGACTGGGGCCATGCCGCGCGCATCGGCTGGTTCGGCGCGCTCGCGTTCGCGCTCGTGCCGATCGCCCCCACCGAGCTGCGCGTGCACGAGCGCGACCCGGTGCCGCAGTTCTTCGCCGACGGCACCTGGCGCCAGTACGTGGAGCCCGGCGGTTCGGTGGTCGTGGTGCCGCTGCCCGACACCGGTGACGCCGAGGCCCTGCACTGGCAGGTGAAGGCCGGTTTCGGCTTCCCGCTGGCCGAGGGCTACTTCGTCGGCCCCTCGGCCGACGGCCGCGGCACCTACGGCGCCGTGCGTCGCCCGGTGTCGGAGCTGCTCGAACAGGTCGCCGACACCGGCGTGGCGCCGGCCATCTCGCCGGCGGGCAAGCGGCAGGCGGCGGCGGACCTGCGGTACTGGGAAGCCGATGTCGTGGTGCTGCCCATGGCGGCCGACCAGGCCGACGCCCTGCGCACCACGGTCGACCGGTTGCTGGACCAGGACGCCCGCCCGGTCGGCGGCATGTGGGTGTGGGACGTCCGCGCTGTCACACCCGGCTGAGCTGTCTCGTCCAGCTGGTGACCCCGTCAGTCACCACAGGAGGAGACCGATGCCCCGCATTTCCGGAGTGCCTACCAAGGACGCCGGCCTGCTCGTCCGGTTGAGCTACCGCTTCGCCCGCAAACGTTTCGGCGCCGTGCCCGAGCCGATCACCGTCAGCGCCCACCACCGTCCGCTGCTGTGGACGTACGCGGTGCACGAGCTGATGGCGGAGAAGGCGTCGCGCTCGCTGCCGGTCACCGTGCGTGAGCTGGCCGTCTACCGCACGGCCGTGCGGCTCGGCTGCTCGTGGTGCGTCGACTTCGGCACGATGCTGCAGAAGCACAAGGGTCTCGACATCGACCGCCTCAAGGAGATCGACGACTACGCGACGTCACCCAAGTTCACCCACCAGGAGCGGCTCGCGCTCGCCTACGCCGACGCGATGACCGACAGCCCGGTGAGCGTCACCGACGAGCAGGTGGCGGAGCTGGAGCGGGAGTTCGGCCACAAGGGCGTCGTCGAGCTCACCTACCAGATCGGCCTCGAGAACATGCGGGCCAGGATCAACAGCGCCCTGGACATCACCGACCAGGGCTTCACCTCGGGCGACGCCTGCCGGGTCCCGGTGCCCGCCGATCAGCCCTCCTGACCGGCGACGCGTCCCGCCCGCTCCAGCTTGTCAGGGTTGGCCTGGTCGTAGATCGTGACGACCTTGCCGTCGCGGACCGAGAACGTCTGCACGTGCGCGTCGAGGTCGCGGTAGCCCTCGCCGGGCGCGGGCGGGACGTACACGCCGAGGTCGCCGTTGACCAGCACCGGCCGCGCGCTGTTGAACGCGCCGGGCTTGTAGACCTGCAGGAGGCCCTGGAGGAAGCGCATGATCTTCTCGGCGCCGACCATGATCCGGCGGGTGGTTCTGGCCTTGCCGTTGGAGTCGCCGATGAGCACCACGTCGGGGTGCAGCACCTCGGCCACGGCGTGCACGTCGCCGCTCATGACGGCCGTCAGGAAGCGCTCCAGGATCTCGCGCTGCTCGTCCAGGCTCTCGCGGGACGGCGGGTCGGCGTCGGCCAGCGCCCGCCGTCCGCGCGAGGCGTACTGACGAGCGGTGTCGGGCGAGACGCCGAGGATGTCCGCGATCTCGGAGAACGGCACCGAGAAGGCGTCGTGGAGCACGAACGCGACGCGCTGCTCGGGCCTGAGCTTGTCCAGCACCACCATCGCGGCCATGCGCACGCCGTCGTCGCGCACGACGGTCTCCAGCGGATCCTCGCTGGCCGGGGCGCCCAGCGGGGTGACGATCGGCTCGGGCAGCCACTCGCCGACGTACTGCTCCCTGCGCGCGGTGGCCGAGCGCAGCCGGTCGAGGCAGATGCGCCCCACGACCGTCGTGAGCCACGCCCGCAACTCGTGGATCTCGTCCTGTTTCTCCCGCGGTAGCGCGCTGAGCCGCAGCCACGCCTCCTGCACGGCGTCCTCGGAGTCGGCGAGCGAGCCGGTGAGCCGGTAGGCCACCGCGATCAGGTGGGAGCGGTGCGCGGAGAACTTCTCGGCGAGTGCGTTCCCGGTGACGGTCATAGGCCGAGTATGGCCGAAGACCTCCGTGTCGCGGAGGACACTAGAGTGGGTCCCGTGGCGGGAAGGATCCGGGAGAGCGACATCGCGCAGGTGCGCGAGCGCAGTCGGATCGACGACGTCGTCGGCGAGTACGTCGCGCTGCGCCGCGCGGGCGGCGGCGCGCTGAAGGGCCTCTGCCCCTTCCACGAGGAGAAGACGCCGTCGTTCAACGTGCGCCCCACACACGGCACGTTCCACTGCTTCGGCTGTGGTGAGGGCGGCGACGTCATCAAGTTCATCATGCAGATCGAGCACCTCGGCTTCGTCGAGTCGGTCGAGCGGCTCGCCGACCGAATCGGTCTGCGGCTGACGTACGAGGGCGGCGGGGGCAGCGTCAAGCGCGACCGCGGCACCCGCCTCCGCATGGTCGAGGCGCACAAGGCCGCGCAGGCGTACTACGCCGAGCAACTGGCCACGCCCGAGGCCCAGGCGGCGAGGGAGTTCCTCACCGAGCGCGGGTTCGACCAGGCCGCCGCGGCGAAGTTCGGCTGCGGCTTCGCGCCGGGCGGCTGGGACCGCCTGACCAAGCACCTGCTGAACAACGGCTTCGAGCTGGCCGAGCTCTACAAGGCGCAGATCTCGAAGGAGGGCAGGCAGGGCCCGATGGACCGGTTCCATCGCAGGCTCGTGTGGCCGATCAAGGATCGCGGCGGCGACATCGTCGGCTTCGGCGCGCGGCGCATCTTCGACGACGACCCGATCCAGGCCAAGTACCTCAACACCAGCGAGAGCCCGATCTACAAGAAGTCGCAGGTGCTGTTCGGCCTCGACCTCGCCAAGCGGGAGATCGCCAGGCGGCACCAGGTCGTGGTGGTCGAGGGCTACACCGACGTGATGGCCATGCACGAGGCCGGGGTGCCCACCGCCGTGGCGTCGTCGGGTACCGCGTTCGGCGAGGACCACATGCGGGTGCTGCGGCAGCTGATGATGGACGACGACGCCTTCCGTGGCGAGGTGATCTTCACCTTCGACGGCGACGAGGCGGGGCAGAAGGCGGCGCTCAAGGCGTTCGAGGGCGACCAGACCTTCGCCGGGCAGACCTACATCGCGGTGGCCCCCGATGGTATGGACCCGTGTGAGCTGCGGCTGGCCAAGGGCGACGCGGCCGTGCGCGACCTGGTGGCGCGCCGGATCCCGCTGTTCGAGTTCGCGATCCGCAGCCTGCTCGCCGAATACGACCTCGACTCCGTGGACGGCCAGGTGTCGGCCCTGCAGCGGACCGTTCCACTCGTGGCCCAGATCAAGGACCGCGCCAAGCGGGACGGCTACGCCACGAAGCTCGCGTGGTGGGTCGGCTGGCAGGACGAGGCCATGGTCGTGCGCCGTGTGCGCGAGAGCACCGGCGTGCCGGTGAAGCTCAACGGCCGCAGGCCGGCGGCCCGCAACGGGTCCGCGCCGGAGGCCGGTGGCAACGACATCGAGCGGCCCGATCCCCGCGACCCCGGGCTGCGCGCTCAGCGCGAGGTGCTCAAGGCGGCGCTGCAGGAGCCCGCGCTGGCCGGGCCCGCCTACGACACGCTGCCGGAGGACGCCTTCACCCACCCGGCGTACGTGGCCGTGCACCGCGCCGTGCTGGCGGCGGGCGGCACCGCTTCGGGGCTGACCGGTCCCGCGCTGATCGACGCCGCCTCTCAGCACGCTCCACAAGGGACGGTGAGCTCGCTGCTCTCCGAGCTCGCGGTGGAGCCGATGCAGGCGCGGGGAGAAGCCGACGTCCGGTACGTGTCGGTCATGCTGGCCGCCGTGCAGGAGAACCTCGTGGGCAGGCAGATCGGGGAGCTGAAGTCCAAGCTGCAGCGTCTGTCGCCGGTGGACGCCGCGGACGACTACCGCGCGCTGTTCGGTGACCTCGTGGCGCTCGAGCAGTACCGGAAGGCGCTGCGTGAGCAGGCCGTGGGCGGGCTGGACTGATGGGCCTGCTCAGCCGCCTCTTCGGCGAGCCGCTGCCGGAGCCGTTGCGAGTGTCGCTCGCCGAGGACGAGCACGTGCTCGCGGTCGCGCCCACCGGCGCCGGCGGGCACGTCGCCGTGACGGCGCTTGGGCTGTGGCTGCCCGAGGGCACCGGCGTGCGGCGGGTTGGCTGGCACCTGATCAGCAAGGCCGTCTGGAAGGGCGACGCGCTGACGGTGACGGAGGCCGACGAGGCGCGGACCGCGGGCCGGGCCGTGCTGCTGGCCGACCGCGAACCGGTGCGGCACGTCCTGCCGAAGCCGGGCAAGATCCCGCAGCTCGTGCGTCGGCGCGTCGAAGGCTCCATCCGCCAGCGCTACCGCAAGGAGCTGGACGGTGGCGGTGCGTGGTTCGTGGTGCGCAAGGTGCCCGGATCCGACACTTCCGTGCTCCAGGTGCGGCCCGATCCGGGTGCGGACACCGACGTGCTGGCGAGCATCGCGGAGGAGGCCGCCGCGAAGCTCGCGGGCGGAGCGCCTTAACAGTACGCTCGTACTGGGAGGCGATATGTGGGATCCGGCGAAGTACCTCGACTACGGCGACCTCCGCGCGCGGCCGTTCTTCGAGCTGGTGGCCCGCGTGGAAGCGGAGGCCCCGCGCAGGGTCGTCGACCTCGGCTGCGGCCCGGGCAACCTGACGGTGACGCTCGCGCGGCGCTGGCCGGACGCGGTGGTGGAGGCGATCGACAGCTCTCCGGAGATGGTCGCCGCGGCCCGTGAGGCCGGCGTGGCCGCCCGCGAGGGTGACGTGACCGAGTGGACGCCGAGGCCCGACACGGACGTCGTCGTGACCAACGCCGTGCTGCAGTGGGTTCCCGAGCACCGGCAGCTCCTGCGGCGGTGGGTCGGGGAGCTGCCGCCGGGCGCGTGGCTGGCGATGCAGGTGCCCGGCAACATGAGCGCCCCGTCGCACACGCTCACCAGGCGGCTCGCGGCGAGCCCGGAGTGGGCGGAGCGGCTGGAGGGCGTGGTGCTGCGCGAGGACGACGCCGTGGACACCCCGCAGCAGTACGCGGATCTGTTCGCCGATCTGGGCTGCGCGGTCGACGCGTGGGAAACGACCTACAACCAGCCGTTGACCGGCGAGAACGCGGTGCTGGAGTGGATCAGCGGGACCGCGCTGCGGCCGGTGAGGGCAGCGCTGCCGGACGCGGACTGGGAGACCTTCCGTGCGCAGCTGGCGCCGCTGCTGGAGGAGGCCTACCCGCCGCGTGTGGACGGGACGACGTGGTTCCCGTTCCGCCGGGTGTTCGCCGTCGCGCGGGTGCCCTAGGCGGAGCGCCGGCCGGTCCGGCGCTCCACGGGGTCAGGCCTGGCTGGCGTTGGGCTCCGTCGCGTACTGCCCGTTCGCGCCCTGCGGGGTGTGTGACCGGTGGCCGAAGGGCAGCTTGTCACCGACCTTCTCGCCGACCTTGGCCCTGGCGACGCCCGCGGCGCCCTGCACGGCGGGATGGTCGGCGATCTTGCGGTAGGTCCGCACGATCTGTTCGTATCGCGCACGCCCGGCACGGGCGCCCAGGACGTACCCCACGGCTGCGCCAAGCAGGAACGTCTTCATCTCTCGATGCCTCCTCGTCGCTGTCGACCTGGTGGTTCATTGTCCCGCAGCCAGGCGCGGAACGCTCGTGGCGTGTGGTGTGGGGGTGGTGCGAGGCGGTGATCGAGCATGGGCTAAAGTGTTAACCCGTTGGCCGGAGCGATCCAGCCGACGACAGCGATCCCCTGTAGCTCAATTGGCAGAGCATTCGGCTGTTAACCGAAGGGTTGTTGGTTCGAGTCCAACCGGGGGAGCTTCACCCCAGGTCAGCGGCCTGGGGTTCTTTGCTGTGAGGGCCAGGAACGGCCAACACGCCAGAAACCCGCCATTTTCAGGCTCCGGCTTCCTGTGTGAACATGCCTTCCAACGCATCCGCCGACGCCTTGTTGGCGACGCGCCGACGACGGTAGTGCTTGTCCGCCACGTCCTGCGTGTTGCCGAGCTGGTCCGCGATCGCGCTCAGTGGCAGGTCCGCCTCATCGAGCACGGTCGCCACCGTCTTGCGGAACACGTGGGAGCTGACCCAGCCGTACCCCACGGCCGCGAACGCTTCCTGAATGCGGTGAATCACATTGCTCGGGTCCAGCCACTCGCCGTTCGCCGAGGGGAACAGTGGGCCGCCGCCCGAGGCGAGCTTGCGCCGCCGCAGCATCGGTACCGACCACTCCGGAACCTGCAACGTCAGGCCTGCCCGCTTGCCCTTGCGCTTGGCGACCCGCACGAGACCGACACCCTTCACTCGCACGATGTGGTGATCCACGTGCACGAGCCGCTGAGCGGGGTCCACGTCATCGCCAGCCAGCGCCAGCAGCTCACCGAGCCGCACGCCGGTTGCGAGCATGGTGCGCACGATGTCCGGCAGATCGAGCCACACGTGAGCCCGAACGCCGAGCCTTCGCCCCTTGCTGTCGGTCTGCTTCCTCTCCGCCAGCGTCTCCAGCCTGGCAAGCAGGTCCGACAGCTGTGTCAGGTCGAGCGCCGCGACCTCCTTCTGCTCTCCCCGAGCCAGCCGACCGATGGAACGCGCCGGGTTGACTGTCATCGCCCCATGTCGTACCGCATAGCTGCACAACCCGGTGAGCACGGCCCGGACACTCTTGGCGTTGTCATAGCTGGTCGCGTCGTGGACCTTCTTCACCAGCCGGTCGCAGGTCGATACGGTGACCTCACGTGCTTGCAGTTCGCGGAGGTGGGGGAGTACCCAGTTGCGGAGCTGCCCCCGGTACAGGCGCACCGTGTTGGGCGAGCGATCGCCTAATGCCTCTTCCCGCAACAACTCCTTGACCCACAGGTCGGCCACTTTCGCCATACGCGTGTCGCCGGACAGCTCGTCCCTGCGTACCTCGGCGGACAGCTCGGCCATGGCCTTCTTCAACCGTGACTCGGCGGCTGCCTTGCTCGGGCCCGTTCGGCCGACCCGCTTCAACCGGCCATCAGCCATACGGAACCGGGCCGTGGCCTCCCACGTCTTCGTGGCGATCCGCTTCGTCTGGATCACCCCGTAGGTGCCGACCGGCGTCGGTGGTCGTGCCATCTCCGCTCCTGTCAAGCTGCGTGATCGTCCAGGGATTCAAACCAGGCGATCACGTCGTCTGGCTTGTATCGCACGTACTTGCCGACTCGTTTGCCCTCGGGGCCGTAGCCTTTGGTGCGCCAGTCGTACAGGGTCTTGACCGGCACGCCGAGGTACTCGGCGACGTCTTCGACCGTCCATAGTCGACTCACTGGTCTTCTCCTTCCTTACTTGGCAATGGCTTCTTCGACCTCCTCCTTCGCTACTTGTCGTCGCTCGCGAGCTTTCGCGGCGGCGGTGTTGGCAAGTGCTGCGTCGCCGATGGTCAGCCAGCCCACGCCGTCGAACAGCCAGTTCAAGGTGACCGTGGCGTCGTCGCCAGTCAGGTCGAGATCGGCCGGCGTGTGGCCGGGATGCTCGGGTGGTTCGCCGCGTTGGTATGCCTTTCGCACGGCTCGGAGCGCGGTGAGGGTGGTGGAGTAGCGGCGGCTTTTGGTGGAGAAGTGGCCGCCGAAGCCCAGCATGTGGGCCCATTTCTGGAGCTTGCCCCAGCTCTCGGCCCAGTCGTCGCGTTCGGCGTTGGTGTCGCGGTAGAAGGGCCGCTGGCCGAGCTGCCAGCAGGCGGTGAGCTGGCGGGCCTGGTGGGTGTCCTGTTCGCCGTAGAAGGCGGCTGACGCGGCGGTGAGGCGGCGGGAGACGTGCCCGGCCTGCTCGGTGGCCTTGGTGGCGTACTTGGCCAGATACGCGGCCACGGCGGTGGTGGTGAGTGTTCCGCGGTCGTCGCAGTCGGTGGGTGTGAGCCGGACAGGGCGGATGTCGACTTGTTGGCCCCAGCGGATGACCCAGCCGAGCCGGTTCTTGGGGTGTGGGGCGGTGGTGAACCGGGTGACGGTCGCAGCGTGTTCGAGGTAGCTGCGCAGCAACTCCGGTGTGATCGATGGGTCCGGCGGGATGATTCTATCGCGGTCGTCGGGGTCGTAGCCGTCCAAGCGCACCAGCGCGTGGAAATGCACCACCCCGCGTCGTTGGTACTCGGCGACCTTGGCGTAGGACAGCCGTACCTTGACGCCGCGTTCTGTGGCCGCTTGGCGGAGTTTGCGGTTGAGGGTGATGGTGGTGCGCCGCCACAGTTCCCCGGCGTGGAAATTCCACACCGCTTGGTGTTGGTAGTCGTAGCAGTCCCGGCAGATCGCCTCACCCAGCCGCGGATCGTCCTCAGCGTGCCGCTGGAGGCACATGACCTGCCGCCCGTGTTCGCAGACGGTGCCGAGCCTGCGGGTCCTGCAGGGGCGCACACGGCCATTGGAGCCCACCACCCGGGTGTGGACGGGGCCGAAGGCGGGTGCGGTGAGGGTGACGAAGAAGCAGGGATGCTCGGTCACGGTGTCGGGGACGCCCTTGCCGCCGACGAGCCCGGCCTTGACGAGTTGGTAGGTGTCGGCGCGGTAGGTCTCGGCGCAGGCGGGGCACACCGAAGCGCGGCGGTTCTTGCACGCCACGTACATGACCCCGTCGGGCATGCCGTCCGTAATCCGCTCGATTTCGGCGGGGCCGTGGTCGTTGTGCCAGGTGGCGGTCAGGCGCAGTCGCACGGGGTTCGAGCAGGCGGCGGCGGACGGGGCCCTATTTGGGCTGAACCCTGCCGTAGCTAGTTCGTGTGTGCGTGCGACCGCCTGGCGAGAGTGAGCTTTTGCAGCAGCGCGGGAGATCTACGACCGATCAAGGCACGCGGCTAATTGGGCGATCGTTGAAGCAGGGGCTGGACTATCAGGGCATCCTTCTGTTATCGGTAAAGAATGATCAATGCTGCGGCCGGTTCTTCAGAGATGGAGCAGAGTTCGCTCAGTACGCGTCGCACTAATGTGTACCGAATGTATCGATCGGACAACCTCCATGAGCTGCTTTCCTTAAAGATTCGCGAGAATGTAGAGGGCCGCTTCTCGATTCGCACCATAGAAGTTGGATCTTCACCAGCGTTACTAGTATCTGGCGAATCAGGTAGTGGCCCAGTTGAATGGACGGAGACCGTTAGATCTCTAACCGGAATCGATCTGGGCTTTACGACCACTGCGGCTTCGGCTGCACTTTTTATCGACGTTGATGGCGCCTACTATACCCTTGCGTTCGGCCAAGGCTGGCGATACATGCGCGAAGGCAAGGTCGATCGCCAGTTTGGCATTGATGTAGGCGTACGAATGCTTGACCCAGACGAGATCAAAGACGTCACAAGATGGGCTTTAAGTGCAAAGTCTCGTGTCGACCGGAATATGGTTCCGGGCGGACAAGGCTTATGGGCTTTCGGTCTGCGCGAGCACGCTGAACTTGTGCGAAGCTTAAGCGGTAAAGCTCACGATAACCTTCCTATTGATCTAACCTATGTGCGCCGCCGGGGCAAGTATCGGAATTTTCGACTGAGCGTGGAATGTGGGGAAGGTCTGCACATTCATTTGGGTATCACCGGGGACTCGCTGGTGTCCGACCTTCGTGAGCTGACACGAATCGTCGACGAGGTCGAGGTGAATCCTCAGCTCGAGCCATTACAATGGGTTCGCCGATTGGGGCCAAATCATGATATGCGAGAGCTTCTTGACTCGGAAGCCGTCGATCTTTTGGCGGATCCTGACGTCACCCGTGGAGAAGTAGGCATCGCGTATCCATCAAGGTATTACGATGGCCCAACGGTGCAAAGATACTCCGGAAACATTGGAGATTTCCGTATAGATACCGAGGAGCTATCGATAGAAAAAATCCGCATCGGAGTTCGCCAGCGCCCGAAGAATGAATATCTGCGAACCTTGCGGTCCAGTACTATTGAAGGTTTAGACGGGAGTGGCGCGAGTCTTGGCGGAGAAGTGTCGGCCCTGCATTGGATTGCCGCAGAGATTGTTGACCCCGACTATCATTATATCCTCCTGGACGGTGATTGGTATAGTCTTGGAGACCAATATTTGCGCCATGTTGATCGGGTCGTGAAATCTGCATTCAAGGAGCAACCGCCGTGGACCTTGCCCGCGTGGAATTCTACGCCACTCAACGAAAGACGAAAGATCTATGAAAAGGATTACAACGAGAATGTACCAAAGCTCGATGGACGATTCCTCTGCTTGGATCGCAAGCTAGTTAAGACAAGAGTTCATCCTCAGGGTTTCGAAGTTTGCGACTTGCTGGGCCCTAATGATGAGTTGATACATGTAAAGAAGGTGAGCAGTGATACTGGCTCTTCGGTCTTGAGTCATCTATTTGCGCAAGGCCTGGTCGCCATTGAAAGCCTGACGGATGCCGAAACTTGGAAAGAGTTTCGAGAGATTATCCGAGAGCGTGACCCGAGTCGTGCCAGACGGTTAGGTGCCCGCCCAGCCGGGTTGGTATATGCCATACATCGGTCAGACAAACCCCTTGAGCCCAGGACTCTCTTTACCTTTGCTCGATCGGCTTTAGTGTCTGCATCAGTTGCACTTAACACCTTCGGGATTCCACTGCAGATCGTAGTCATTCCCTGATGGTTTAAGTGTCAGAATCAGATCTCTTCAGTCGATTTCCTGGCTACCTTAATCTGCGATTCGGTTCGCTCAACGGCGGACTAGAGAACTGGTGCCGCGCCGGTGATGAACTGGGTGACCAGGTGGTCGGGCCCGTAGCGCTGCTTGATCTCGGCGATGCGCTCGTCGGCCCTGACGGTCTCGCCGTCCGGCGAGGTCGCAATGGTGACCTGCCTGGGCTGCCTCAGCGGGCGGACCTCCCCGTGCGCTGCTGAAGGCGCCGATCAAGCCGGGCAAGGGCTCGGCTCCGGTCGATCAGCGCCTCGATTTTGCCCGCGAGGTCCGCCGTGCGGGACTCGTCGGCTGTCGTGATCTCGGGCAGCAGCTCGGTGTAGTCGGCCACCAGCTTGCGGTACTTGTTCAGGAACTGTCGTTGCTCGCTGGTGGCCATTCCGGTCTTCACGCCGCGTCTCAACCGCGCATACCTGCTGTCGAGGTCGATGATCTGCTGGGCCAGCACGGCGGCGCTGGCGCCGAGGAGAGTCCGCGCGTCGTCGGCGGCGTCCAACCTCTCCCGGCGCCTGGCCTCCAGCTTCCCTGCCTTCCGCGCACCGAAGTAGAGCACTGCGGCACCGGCGACCACGGCGCCGATCGCCGCGGCGGCTATCAGGTAGCGGGGCAGCGACGGGCTGATCGTGCGTGCACCGTCGGGAACCACTTCCGCCTTGACGAGCTGGTCGTAGTTCACCGCCATGACCTTCAGCGCCTCGAGCGGTTCATCGCGGAACTGGTCGATGCCGCGAACGATCATCGACTCGATGACCATGCCAGTGCCGATGTCCTCGGTCGTGTGGGTGCACGGGTAGCGGTCGTATTCGTCGGCTTCCCTGCTGAGCGGCACCATCACGGTTCCGTTCGCGGCATTGCTGGTGCTGTGACAGGCCTCGCGCAGATCGGCACCCGGCTCGAGGAAGGCCACGGTGAGCCTGCGGTTGCCGATGATCCGCTCCGCGGCGGCCTCGTCGAGTTCGACACCGGGCGCGATGTACACCGAGGATCCGCGCAGTTCCTTCGCGACCGCCCCGTCGAACACTCCGCCCGTCCACAGCGCCCACCCCGCGAGCACGCTGCAGCCGAGTACGGCCATCCCGAACAATGTGCTGAAGAACCGGCCGAGTCGTCTCATCCGAGTCTGCCCTCGAGGTAGTTGCGCGGCCGGTAGTCGCTGCGGCCGAGCAGCCGAGCGGTTTCGTCGAGTTCGTTCTCGGCGTCGTCGAGCAAAGTGCGCACCTGCGCCGACGGCAGGTCGGACTCCAGTGCCTCGGTGGCCGCCCGCAGCTTGCCGATGCCGCGCGTCAGCGGGGGATCACTGCGCTCACCGCTCAACCCCGACACCTCGATTGCGAGCGCGGTGAGCCCCGCCAGGCGGGAGTAGTGGCGTGATTCGCTCACCGCCTGGGGCCGCCTCAACGACCGCGCCGAGAGGGCGAGGAAACCCGCCACGCATACCGCGAACAGCCACGGCAGCGCGGGCATCGTCACCTTCAACGGGTCGAACGGCAGGTAGGGGAGGGGCCGGTCGAACAGGCCGGCGTAGCGGACGTCGGTGACGCGGTTCAGCCACGCGTTCAGGACGTTGCGCTGAGGGTAGTCGTAGGTGGCGAGGCGAGTGCCGAACTGGGAGTAGAACATGGCGCTCACCAACTCGGCGAAGTCCGCCGCGCCGGGACCGTCGTACTCGATCCACGAGCCGTACATGACCACGATCGGCCGGTCGGGGAAAGCCCGCGCCAGTGCGGGGCCGTACCGGGGGACCGGTTGGCCGAACGGCTGCTGCGGCAACGCGACGTAGAGCGCGTCCGCATCCGGGAAGGCCGTAGCCGTCGCCGCCTCGGGCACGCCCTCCAGCGTCGCTCCCTCCGCGACGTGCAACCCGTTCGCGCGCAGATCGGCGGTGACGGCGTCGAGCTCGGCGGCGCTGGGTTGCCGCCAGCTGAAGGAGTCGTCGACGGTCGGCGACTCCCGCTCCTGGGCGTGGTGGATCATCGTCACCAGCAAGGCCGTGACATCGCCGGAAGCGAACTGGGCCCGCCACTCGGGAATCGCATCGGCAGTGGCCTGGTACACCCCGCCACTGACTTTGGTGCCGACGATGGTGATCGTCGCGCGTTCGACGTCGCGGACCCGGCCACGCTCGGCTTTGTCCAGCCCCGGCGGCGCCACGAGGATGCGGATGTCGCTGTCACCGATCGCCTCGCGCACGACCTGCTCGTCCCACCGCGCGATCGATCCCGGCAGCCGGACGACCGGCTCGGCGTCGACCATCGCGGTCATCGCCTCGACCGACGGCACGGTGGCCTCGCTCAACTCACCGGCCTCGCCCTCCACGACCGCGTCCGGCGACGACGGCGACCGCCCGTAGCTGACGTCGATCTCCTCGCGCTGGGACACCAGGAAAACGACCAGTAGCACCACGGCCGCGCCGAGCAACGACCAGCGCACCCACTCCTTCGTCCGACGCCCCACGCGCTCAACCACGGCGGGCCGCCCGCCAGAGCCGGTCGGCCCGCTCGGCACACCTGGCCGCCTCCTCGGCCGCGAGGACACCGCCCCGGTCGGCGGCAATCGACTCCGCGCGGGCCAGCAACTGCTCGGCCTCGGCGACCCGAGCGGCACACGCGTCCCGGCTCACGGTGGCGCTGTCGATCGCCGCCCGCGCGGTGGACCACGCGACACGGCGGCGCACGCCGCGAGCACGCAGCCGCGGCAGCAGCGTGCTCCCCACGCCCGCGGCGACCAGAACGACGCCGCCGACGAGCCAGACCGACCACGACGCGGACACGCAGCGCCACCCCCCAAGCGCATGAGCGCTCGGAACGAGCGCTGCCTCAGCTGCAGATTCTGCATGATCACGCGCACCCGAACTCCGGCCACCCGCCATGGCATACCTGCCTCCAGCGGGACGGGGCTCCGTCGGAGCCCGGCGACGACGTCTGGGGCCGTCCGTGATTCGACGGGGATGTCGGGCGTCGGTTTCGGAGCAGGTCGGTTGCCCGTGTGTTGCACGCACGAGCGTGGGCCGTCGGTGCGGACGGCATCGACGTGGCAGCAGGGTCGGCGAGCTGCGGCTGCGTGGTCCTGGGTGCACCCGCGGGTCATGTCGGTCCGCGACCGCACCGGCACCTCGCGGGGCGGGCGCCACAGCGAGGCGTGACACCGCCGAGCCGGACCGCGTCCGGCGTTCCGGCGCCAGGGCCCGGGCGCCAGATGCTGACGGTGATGCTGGACGACCTGCCGTGAGCACGAGAATCCGGCGGAGCGAGGTCGCCTGATGGGCGGCAGGGGCTGATTCGCTCAGTCCGTGTTAGCCCGCATCGCGATCCGCTTCTCGATCAGCCCCCGCGCGTCCAGTCCGCTGTCACGCAGAACGTTCTCGGTGTCCTGGCCCGGACGTGGTGCCTGCCGCGGCGCGCGGGTGGCGTGCCCATCGAGGCGTGGCGCCGTGCCCGGCTGCAGTACCCCGTGGCTCTCGACCAGGCTGCGCCGGTGGGCGAGGTGCGGGTGCTCGATCGCCTCCTTCAGGCTCAGCACGGGGGTGACACACGCATCGGTTCCCGCGAAGTGCTCGGCCCACGCGTCCCGCGTACGCAGGGAGAAGGCGCGGGCGAGAACCGAGCGCAGGTCCGGCCACCGATCGCGGTCGTACTGATCCCCGGGAGCCGCCTCGGCCCGGTCGATGTCGAGGAGCCGGAGGAGTTCCGCGTAGAACTTCGGCTCGATCGCGCCGACGGCGACGTGGCCGCCATCGGCGGTTTCGTAGACGGTGTAGAACGGAGCGGCTCCGTCGAGCAGGTTCGCGCCGCGCTGGTCTGCCCATCGTCCGGAGCCGAGCATGGAATGGATGGCGGCGAGCAGGTGGGACACTCCGTCCACGATGGCCGCGTCGACAACCTGGCCCCGACCGGTGGTGTCGGCCTCCAGCAGTGCTGCGAGCACACCGATCACGAGGTAGGTGGCTCCTCCGCCGAAGTCGCCGAGAAGGTTGAGCGGAACCTGGGGCGGGCCCCCTGCCGCGCCGATCGCCCCCAGCGCGCCGGTCAGCGCGATGTAGCCGATGTCGTGCCCGGCGGTATGCGCCAGCGGGCCGTCCTGGCCCCAGCCGGTCATCCGGCCGTAGACCAGCTGCGGATTGCGGCTCCGCACGTCCCCGGGGCCGACCCCAAGGCGTTCGGCGACGCCTGGGCGGAACCCCTCGATCAGGACGTCGGCACGCTCGACGATCGCGTGCACCGCGTCGACCCCTGCGGGCTTCTTGAGGTCGAGCACGACGGACTTCTTGCCCCGGTTGAGGATGTCGGCGGCGCGCGGCGGTGGTGCCTCGCCCGATGCCGTCGGTCGCTCGATCCGGATGACCTCGGCGCCAAGGTCTCCGAGCATCATCCCCGCGAACGGAGCGGGCCCGATCCCCGCCAGCTCGACGACGGTGCGCCCGCCGAGAGGGCCGCCGGCGGGGTTCACCTCGGCACCGCCCGGTGGGGAAGCGCCGAGACCTCGGGGTGGTCCCCGCCATTCGAGGAGCGGATGCCCTGGCTGAACTCGGCGTTGATCCGAACGAAGGCGGCGCGGTCGTCGGGGATCTCGTCGGCGAAGAAGATGGCCTGCTGGGGGCAGACCGCTTCACACGCACCGCAGTCGATGCAGCTGTCCGGGTCGATGTAGTGCATTCGGTCGCCCGGCTGGATGCAGTCGACCGGGCACTGCGCCAGGCAGCTGCGGTCGGTGATGTCGAGGCAGGCGTCGGTGATCACGTAGGTCATGGCAAGCGGTCTCCTGTCGCGGTTCCGATCCGCACGAGCCTGTCCAGTTCGTGGATCGTGGTGCGGTTTCGTCCGTGGGTTGCGCCGAGCGCGGTCTCGGCGCGGTCAATGCCGAGCCAGCCTGGCCAGGTCACGACCCGCAGGCCTGTGGTCGGCGCGGGATCGTGGTCGTCGTTGTCGTCGGGGGGAACGTCGGCGAGCAGCGTCTCGGCCGTCTCCTGCGCGCACGCCTTGTTGGCGCCGATCACGCCTGTCGGACCACGCTTGATCCATCCGGTCACATACAGCCCGGGCGCGACCCGCCCCTTCTCGTGCGGCACGGTGGCCGTCGCATCGTCGAACGGCAGGCCGGGAAGCGGCCGTCCGCGGAAGCCGATCGCGCTCACGGCCAGGTCGACGGGCAGGAGGGTGGGACCGGGAAGAGCGACGGCCTCGACTCGTCCGGCCCCACGGAACGCCGCAGGTGGGCTGTGGAAACGAATCGTCAGGCTGCGGCCTGCGCCCCGGGGCGCGCAGCTCCAGCGGCGGAAGATCGCCAACCGGGCCGCCAGCGCGCGATCGGCGACGCTCGGGCCGGGGTCGTCGGTGGGCAGGACGGCCGGGTCCACGCGCAGGTCGAGATCCGGCAGGGACTCGAACTCGGCCAGTTCCGCTGGGGTGAACCGGGTGTCGGCGGGGCCACGGCGCACCAACATGTGCACCTCATGGGTCGGCCGGGCGTCGAGATCCCGCAGGACGTGCTCGGGCACGTCGGTGTGGCTCAGACCGCGGCCACCACGTAACAGGATGCGGGCGATGTCGAGTGCGACGTTCCCGGCTCCGATCACGGCGACGCGGCGGCGCTCGGCGGGCCGGTACCGCGCGCCGGGCCGCCCGTTGTACCAGTCGACGAGGTCACCGGCCGGGACGTGACCGGGCAGGTCCTCACCCGGGATGGCCAGCCGCCTGGTGCCGGGAGCCCCCACGGCGACGACCACGGCGGCGTAGCGACCGCGCAGTGTGTCGAGCCGCACGTCCTTGCCGATCTCGACGTTGCCGAGGAAGCGCACCCTCGGATCGCTCAGCGTGCGGGACAGCACACGGGTCACGGACTTGATCTTGAGGTGGTCGGGGGCGACGCCGTAGCGCACGAGCCCGAACGGTGTCGGGCTGCGGTCGTATACGTCGACGAGCACATCGGGCCTGTCCAGCAGGGCCGCGGCCGTGAACACGCCGGACGGGCCGGCCCCGACCACGGCGATACGTGTCATCGCGGTTCTCCTTCTGGGGCGGGGTCGGCGGTCCAGCGATGCCGCGACGGGTCCAGCAGCGCCCTCAGCTCGGACTCAGGCGTCCACACGAAGGTCTCGAGAAGCAGGGCATCGAACCACGCGACGCGCCCCGTGCGGTTGTCCCTGACGCGGAGCCTGCGGTCGTTGCCGGCCTCGTCGACGGTGACCGTCACCGAGGCGAACTCGTTCTCTACCGTCTCGTCCATCTCAGATCAGGAAGGCGAGTGTGGGCAGCGGCTGGTCCGCGTTGACGAGGCGGACCTGCTTGCGCGACATCAGGATGCGGTCGTTGTCTTGGACGAGGGTGTGCTCGACCCGGCCAGCCCAGATGGTGATCCCTCTGGCGCGGGACTCGACGGCGACGAACGTCGCCTGCGTCCGGGTGCCGTCGGTGTCGTGGCCGACGATCTCGATGTTGGAGATCAGCCGCGCTACGGCGCTGCGAGGGTCCTGCGAGTGCCGCTTGCCGGTCTTGAGCTGCGCGACGCGCAGCGCGATCCGTGAGCGATGGTCGCAGATGATGGAGATGCGCTCGTCGGTGTCCGTGCTGTCCGCGACCGGCACCCAGTACAGCGCGTCGTCGGTCCAGAGCGCCTCCCACTCGTCGTAGCGGCCCTCGTCCGCGAGACGGGCTTCGCGGTAGAGGAACTGCTCGGCGTCGGCGAGCGTGATCGCGTTGGCTGGAGCGGTCATGCCGGGCACTCCTCCGTGAGCAGGGTCCGGATGTGGCGCCAGATGGCGCGCTGGGTGGTCTCGTCGGTGGCCGCTCCGGCGAGGTGGCCGTCGGCGTCGATGTGCTCGCGGTTCAGGCCCCTTCGCAGGACCAGCCACTCCGGCAGGCGCGCGGCGACACCGCGCTGGTTGCGCTCGTACATCTCGGAGTCGTCGGCGAGCAGGAATCCTGCCGGTCCGACCGAGCCGCTGACCTGGTGCAGCAGGCGCCGGTTGAGGTCAGGGGCGCCCGCGAACTGCAACGGCGTCACGTGCTGGACCGTGCGGTCCACCGCCAGGGGCTGGATCACGAAGAGCTGGATCTCCGCGATGAACAGGTTGGGGAAGATCATGATGTGGGGTGAGCCGTCCACCAGGATCTCGCGCGCGGTCGTGTCGCCGTGTCGTTCGCGCATCGCCCGGCAGTAGTCCGGCAGCCGCTGCTCGGTGGTGCCGAACCAGGCGAGCGGGACGTCGATGTGGCGGAACTGCGGGCGCAGGTCGTGCTCGGTGTGACCGCCGCCGAGATCACGCGCGGTCGCCGCGGACTTCTCGCTGTACACCTCGGCCACATGGCTCTCGCCTACCTCGAATATCGAGGAGTGGACGAACTGTGGGTGGTAGCCGTCGGTCTCGTTCTCGACCAGCATCTTCCAGTTGGCCCGCACCTCGTGCCGCAACCAGCCCGCGGTCAGCTCGACCCGGCCCAGCGGCGAGAGCCGGGCGACGCGGTCGAGCGCCTCACGGGCACTGCCGAGGTGCTCCAACAGCGTCGGTCCCTCCTCGGCGAAGCTGCCGAAGACGAAACCCTGGTAGGCATCCGTCCTCGGTACCCGGCCCAGGCCCAGACCGGACTTCGGGGTGTCCGGCCCGTAGCCCTGCCGGAACGGGTAGCCGAGCAGCGCTCCGTCGGGCCCGAAGGTCCAACCGTGGTACTGGCACCGCAGCGCACCGGTGTTGCCCCGCCTGGCCTCGCAGAGCTGGTTGCCACGGTGGCTGCACCGGTTGAGCAGCAGGTGCACGCCACCCTGCCGGTCACGGGACATGATGATCGACTGCGGGCCGATGCTCTTCACGACGTAGTCGCCGGGCTCGGGGATCTCGCTCTCGTGGCCGACGTAGACCCAGGTTCGGTACCAGATCCGTTCCATCTCGTCGGCGAAGACGGCGGGGTCGGTGTAAAGCGAGCCGTGCACTCGATCGTCCTCGATCAGTCGCTGGTAGCGGGAACCTGACGAGGGGGTTGGGGCAGTCAACGGCGACTCCTTCCGTTAGGGGCCGGGCCTGCCGGCACGACTCCACAATATTAACCGAACGATCGGTTCATAACAAGGCTGACTGGGTGAATGGGCTGCGGCCCCCGTCGAGTTCGGCCGTGCCGGCTCCGCTCGGTGGTGACGCCGTCCGGCATGTCGTCGCGAAATCGACCGCTCGGTCGAATGCTAAAGTTCGGTGGGGCCTGGGGTCGGACCCGCGTCCGCGGTCCCGGGGGCGGCTGCGGTCGGAGTGGAGGAGATGTGGCCCGGATCAGCAACTCCGTTCGGCAGCCGTTTCGCGTCGACGAGATCGTTGACATCGCCGTCGGTGTTTTCCTCGAGCGTGGCTACGACGCGACGTCGATGGGCGATCTCGCCAAGGCTGCGGGTATCACGAAGTCCAGCTTCTACTACCACGTGAGCTCGAAGGAGGAACTGTTCGAGCTCGGGGTCGGACGGGCGCTGGACGCGTTGTTCCTGGTGCTCAAGGAACACGAGTCGGTCGCCGGTCCGGCTGTGGGTCGGATCCGGCATGTCCTCCGCCGCCTTGTCGAGATCGTCACCAGGCAGCGTCCGGAGGTCGCGCTGCTGGTGCGCGCTCGCGGCAACACGCCGGTGGAGAAGCGTGCGCTGGCGCGCCGCAAGCAGTTCGACCTCGCCATGACGCTGATGGTCGAGCAAGCGATCGCCGAAGGCGGTCTGCGGATCCGGATGGAACCGGCGTTGTTCTCCCGGCTCGCGCTCGGTGCCGCCGTTTCGGTCGTCGAGTGGTACCGGCCCGGTGGCTCGGTCTCGGCTCGCGACCTCGTCGACGCGGTGGAAAGCCTTGTCTTCGACAGTCCGGTCGACGAGACGGCCGCCCCAGCCAACCCCTGATTCCTCCCGAGCGGTCTGACGCCGCTCTGGCTTCATTCCGTGTGCTGCCGTGCGCGGGGAGTCGCGATGACCGCTGACGTCATTGCGGTTTGTCGGCCTTTCCGTGCGGTGCACGGTCGCAATGCCTTGACCGCAGGGGGCCGCGTGTGCATTCTATTATCCGAACGATCGGTTGATTTTTGGACGCGCTCCGCGTCCGCGCATACTTGGCAAAGGGGCCCGACCGTGACCACCACCTACTGGTCAGCCGACATCGAGACCATGCCCCGCGAGCGCATCGAGCTACTCCAGTTCGACCTGCTGGCGGACACACTCCGACGCTGTACCAACGTTCCGCACTATCGCGAGGCACTCGCCAGGGTGGGTGCCGAGCCCGGTGACATCCGCGGTCTCGACGACCTGACGGCGCTACCGTGCCTGGACAAGTCCATGCTGCGATCACTCCAGCCCTGGGGGATCCAGGCCGTGCCGCTGGGCGAGGTCGCCCGGCTGAACGCGACGACGGGCACGACCGGGCTGCCGTGCAACATCGCCTTCAGCCGTTCCGACCTCCGCAACATCGGCGAACTCGGTGCCCGGAACCTGACCGCTATGGGAGTCCGTCCCGACGACGTGGCCTGGCAGTGCTACGGCTACGGGCTCTGGATCGGGGGTTCTTCCCTCGACCGGGCATTCGAGGAAATCGGCGTCACCACGTTCCCGGCCGGACCGGGCCGGACGTCGCTTGCCATCGAACGGTTGCGGGACCTCGGCGTCACCGTTCTCTCCTGCACGCCGACCTTCGCGCTGCTGCTGATCGAGCGTGCCCACGAGGCGGGCGTGGATCCGGGCACCGACTGGAAGCTGCGCGTCGGGATCTTCGGCGGCGAGACGATGAGCCCAGCCGCCATGTCCCGCCTCGCCGCGGCGATGCCCGCAGGCTTCCGGCCGCACAACACCTACGGCACCACCGAACTCGGTGGGCCCTTCGTGGCCGGGACCTGCGAGCACGCGGCCGAGCAGGGAGCCTTCCACGTCTGGGCGGACCACCATCTGATCGAGATCCTCGACCCGGAGACCGACGAGCGCATCACCGAACCCGGTGTGCGTGGGGAGCTGGTCGTGACCACCTTGCAACGGCAGGCATCCCCGATGTTGCGCTGGCGCACTCGTGACCTCACCTCCTGGGTCGAAGACTCCTTCGACTGCCCCTGTGGCCGTCGGGGCCATCCGAAGATCAGTTGGATCTCCGGGCGCAGCGACGATGTGCTCAAGGTTCGGGGTTCGCTGGTCATGCCCTCTCAGGTCGAGGACGTCGTGTGTGCCGCCGTCGGCACGGGCGTCGGATGGCAGCTGGTGGTCGACCGCGACCCGGACGGTCTGCGGGCCACCGAGGCGATCGTGGTGGTCGAGCTCGCCGACGGCGCCGATCCCGGCACACCGTTCGAGCTCGAGTCCCGCCTGCGGGACCGTCTGGGAATCCGGCTTCCCGTCGTGGCGGCCAGGGCAGGGGAGCTGCCCCGTTACGAGGGGAAAGCACGGCGTGTGCTCGGCCTCGCCGAGTTCGCCGACGTGGCCCCCGCCGTCGCCGGCCGGTTGCCCGGCACACCGATCTCCTCCGAACCGGCCGTCCGGTGACCGTCCGGCGCGAGCTGCGCGGCCAGGTCGGCCACGTCGTCCTCGACCGGCCTGCCGAACGCAACGCGGTCACGATCGGTCTTGCGAGGGAGCTGGCCGAGGCCGTCACCTCCCTCGCGGCCCGTGCTCGCGTCCTTGTCCTGAGCGGGGCGGGCCCCGACTTCTGCGCGGGCGGCGACGTCGGCGCACTCGCCACGCTGCACGCCAGGGGGCGGGACGCCACCGCCGAGCTGTTCGGCGCTTTCCGCGAGGCGTGCCGGGCGATCAGCTCGGTGCCGGTGCCGGTCGTCGCCGCGGTGCACGGTCACGCCGTGGCCGGTGGCTTCGAGCTGGTGCAGGCGTGCGACCTGGCCGTGGTCAGCGCGGACGCACGGATCGCCGACATCCACTGCCGGTACGGCCAGGTACCCGGCGGGGGGTCGACCCAGCGACTGCCGCGGATCGTCGGCCGCCAGCGAGCGATGGGCCTGATCCTCACCGGCGAGGTGATCGGCGGCAGGCAGGCCGTCGAGTGGGGCCTCGCCTACCGCGTGGCGGAGCCGGGAGAACTCGACCGGACCGTCGAGGAGGTCGTCGACCTCCTCCTGGCGAATCCCGCTCCGGCCATGGCACGCAGCAAGCAACTCGTGAACCAGGCACTCGCCCACTCACTTGACGCGGGACTGGACATGGAGACCGAGCACGTACTCGACCACCTGGAGGCCGAGGGGCATGCCGCCTTCGCCGCCTTCACCGACCGGAAGGCCAGGAGCCGATGACCTCCCTTATCGACAGCGGTGACGTCCTGCTCGACATCCGCGACGGCGTCGCCGACCTGCGCATGAACCGTCCTGACGCGGCCAACGGCATGACGGTGGGGCTGCTGCGCGCGCTGTACGACGCGCTCATGGCCTGCCACCGGCGGTCGGATCTCCGAGCGCTGGTGATCAGCGGAAACGGCCGCCACTTCAGCGGCGGCGGCGACGTCAAGGACTTCGCCTCGCACGGCGAAGCCCTTCCCGAGCACCTGCGCGAGGTGACCTCCTGGCTGCAGATCTCGGTCTCGGCGATGATCCGCCTCCCGGCGCCCGTTGTGGCCAGAGTCCAGGGATTCGCCGCGGGCGGGGGAGGCTTCGGTCTCGTGTGCGCGGCGGACTTCGTCGTCGCGGGGGAGAGCGCCCGGTTCCTACCGGCCGCGACGAACGTCGGCATGGCCCCGGACGCGGGCACGACCGTGACGCTGAGCCGCATCGTCGGCCTCCGGCAGGCCATGCGCATCATTCTCACCAACCCCCGGCTCACCGCGAAGGATGCTTACGAACTCGGTCTCGTCACCGAGGTCGTCCCCGACGGAGAGCTCGAACAGCGCGCCGAGGAGCTCGCCCGCACGCTGGCCGCTGGCGCCCCCCGTGCGATCGCGGCGACGAAGCGGCTGTTGTGGGACGGTGTGGGACGGTCGGTCGAGGACGCACTGCCCGATGAGGCCCGGACCGTCTCCGAGCTGTCCGGCAGTGCTGACGCACGCGAGGGTCTTGCCGCGGTGCTGGAGCACCGGGCCCCCGTGTTCACGGGCCGATGACCGCCTCGGCCACACGGCGGCGGGCCGTCGTGACGGGAGCAGCGCGCGGGATCGGCGCGGCTGTCGCGGCGCGGCTGGCGAAGGACGGCGTCGATGTCCTGGTCACCGATCTCGATGGTGCCGCCGCGGCGCGGACCGCGGCTGCGATCGGCGCCCGGTCGGCGCCGCTCGATGTCACCGACCCGGATGCCGTACAGGAACTGCTCGGGGCAGGGACGTACGACATCCTGGTCAACAACGCCGGGTGCGACGACTTCGGCTGGTTCACCGAGACCACCCCGCAACGGTGGCGGCACGTACTGGCTGTCAACGTGGAAGGGGTGCTCGCCTGCACCCGGGCGGTGCTTCCCGCGATGCAACAGGCCCGCTACGGCCGCATCGTCACGGTCACCTCGGAGGCGGGGCGAATCGGCTCCAAGGGCAATGCCGTCTACGCGGCGGCGAAAGCGGCCGTCATCGGATTCGGCAAGTCGATCGCCAGGGAGAACGCCCGCTACGGCATCACCGTCAACTGCGTAGCCCCCGGCCCGACCGAAACACCGATGGTGCAGGCGATCCGGGACAGCGGCCCGCACGGCGAGCGCATGCTCACCGCGATGATCGCTGGTACTCAGCTCGGCAGGCTCGGAACGGCGGAGGAAATCGCCGCCGGGGTTTGCTTCCTCGCCTCACCCGAGGCGTCCTATGTCACCGCCGAGACCCTCGGGGTCTCCGGCGGGATGGGCCTCGGCGGCTGACCGGTGTCGTCCACTGAACACTCGACTCCTCAAAGGAGCTGTCATGTCTGATGTTCCACGCACGATGGTGTTCGCAGAACCGCCGGCCTTCGCCTCTGTCGCCGACGAACGCCGCGACCGCAAGCAGCGGCTCGCGGTCGCGCTGAGGGCGTTCGCCAAGCACGGGTTCGACATGGGCGTCGCAGGCCACATCACGGCCAGGGACCCCGAGTTCTCCGACCGCTTCTGGGTGAACCCCTTCGGGATGCATTTCGGGCAGATCAGGGCAAGTGACCTGATCCTCGTGGACCACGACGGCGTCGTGGTCGAGGGCGAGGGGATCCTCAACACCGCGGCGTTTCGGATTCACTCGGAGATCCACGCCGCCCGGCCCGATGTCGTCGCCGCGGCGCACGCTCACAGCGTCTACGGCACGACATGGTCCGCGCTCGACCGGCCCCTGCTTCCCCTGACCAACGAGGGATGCATGTTCTTCGAGGACCACGTGCTCCACACCGATCACACGGGGGTCACGCTCGAGGAGCTCAAGGCCAAGACCATCGCACAGAACCTCGGCCCGCATCGCGCGGCCGTGCTGCGCAACCACGGGATCGTCACGGTCGGCCGGACCGTCGACGAGGCCGCGTGGTGGTTCATCGCCTTCGAGCACAGCGCCCACGTGCAGCTGCTCGCCGAAGCGGCAGGCGACCCGGTCCCCGCCGACCCCGAGGACGCCCGCGCGGTGCGCGACACGATGGGCACGCCGCGGGCGGCGTGGTTCAGCTTCCAACCGCTCTACCAGCAGATCGTGCACGAGCAGCCGGACGTCCTGCAGTAACAGAACCAGCAAAACCAGCAGAACCAGTAGAGAGCCCACCCGCCCCGCGCGTTCGAGAGGATCAACGATGACCCACGCGCCTGACCGACCTCCCGTCGACACCGTGAGCACCTCCGCCGCCCCCGTTCCCGAGCCGCGCCAGATCCGCCGCGCGGCGTGGGCGAGTCTCGTCGGCACCACGATCGAGTGGTACGACTTCTTGATCTACGCAGCGGCTGCCGGTCTGGTCTTCGGACAACTGTTCTTCCCGGAGTTGGCGACCTCCTCAGCCGTGCTCGCCTCGTTCGCGACGATCGGAGTCAGTTTCTTCGCACGTCCGCTGGGCGGCATCATCGCGGGCCATCTGGGTGATCGGATCGGTCGCAAGGCCATGCTCGTGGCGACCCTCATCCTGATGGGCGCATCGACGACGGCGATCGGCCTGCTGCCCGGGTACGCCACGATCGGCGCCGCTGCGCCGATCCTGCTCGTGGTGTTCCGATTCCTGCAGGGCCTGTCCGCGGGTGGCGAGTGGGGCGGGGCGGCGCTGCTCGCCGTCGAGTACGCGCCACCGGGCAGGCGCGGGTTCTACGGGTCGTTCCCGCAGCTCGGTGCTTCTTTCGGGCTGGTGCTGGCCAACGTCGCCCTGCTGGTCGCGGCGGCGGCGACCACCCCCGAGCAGTTCGTGGCGTGGGGCTGGCGCATCCCGTTCCTGGGGAGCATCGTCCTCATCGCCATCGGCTTCGTCGTGCGCTCCGGCGTCGAGGAGAGCCCGGTGTTCCAGCAGGTCCGCCGCAGCAACGCGCGGCGGCGCGCTCCGCTGGCGGTGCTGCTCCGCGAACACTGGCGCGCACTGCTCGTGGCCGTCGGGCTCTTCGTCGGTGTGAACCTCTGCGGCTACATCATGATCGCCTTCATCGGCACCTACGGGACGACCGCACTGGGGATGAGCCGACGCCAAATGCTGCTCGTCGGCACGGTGGGAGCGCTCTCCTGGGCATTGTGGACAGTTGTCGGGGCGCGCTGGTCGGACCGGCTCGGGCGTCGGCGGACCTACCTCTTCGGCACGCTTGCGATGGGGGCCTGGACCTTCCCGATGTTTCTGCTGCTCGACACCGGTTCGCTGGGCTGGATGCTGGTGTCGGTGTTCGGACTCGCCATCGGCCTCGGCCTGACCTACGGTCCGCAGGCGGCGGCCTACGCCGAGCTGTTCCCACCGGAGATCCGCTACAGCGGCTCATCGCTGGCCTACGCGATCGGTGCGGTGGTTGGCGGAGGGTTCGCGCCACTCGTGGCGGCCTGGCTGCTGGAGCGCACCGGCACGTCGCTGTCGGTGAGCGTGTACATGCTGCTCGGCTGCGTGGTCACCCTCGTCGCCGTGTTCGGCTGGAGGGAACGCTCCAGGGCCGAGCGGGAGGCGTTCGTGTCCACGGTCGCGCATCCGGGAACGAGGGCCGACGCCGAATGAGCACGGTCACCGTCGTCGGAGCCGGAGCTGTCGGAGTCGTGCTGGCGGCCGCTATGTCCGACGCAGGACACGACGTCGTCGCCTGCAGCCGGACCTCGGCCCCGCTCGCCGTCGAACGTGACGGCGTGGTGCGGGCTCCCGCCGTCCGGGTCCGTACGGACCCGGCGACGGTGACCGGCTCGGACTGGGTGCTGCTCTGCACCAAGGCACAGGACACCACCTCCGCGGCCCCGTGGCTGTCCCGGGCGTGCCACCAGGGAACCACTCTGCTGGTCTGCCAGAACGGAATCGACCACGTCGAACGGGTGGGTGGACTCGCCGGTCCCGCCGACGTACTGCCGGCCCTCGTTTACGTCGCCGCCGAACGGACCGGGCCCAACCGCGCACGGCACCGCCGCGGGGCGCACCTGGTGGTACCCGCCTGCCCGGCAGGGGAACGGGCCGCGGCCCTTGCCCCCGAGGGGATCGATGTCCGGCTCGAACTCGACTTCCGCACCGCCGCGTGGCGCAAACTGCTGACGAACGTCGCGGCGAACGCGGTGACGGCACTGACCGGCCGGCGAATGGAAGTCCTGCGCGAGCCGCAGGTCCGTCAGCTCGCCAGTACATTGCTCACCGAGACGGTCGAGGTCGGCCGCGCCGAGGGCGCGGCACTCGGCCACGACGACGTCCGGGCGACGCTCGACTTCTACGACCGGTTCGCCCCGGAGGACGGCACGTCGATGCTCTACGACCGACTCGCAGGGCGGCCGACCGAGCACGCGCTGTTCAACGGGACGGTGTGCGCGCTCGGACTCCGGCACGGGGTGCCCACGCCGGTCAACGACGCCGTTCACGCGCTCCTGCAGGCGACCGAGAATGCTCGGCGCATCCCACAACCGCAGGTCCGCCCGGCCGCGACAACCGCGAGGACGACATGATGAACGCAGAGGTATGGATCGTCGACGCCGTGCGCACCCGCTCCGGCCGTGGCCGACCCGACGGTGCTCTCGCGAAGGTCCATCCGATCGACCTGCTCGCCGGGACACTCGCCGCGCTGGTCGAGCGCACCGGCGTCGATCCCGGCCGCATCGACGACGTCGTCGTCGGATGCGTCCAGCAGGTCGGAGATCAATCCGGGAACATCGCGCGCAACGCGGTGCTGGCCGCGGGGTTCCCCGAATCGGTGCCGGGCACCACGGTGAACCGGCAGTGCGGGTCGAGCCAGCAGGCTGTCGACTTCGCCGCGTACACCATCGCCGCTGGTGCGCAGGGCCTCGTCGTCGCCGCCGGAGTCGAGTCTATGAGCAGGATTACCCTTGGCAGCTCGCGACCCGCGGATCTCGGAGCCCGGCTGCGCGACCGCTACCGGGACGGCCTTGTCCATCAGGGAGTCTCCGCGGAGCTGCTGGCCGCGCGTTGGAAGCTGGAGCGCGCGGAACTGGACGCCTTCAGTGCGGCGTCCCACCACAAGGCCAGCGCCGCGTGGGCGGCCGGTGCGTTCTGGAACGAGGTGATCGAGGTGCCGGGCATTCACCTCGGCACGGACGAGACCCTCCGGCCCGGGACGACCACGGAGCGGCTCGCCGAACTGCCGCCCGCTTTCCATGACGACGCCGCCGCTGCCCGGTTTCCGGAGATCGAATGGCGGATCACCGCGGGCAACTCGTCGCCGATCAGCGATGGCGCGTCCGCGGTTCTGCTCGCCGCACCGGACCGTGCCCGAGCGCTCGGACTGGCTCCGCGAGCGCGCATCCGTGCCGCCTCGGTGGTCGGCGACGATCCCCTTCTCATGCTGACCGGCCCGGTCCCCGCCACCCGCGCGGTGCTGGATCGGGCCGGACTCGACCTGCGAGACATTGACGTCTACGAGGTCAACGAGGCGTTCGCGCCGGTACCGCTGGTGTGGGCGAGCGAGCTGGGTGCCGACACCGAGCGGATCAACGTGCACGGAGGGGCGATCGCGCTCGGCCATCCCCTCGGTGCCTCCGGAACTCGCCTGCTCACGACACTGCTCGGAGTCCTTGATGCCCGAGAGGGGCGCTACGGTCTCCAGACCATGTGCGAAGCAGGGGGAATGGCCAACGCCACGATCGTCGAGCGACTCGCCTGAGACCAAGGCCGGGCCAGGACGGGTCCTGCGATCCGTTGCTGTTCCTTTGTGGTAACCGTGGACAATCAGGTGCCTCGGCCGCGATGAACACGATGTCGCCGGTGTAGAGCAGGCGCCAGCCTGCGCTGGACATACCCGTCGCGGGAACCACCGCCACACGCCTATCGTGGCCGCGACGATCAACCCCCGGCAGTGGTCGAGGGCGAGTGGGGCGGCCCGAGGAGCCTGAGGCCTTCCTGTTCCGCCAAGGCGGCCGCCGCGGCCCGTGAGCCGACGTGCAGCTTGCCGAGGATGCGTTCGACGTGGTGGGCGACTGTCCGCTCGCTGAGGTGGAACCGCCGGGCGATGGCGAGGTTGGAGTGACCGTCGCAGATCTTGTCGAGGATCTCCAGCTGGCGGTGGCTCAACCCGTGCGGCGCCGCGACCCGGTTTGTCGACACGGTCACGCCCGCGCGCACCTGCCTGACCCGGACGTGGTGCCATGCCCCGGTGCGGTCCAGCCAGTGATACGACCGGTCCGGGGCGTGCGTGCCGTCGGCGGCGACGACGGCACGCAGCGCTTCCAGCAGGGCCGTTCCCTCCTCGGGTGCTCGCCCGTCCACGGGCTGGGCGCTCCCGTCGCGGCGGATGAGCGTCACGTTCTCCGCGTCCGGGAGCAGAGCCGCCGGTGAGCCTGGGAACGGTGGCATCTCCTGGCACGCGGCGAGGAGCGTGTGGCAGCGGTGCAACAGGCGCATCGCCGCGGCGGAGGGCAGGCAGCGGGCTTCAGTGCTCATGTGGAGATCGCCGACGTACCGTCCCCGTCTGGTGACCAGCCGCAGCGAGACGCCGCCGCGATATCCCTCCGGCAGCAGGAACTCGCGAGCCGTGCGCGTGGTCGCGTAGTCGAACTCCAGGTCCTGCCAGGAGCGCAGGGGCCGCGCGCGGTCGGCGGCGATGGCCCGGTAGGCGGGATCGCTGTGGAAGGCGTTCGAGACGACGTGGTCGACGATCTGGGGCGAGTAGCCGCGCACCGCCGCGACGCGGTGCCGGCCGGCCTGCCGGTCCCATCGGGTGATGATCCCGGCAGGCGCCTCACCGAGTGTGGTGAGCAGCTGGAGCAGCCTCGGCGCCGGGTCCGCCCCCGCCCGCGTCTCGGCGGCGATCTCCGCGAGCTCCAGCCCGAACTCCTCGCTTCGCGTCTCGTCGGTCGATGCACTCACGGCTACCTCCCCGGGGATGTCGAAGTCTCCCCCGGGTTGCGCCCCCGCGACAAGACGGGCCACGCATCAAGCGGCCGCGTGCACGCCGGGTCGCCGCCCGTTCCAGGGCCGCGCCCGTTCGAGCTGACCGGCGAGGGCCAGCAGCGTCGACTCCTCGCAAAGGTCGGCCGCGAGCTGGACGCCGATCGGCAGGCCGCCGGAGGTCGCACCGAGCGGGAGGCTGATCGCCGGCGCGCCGGTGAGGTTGAACAGCGGGGTGAACGACACGACGTCGAAGATCCTCCGGGTCCATTCCTCGTGGCCCAGCGCGCTGTCGTCGGCGTCGAGATACCCGAGCGGAAGGGGTGGCGTGTTCGTCGTGGGGGTCAGCAGGACGTCGTAGCGAGTGTGGAACTCGCCGAGTACCCTGCTGATCCCGTTGACGATCGAGAACGCCTCGCCCACCTGCAGCACGCTCAACCTCCGCCCGTACTCGTATCCGGCGAGCACGCTGGCCTCGAGCGTGTCGGGGCCGGGTGCGAGCCCGGACAACGCGCTCGTGGCGTGCACGGACTCGGCGACGAAGCCCGCCCACAGGCGGCAGTTGGCGGTCAGGAACTCCTCCCAGTCGAAGCGAGGGCCCGCCGCCTCGACCCGGTGTCCCAGCTCCTCCAGCGTCCTGGCGACCCCCTCGACCACCGCGACGACCTCCGGATCCACCTCCGTGCCCGCCCACGACTCGGTCTGCACGGCGATGGTGAGCGGGGTGGGATCGCGCTCGAGCTCGGCGGCGAACGGCCGGACCGGATCCGGCAGCCGGTACTTCTCCCCAGGCACCCACCCGGCGACCTCGTCCAGCAACGCCGCGCTGTCCCGCACGGTCCTGGTCACGACGAACTCCGCCGCGCACCCGTACAGTGCCTCCTGGAAGTCCGGCGCGAGCGGGACCCGGCCGCGTGTGGGCTTGAGCCCCACGAGGCCGTTGAAGGCGGCGGGGATGCGAATCGATCCGCCGCCGTCGTTCGCGTGGGCGACAGGCACCGCGCCTGCGGCGACGAGGGCGCCGGATCCACCGCTCGACCCACCCGCGGACCGGGTCACGTCCCACGGGTTGCGGGTCGGGCCGTGCACGACGGGCTCGGTGTTCGCGTTGTAGCCCATCTCCGGTGTCGTGGTCAGTACCGTGGTGGCCAGGCCTGCCCGCCGGAACCGGGACATGAGCTCGGTGTCGTGCGGAAAGGTCACGCCCTTCTCGCCGGTCAGGCGGCTGCCCATCCGGGTCGGCAGCCCGGCGGCGTGGCACACGAGGTCCTTCAGGCCGAAAGGCACGCCACCGAACACGCCCGCCGCATCGTAGGCGAGAGGTTCCGGCCACGGCCCTTCGGCGACGCCACCGATCCGCGGCCGGACCTTCTCGATGGCCGCGCTCGCCGCCGCGTGCATCTCCTGGGCGGACACGTCGCCGGACCTGATGAGCTCGGCGAGCCCGGTCGCGTCGTGCGCTGCATAGTCCTCGATGTTCATGGGCAGACTCCTCGACAGCACGAGTGGATGTTCGCGTGTCCTAGAGCCAAACGCTCGCCCAGCTTTCCGGGCAATGGGCAGAACTGCCCCATTTACAGCTCGCCCCGCTCGACATGCCCCAACCCGCCGCACCCTCACGGGCAAGAAGCGCCCGACTGGGACGCAACTGAGGCAAGAATCGGGTTAACACTTCCTGGGCGGCGCAAGGAGTACTCGAAAGGTTTCCCTTCCGGGCGCCTTGGTGCTCCACGTTGACGTATTCGTGCCGTCGAAGCATTCAGCATCAATCCCGGACATGGAAGAAGACACGGATCTGCTGCAACCGATGCTCGATGAGTACGAGGAATTGTACGGACGGGGCGCACGGACCACCGATTGTCCAGCAACCCGACTCGACCGAACACGCGGCACACACCAGGGTCTCCGAATTCGGCGCGCGGCGCAAAGCCCGCGGAGTGAGCGTTCCAGGATTCCGGACCATCGCTGGCCGGCCGGGTCCCTTGCCGTCACATTGCGGCGACCGGATCGGTAGCGGGGAAGTGGCAGGCGACCGGGTGGCCCGTACCCCGCTCGAGCAGCTCGGGTTCCTCGGTGCGGCATCGGTCCTGTGCTTTCCAGCACCGGGTGTGGAAGCGACAGCCCGGTGGCGGGTTCAGCGGCGACGGCACGTCCCCGGTCAACACGATCTCGCCGTTCTCGGCGTCGTCGCGCCAGTCCTCCACGCTCGGTGCCGCCGAGAGCAGCGCCCGCGTGTACGGGTGCTCGGCATGCTCGTAGATCTGCTCGGTGTCACCGGACTCGACGATGGATCCGAGATGCATCACCGCGACCCGGTCCGCGAAGTGCCGCACCACGCCGAGATCGTGAGTGATGAAGAGATAGGCCACGCCGAGGTCGCGCTGCAGCTCCCTCAGCAGTGTGAGCACCTGCGCCTGGATGGACACGTCGAGCGCCGACACCGCCTCGTCGCACACGATCAGCCGCGGACGTACCGCGAGCGCCCGCGCGATGGAGATCCGCTGTCGCTGGCCGCCGGAGAACTGGTGCGGGTAGCGCTCAGCGTGACCGGGGTTGAGCCCGACGCGTTCCAGCAACCGGGCCACCTCGGCGTCCCACCCGTCCGGCTCGACGATACCGGGGTGGATGCGCCACGCCTCGCTGATCAGCTCCCGCACCGTCATCTTCGGGTTGAGCGAGGCGTACGGGTCCTGGAACACCAGCTGCACCTGCCGCCGCAGGTTCTTCAGCTCACGGCCCTTGAGTCCGGTCACGTTCCGGCCGTCGAAGCGCACCTCGCCGGAGAACGGTCGCAGCAGGCTCACGACCGCTCGGGCCACCGTCGACTTGCCGCACCCCGACTCGCCGACGAGGCAGACCGTCTCACCCGCGCTCACCGACAGGCTCACGCCTGCGACGGCGCGGACGTCGTTCCGCCTGCCCAGCAGGCCGTGCCGCGACCGGTATCCGGCGACGAGATCGACAAGCTCAAGCACCGGCGTGGTCGACTGCTGCTCCACGGGCGAGCACCTCCTCCGCGTAGTGACACGCACTGGACCTGCCGGGTGCGAACTCGCGCAGGCCCGGCTCCTCGGTCCGGCACCGCTCGCGGGCGAACGGGCACCGGGGGTGGAACGCGCAACCGGTGGGCAGCGCGGTGATGTCCGGCGGGTACCCGTCGATGGGCCGGATCTCCCGGTTGCTGTCACGAGCGGACGGGCTCGCGTCCAGCAGACCCAGCGTGTAAGGGTGGGCAGGCGCTGTATAGACATCGGCCACGGTGCCCGACTCGACCGCCTGGCCCGCGTACATGACGACCACCGACCGTGCCGTCCTGGCGACCACGCCGAGATCGTGGCTGATGATGACCATCGCGAGACCTTCGCGCTGCCGGTGCCGCAGCAGCCGCAGGATCTGCGCCTGCACGGTGACGTCCAGCGCGGTGGTGGGCTCGTCCGCGATCAGCAGCCGCGGCTGCAGCGCGAGCGCCATCGCGATCATCACGCGCTGACGCATGCCACCGGAGAACTCGTGCGGGTACGCGCCGACCCGCCGTGCGGCGTCCGGGATGCCGACCTCGGTCATGGCCTCCACCGCGCGCCTTCGTGCCTCGTCGCGGCGAAGGCCGCGGCGGCGCCGGAACATCTCGGCGATCTGGTAGCCCACGGTCAGTGAGGGGTTCAGCGCGCTCAGCGGATCCTGAAAGATCATCGAGAGCTGCTCGCCCCTGAGCGCGCGCAGTTCCCGCTCGCTCATCGCGCTGACGTCCTCGCCGGCCCAGCGGATCTCACCGGACTCGACGCGGGCCTGTGCCGGCAGGAGCCCGAGCACGGCCAGCGAGCTGAGGCTCTTGCCGCTGCCCGACTCGCCGACGATCGCGAGCGTCTCGCCCTCGCTGAGGCTGAACGACACCCCGCGGACCGCCCGTACGTCGCCGAACGCGACCACGAGGTCCGTCACTTCCAGCAGAGCGCTCATCGGACCACCGCCACCTTCGTGTTGTCGGAACCGTCCCTGGCCGAGTCTCCGAGGACGCCGACGCAGATCACCACGAGCGTCAGCGCGATCCCGGGAACGGCGGCGATCCACCACGCCGAGGCCAGGTAGTCGCGCCCGGCCGCGATCGTGGAGCCCCACGACGCCTGGTCGATCGGCACGCCGAGACCGAGGAAGCTCAGCGCGGCCTCGGCCACCATCGTCAGTCCCACCTGGACGGTCGCGGCGACCAGCAGCGGCTGCACGCACGACGGGTAGATGTAGCGGGCCATGATGCGCACGCTGCCGGCGCCCATCACCCTGGCGGAGTCCACGAACTCACGGTTGCGCGTGGACAGTGCGGAGCCGCGCACCACCCTCGCGAAGATCACCCAGCGGGTGACCGCGAGCGCGATGATGACGTTGGTGAGGCTCGGCCCGAGCGCGCCCGCGAGCAGGATCGCCAGCAGGATGCTGGGGAACGCCAGCTGCATGTCGCCGACGCGCGAGATGACCGTGTTCAGCCAGCCGCCGTAGTACCCGGCGAGCAGGCCGAGCACCAGGCCGATGAGCCCGCCGACCACCACGACGGTGACGGCGACCAGTAGTGAGATCCGCGACCCCGCGATCACCTGGGCGAACACGTCCCTGCCGAGCTGGTCGGTGCCCAGCAGCGCGAACGAGCCGTCCGAAAGGGTGCTGCCGGGCGGCAGGAGCCGGTCGGAGACGCCCGTGGCCACGCTGTCGTAGGGGGCGAGCATGGGGCCGAACACGGCGACGAGCACGAACAGTGCCAGCACGCCGGTGGCGGCCTTCGCGGCCTTCGACTTCATACGGTCTCCAGCGTGATCCGGGGGTCGAGGTAGAAGTAGAGGACGTCGACCGCGAGGTTGAGTCCGATGTAGAAGATCGCGATCAGGAGGATCGCGGCCTCGGCCACGGCGTAGTCGCGGTTGACGATCGACTCGATCATCAGCGAGCCGATGCCGGGCCACGCGAAGACCTGCTCGATGATCACCGCGTCGGCGATGAAGTTGCCGAGCACCAGCCCCAGCACCGTGACCACGGGGGTCAGCGTGTTGCGCAGGACGTGGACGTTGAACACCACCCGTTCGGAAAGGCCTTTCGAGCGCGCGGTGCGGACGTAGTCCTTGCCGAGTTCCTCGAGGGTCCCGTTGCGCACGAGCCTGGCGAGCCAGCCGAGGAACGGCAGCGCGAGCGTGAACGCGGGCAGCACCAGTGCCAGTGGCGTGCCGTCGGCTGTGGCGGGCAGGATGTCCAGCATCCGCGAGAAGATCAGCACCAGCATGATGCCGACCCAGAACGAGGGCAGCGCCTGGCCGGTGAGGGACAGGTAGGAGACGAGGCGGTCGACGGCCTTGCCGGTGTTGCGGGCCGCGTGCACCCCGAGCGGGAAGCCGATGAGCAGGGTCAGCGCGAGCGCGTAGCCGGCCAGGGTCAGTGTGGCGGGCAGGCGCTCGAGCACGTTCGCGAAGGCGTCGCCGCCGAGCCGCCACGACTCGCCGAAGTCCAGGCGGAGGACCTCGCCAAGATGGCGGAAGTACTGCGCCAGCAACGGGTCGCCGAGTCCGAGCTCCTGACGCTTGGCCTCCAGCTCTTCGGCCGTCGCCTGGCTGCCGAGAATGAGCGACGCCGGGTCGCCGGGAATGACCCGCAGCACCAGGAAGACGATCGTGATGGCACCGAAGACCAGGAACACCGACTGGGCCAGCCGGCGTGCGATGTAGATGATCACGTCATTGTGCTCTTTCCTGTCCGGCTCGAGTCGCGCACGACGAGCTCGGTCGGCAGTCGCCGCTTCTCCGTCGCGTCGTGGTCGTCCCGGCCCTTCATCCGCTGCAGCAGCAGGTCGACGGCGGTGGTGCCGATGTCGGCGGCGGGCAGCCGGACGGTCGTCAGCGGGGGATTGAGGTAGGCGGCGAAGGGGTGGTCGCCGAATCCGCCGACCAGCACGTCCTCGGGGACGCGAAGGCCGGCCTCGGTGAGCGCCCGGTACACCCCGAGCGCGAAGTAGTCGTTGCCGACCATGATCGCGTCGGGGAGGTCACCGCCGCGCACGATGTCCTGCGCCAGGCGGTAGGCGTCCTCGGGCTCCCAGGGCAGGGTCAGTGACTCCCTCCGCCGGGTGGGCACCGAGCGCACGGGGTCGGTCCCGGCCTCGATGCCCGCTTCGGTCAGCGCCCTGCGGAAGCCGGTGGTGCGGTCGGCGACGGGCGAGATCGGCAGGTCCTCCTCCAGCAGGCACAGGGTGCGCGCGCCGCCGTCGACGAGGTGCCGGGTGGCCTCGTACGCACCGTGCTCGTAGTCGACTCCGATGAAGTCGAGGTCAAGGGCGGGGAAGTCACGGTTGAGGCACACGAGCGGCACACCCGATTCGTTGAGCCGGTCCCAGTGCTCGCCGTCTCCCTGTACCGGCACCACGAGCGCGCCGTCCACGCCCCACCGCAGCAACGTCTCCGCCGCGGCCCGGTCACCGTCGGGACTCTCCTCGGTGACCAGCAGCATGAGCGAGTAGCCGTGCACGCGGCCGCGTTGCTCGATCGTGCTGATGAGCCTGGCGTAGAAGGGGTTCGACGGGTTGGTGATGACCAGGCCGAGCGTCATCGCCGACCCGAGTACGAGCGAGCGGGCCATGGAGTTGGGCACGTACCCGAGCCGTTCGGCTTCGGCCTTGATCCGGGCGCGGGTGTCCTCGCCGACACTGTCCTTACCGGTCAGTGCCCGCGACACCGTGTTGACCGACACCCCGAGCGATTTCGCGATGTCCTTCAGGGTCACCCGCCGTGACTCCATCCTTGCCCCTCCCTCAGGACGCCAGCGTCACGCCACGCAGATCGGGCTGGTTGCTGGCCGCCGGTTCGAACCCCTCGACGGTGCTGCGCAGACCGTAGGTGCTGATGAGCGCGGCGGGGAACATACCGACCGCGTCGTCCCAGACGATCTTGCATGCCCGACTGTAGAGCTCCTCGCGGCGCCCGCGATCGGAGTCCCGGTGCGCCTGCCGCAGGATGGTGTCGAGCTCGGGGTTCCGGTAGCCCATCCGGTCGGCGTCGGAGTCGTACAGCCTGCCGAGCGTGAAGTCGGCGTCTCCGGTGGTCACCGTGTTGATCTGGAGGTCCATGTCGAACTCCTTGGCGTTCAGCCGCCGCAGCCACTCCGCCTTCTCCACGTTCTGCGGCTCCACGGTGACGCCGATCTTGGCCCAGTCCGAGATCATCGCCTGCGCGAGCGCGTCGGCGAGCGGTCCCGTGTCGCTGAACCACATCAGTGAGGTGCGGAAGCCGTCGGCCAGCCCCGCGTCGGCGAGCTCGCGCTTCGCCGCGTCGGGATCGTGCCGGTAGGGCTCCTGCGGCGCGTGCCCGAACACGGTGGAGGGGATCGGCGCCGTCATCAACTCGGCGCCGTCGCCGAAGAGGTTCTTGACGATCCCGGCGACGTCCACCGCGCGCCACATGGCCCTGCGCACGCGCGGGTCCGTGAACGGCTCCCTGCCGCAGTTGAACCAGTTGAAGTAGTACGCGTAGCTCGGGATGGTCTCCAGCCGGATCTCGTCGAGGCCCTCGAGCTCGCGAAGCTGGTCGGGCGGCACCGGCCACAGTGCACTCAGCTCCCCGGTGCGCAGCGCGGTGATCTGGCTGGAGGTCTCGGGGATGTAGGGGAGGGTGACGCGGTCGAGCTTCGGCTTGCCGCCCCAGTGTTCCACCGCGCTCAGGCGCAGCTCGTCGGACGGCGTGAATCCGTCGACCCGGAACGGCCCGCTGCCGATGGGCTTGCGGAAGAACCCCGGCTCGTTCATCTTCGCCGCGGGCAGGATGAACATCAGCGTCAGGTTCACCGGCATCGTGCCCAGTGGCTCGCTGGTGGTGATGCGCAACGTCGTGTCGGTCTCGGCCTCGACGGCGCTCACCGAGGTCCACAGCGCCGACTGCGCCGTCCCGGCGTCCTTCACGCGCTCCAGCGAGGCCTTCACGTCACCGGCGGTGAGCTTGCTGCCGTCGTGGAAGGTCACGTCGTCGCGAAGCTGGAACACCCACGTGTTCTCGTCGGTCTGCTCCCAGGACGTGGCCACACCGGGCACCAGCTTGTCACCGTCGCGGCGGATCAGCGTGTCGTAGATCAGCCGCCCCGCCAGCAGCGTGCTCTCGTCGACGCTGCTGGGCCCGTGCGGATCGAGATCGTTGACCGGCTGCGCGAACGCCGCCTTCAGCGCGTTGGCGGCCGCGCCGCTGTCACCGCCGCCGACGCTGCACGCGGCCAGGTAGGCGCCGGCGAGGCCGATGCCGCTGATCTTGAGGAAGCCGCGCCGGTTGTACGTGCTCACCATGTGTGTCTCCAATGCTCATTCTTTGAGCGTGAGGTAGATCTGAACCTTGACCGATCCTTCGTCCCCCTCGACGGATCCGCGGATCCGTAGCCATTGCCCGAACTCCCGCACGGGCCACGAGATCATCCCCTCGCCCTCGGCGACCTGTGGCGGGCACTCGGCGTCACACCAGTGCAGGCCGTCCGGGGAGACCTGCGTGGTCAGCACCACCTTCACGTCCGGAGCGGACGCGCGCAGCACCTGCACGAACCAGCGCGCCTCGGTGGCCCAGCCCGCCTCGTAGGGTTCGGTGGCGAACTCGCCCTCCAGCACGCGGTACCGTTCGAGGACGGCGGCTTGTGACTGTCGCATGTAGACCTACCAATCGACCGAGATCAGAACCGAGTCCAGGAAGAGGAAGTTCCTGACGTTGGTGTGGGTGCGGGTGCTGACGTAGAAGTTGAGCAGGTTGTCGAGCGAGTCGTAGCGCTCCTCGTACGCGGGCACGGGCACGTCGCGCATGTCGTAGACGCGGTCGTTGACCTGCAGCTCCACGTTGCGCTGCTTCTCGGTGTCGAGCTGCCAGCGCAGGTAGTGCCAGTTGACCTTGGTCGGCACCTCGTTGTAGCAGAAGGACTGCGGTTCGCCGAAGTAACGCCAGTCGTCGGGGTTCGGTGCGGTGAAGTCGTCGGTCGCGGCGAGCTTCGCCTTGCCCTCCAGGTGTTCCCTCGGTGTCGGCTCTGGCACCACCGGGTACATCCAGCGACGGGTGAACCGGTTCTCGAGGTCGGTGTTCTGGTAGCGGGCGACGCAGTGGTAGCGGACGCCGCGGTCGTCGCAGATGTCGGTGGCCACGGTGAACGCGCCGAACTGCTGTTCCGAGGGGTGGATGTTGCCGTCCCACTCGCCTGCGCCCGCCTGCTGCGCGGCGCCGTTCTCCTCCGACGCGGCCTCGGCCTTGTAGGTGAAGTACGTCTCGAACTGGACGAGGCCCTTCTTCGCCATGGTGAGCCTGCGGATCGCGACCGCGGTGTGGCCCGCAAGCGGCCGGGTGGCGACCTTGAGCGCGTAGGTGCCGGTCATCGCGCCGTGCGTGCCGACGTCGAAGAACGTGCACGAGCTCAGCTGCGGTGGCCGGAAGTCGCGCATGTGGTCGTCGACGGTGTCGAGGTTGCCCTCGCCGTCGTGGTTGCCGATCAGCTCGGTCCAGCCGTGCGTTCCCGAGTTGAACTGGTCGAACACGAGGATGCGAGAGAGCGGGTTGTAGCGGGAGAGTGCCGGGTCTGCGTCGAGCACGGCCCGGCGCAGACTTCCGGCGAGCTCGGAGTCGGTGATGTTGCCCAAAGGTGTCAGCTCCTGACGGGAGGCGGCCCACGGGAAGAGGATGAACGTTCACGTGAGCGCTAACTGAGATCGGGATGAACGTTAACTCCCGATGTCGCCCGAGTCAACGGTGTCGCTCAGCGAAACGTCGCGACCTTGACAGCGCTCGCCTGGCGGCCGTACGTTTCTGCTTCAGTCCCACCATTAACGTTAACTTTAACGTTAATTCTTCGCATTCCGAACTTCCGCCGAGACGTCATCGGCTGTTGGTGCTCTGTTCGCACTTCCCGGGCAAGGTCGCCCCGGACGAAAGGAATGATCGATGCGTGTAAAGGCACTGCTCACGGTGCTCACCGCGGCGGCGCTCGCGGTCACCGGCGCGGCGATACCCACGGCGGCCGCGGGCGCCGGCGAGAACCCGAGGCCGTGCGCCGACGCTCCGGCCGCCCCGGTACGGACCGGCGCGGTCTTCAACGATCCCGCGGCCGGTGACCCCACCGCGATCGTGCGGCAGATCTGCGCCCTGGTGAAGCAGGCCCCGAGCGGCTCGCGCATCCGCATCGCGCACTTCGTGATCTCGGGGGAGGCCGGAGCGGACTTCGCCGCCGAGCTCGTCAGGGCGCACGAGCGTGGCGTCGACGTGCAGGTGGTGCTCGACGGCTGGCAGGTGACCAACCCGGCCGTCGGGGCGCTGCGGGACGTGCTCGGCACCGACGAGACGCGGCGGTCCTGGCTGCACGTCTGCACCGGGCTCTCGCCCGAGGGCAACACCGCCGCGTGCATCGGGACCAAGGGGCAGCACAACAAGTTCTACCTGTTCTCGCGCACCGGCGGACAGTCCGATGTGGTCGTGCAGTCCTCGGCCAACTTCACCGACCTCAACTCGACGACCTACTGGAACAACGCACTCACGCTCGTCGGCAACTCCAAGCTGTACCGGGCCTACGACTCGTACTTCGAGGACCTGGCGGCCGAGCGTCGTACCGACGACTACGCCCGCGTCACCGGTACGGGAATGCGTGGCGGCTCGGTGACGTCGTACTTCCATCCGTTCGCCACGCAGGACCCGGTCGCCGCGTTCCTCGACGAAGCCGGTTGCCGTACGGCCACCACGATCCGCATCGGGATGTCCGAATGGGACACCTACCGGATCGGACTGGCCGAGCGGCTGGTGGAGCTGGCCGGTGACGGCTGTGACGTTCGCATCGTGCATGGCCTGATCGACGACGAGGTGCGGCGGCTGCTGGAGTCGCACCCGAACATCGCCTTGCGCGCGCTGGACGACGCCGCCGTGCTGCCCGGCCGGATCCACTCGAAGTACCTGCTACTCGAAGGCGAGTACGACGGCGAACCCGGCTCGAGGTGGGTGCTCACCGGCAGCCCGAACTTCAACCAGACCTCGTTGCGGCGCAACGACGAGGCGATGCTGAAGACCAACCTCGGCACGGTGTACGCGCAGTACGAGGACAACTTCCGGACGATGTGGGCCGCGGCGGGCTGAGCCGGTAGGCCCCCCGGACGAGGCCGCCGCCGGCGAGGGCGGCGGCCTCGTCCGCGTCAGGGGCGTACCGCGTTGGCGACAGGCTCGCCGCGCAGGAACCGGGCCACGTCGGCGGCGACCGTGCGGGCGGCGTTGTGGGCGGTCTGCTTGCTCGCGCCCGCGAGGTGCGGGGTGCTGACCACGCCGCGGGTGCGCAGCAGCCGGGAGGCCGGCGACAGTGGCTCCTCGGGATAGACGTCCAGGGCCAGCGCGAAGAGGTGGCCGGAGTCCAGCGCGTCGCATGCGGCGTCGTAGTCGAGCAGACCGCCGCGCGCGCAGTTGACCAGTATGGACCCTCGCGGCATGCGCGCGATCTCGGCCGAGGCGATGAGTCCCTTGTTCTCCGACGTCAGCCGGGCGTGCAGCGACACGACCTGTGAGCGTGCGAGCAGCTCGGCCAGCTCCACGCTCTCGACGTCGCCCTCCGGCGCGGCGTACGGGTCGTGCACGAGCACGCTGGCTCCGAAACCCCTCAGGATCGCGGCGACCCTGCGCCCGATCGCGCCGTAGCCCACCAGGCCGACTGTGGCGCCGTTGAGTTCGAGACCCACCTGGTCGTACTGGTAGTAGTCCCCGCGCCAGACGCCGCCGCGCAGCTCGCCGTGGGTGTCGGGAACGCGCCGCGCCGCCGCGAGGATCAACGCGACCGTGTGCTCCGCCGTGGCGACCGCGTTGCGCCCCGGCGTGTTCGTCACCGTGACGCCGTGGCGGGCGGCCGCCGCCACGTTGGCGTTCACCGGACCGCCCCTGCCGACGGCGAACAGCTCCAGATCGGGACAGGCGGCCAGCACCCGCTCGGTGAGCGGCGCGAACTGGGTCACGCAGACGCGCACGCCGGCCAGCGCCTCGATCAGCTCCCCCTCGCTGCCCGAGGCCTCGTCCACCTCGGCCACGGGGTGGTACGGCTCGACCGGCCACGGCAGGTCCAGCGTGCGGATCTCCGGGTCGTCGCCGAGCTCGGCGCGCAGTGCGTCGACGAGCAGGGAGGTGCGGACGAAATGGTCGCCGGCGGCCAGGATGCGGACCGTCATCGTGTCTCCTCGATACGGGTGTTGAACTCGATCAGCGCCGCCCGGCCCGTACCGGTCCAGCGCACGGTGGTGATCGCGCAGTTGCGCACGACCGGGAACACGGTGCGATAGGTGGACAGTGGCAGGCCGAGCAGCCTGCACAGCACCAGGCGGTGCAGCGTGGAGTGACCGACTACCAGCACCCGGCCCTCCGGTGCCGCCGCGACGACGTCGGCGAGGCAACGTTCGGCGCGCTCGGCGGCGCGCACGGGATCCTCTCCGCCGGGAAGGTGAAAGGCGACCGGATCGGCCTGGAATGCCTGCCGGGCCTCGGGAAACCGCGCGGCCATCTCCTGGCCGGTAAGGCCCTCGCCCTCGCCGAAGTCGAGCTCGGTCAGCCGGTCGTCCACTGTGGCCCGCAGCCCGATCGCGCTTGTGACGGCCTTCGCCGTGTCCTGCGCCCTGCTCAGCGGTGACGCCCACATCGCGGTCAGCCCGGCGTGCGTGGCCCAGTGAGCGAGGAGGTTCGCCTGCTGCCGTCCACGCTCGGTCAGGGAGACGTCGGTGCGCCCGGTGTAGCGGTTGTCGTGGTGCCATACGGTTTCCCCGTGCCGCACCAGAACCAGGTCGGTCATCGTGTGCTCCGTTCTCGCGCGTGCCGGGTGAGCTCGGCAGGCAGCCAGCCGCGCTCGTGCAATGCGGCCACCAGCCTGAGGTAGCCGTCCGTCAGGACTTCCGCCTGCGCGGGATCCGGGTCGAGGACCTCGCGGGGCGGGTCGCCCGCCACGTCGGCGAGTGGGTTTCCCTCGGCACGGGCGAGTAGTGCCATGCCCGCCGCGGGGTCGGCGTCCTCGGGGACCGTGACCGGGCGGCCGAGCGTGTCGGCGCGCAGCTGGCACCAGTACCGGTTGCGCGCACCGCCCCCGGTGAGGCTCAGTGGGCCGTCGGCCGGCGCGCCGAGCAGGTCGAGGTAGTCGAAGCAGAGCCGCTCGGCGAAGGCGACTCCGCGAAGCAGGGCCGCGTAGGTGTCGATGTCGTCGCCCGGTTCGCCCACGGTGATGCGCTCAGCATCACTCGCGACGAACGGGAACCGCTCGCCGCGCGAGACGAGGGGATAGGCCGAGACCGTGGTGTGCGGGCGCGCCGCCGCCTTCGCCGTCAGTTCGCCGAGGTCCGCCCCGCCGAACTCCGCGGCGAGCACGCCCGCACCCACGCTGGAGGCGCCGCCGGGCAGCCAGTTGCCGTCGGGAGCGCGGTGGGAGTAGACCACACCCAGTGGGTCGTGGATCCGTTGTGGAGTGACGCCCTTGAGCACGAGCGTGGTGCCGAGGACGCTGTTCCACGAGCCGGCCTCGAAGGTACCGGAGCCGAGCAGCGCCGCGCAGCCGTCGGTCATTCCCGCGATCACGGGCGTGCCGTCGGGGATTCCGGTCTCGCCCGCGGCCTCCCGGCCGATGCCGCCGAGCGGCGTGCCGGGGCGTACGACCTCGGGGAGGACGGCAGGCGAGATGCCGAGTTCGTCGAACATGCCGGCCGGCCAGCGTTCGGCGTCGAGGTCGTAGCCGGTCTTGAGCGCGTGGCTGGAGTCGACGGCGGTGGGCCGCCCCACCAGCCTGCCGGTGAGGTAGTCGGCCTGGTGGAGCAGGCGGACGTCGCGACGGGGTGTCCCGGCGAGGAGCCACAGCAACTTGGGCAACGCCCAGGATGCCTGTGGCCGGTAGCCCAGCCGCTGCCAGAGCGCCGTACCCGCGTCGACGACGCGCTGCGCCTCGGCGCCCGCCCGCGCGTCGTCGTACATCAGCCCCGGCGACACCGGCTCGCCGTCGCGATCAGCGAGCAGGATCGTGCCCGAGGTCGCGCACAGTGCGACGCCCCGCACGAGCCGCCCTCGGACGCCCGCCATCGTCTCGCGGGACGCTGCCGCGAGCGCGCTCCACCACGCGTGCGGGTCCTGTTCGTGCCGGTCGTCGTCGCGCGTGCCGCGCAGAGGATGCGACCCCGTGGAAACGGGTGTGCCCGTTCGATCGGCCGCCAGGCACCGCACGCTCTGCGTGCCCACGTCGATGCCGAGCCACACGGGCTCGAAGGTCTGCGTCATGCTCCCGGTCCGGTCGTCTCGCCGGCCCGCCAGCCCTGGGCCGCGATCTCGCGCAGTTCCAGGAACCGGCCGTACAGCCCGGTGTAGTGGCGCGCGCGGTCCGGATCCGGCTGCCAGTAGCTGGCCAGCCGCACGTGGTGCGAAGCGGCGGCCAGATCCGGCTCGGCTCCGGTCGCGACGAGCCCCGACAGAAACGCTCCCCGCGCGCCGACCTCCGTATCGGCCGAGCGGGCCGTCGGCACGCCCACGACGTCGGCGATCAACTGACACCACAGGTCGCTGACGGCGCCCCCGCCACACAGGCGCAGGTCACGCACGCGCGCCGAGGAGGCTGCGACGCAGTCGCGGATCACCAGCGACAGGCCCTCGAAAACCGCCCTCGCGAGGTCGGCCCGGTCATGTTCCAGGCTCAGCCCCCAGAACGTGCCCCTCGCGTACGGGTCGAGGAACGGCGCGCGCTCTCCGGCGGGGGAGAGGTACGGCAGGAAGATCAGCCCGTGCGCTCCGGGCGGCGATCCGGCGGCTAGCGCGCCGAGTTCGCGCGGGTGGTCGAGCCCGAGCATCCGGGTGGTCCAGTCGAGCACCTCGGTACCCGCGAGGGTGGGGAAGGCGCGCAGCACGTCGGTGCCGTGGTCGAGCACGATCGTGAGGCCGGACGGCTCTCCCGAGGTGTCGACGGTGTCGTGCACGACCTCGGTGCACAGCGTGGTGCCGAGGATCGTGCACGCCTGCCCCGGTTCCGTCACACCCATCCCGACCGCCATCGAGACGACGTCGTAGGGCGCCAGGACCACCGGCGTGCCTTCGGCCAGACCCAGCCGGGATGCCGCTTCGCCGGTCAGCGGCGCCGAGCGGGCCGTGTGGTCGATGATCTCGGGCAGCAGCCGCGCGGCCCAGTCGAGGCCGAACAGGGCGAGGAGCTCTGGCGAGTAGGCGCGGGCACGTGGATCGAGGAACGGCACCGAGGCGTCGGAGAAATCGGCGCCCCGCACGCCGGTGCACCGGGAGAACAGCCACCCACCGCAGTAGAGCGCCGTGGCGGACTTCGACAGTCGCGCGTGATCGTGTTCGTGGAGCCATGTCAGGATCGCGTGCGGCAGACCGGAGAAGCCGAGCGAACCGTTGAGCTGGAAGGCCTTCTCGGCCGTTCCCGCGCGGCGCCATCCCTCGACGACCTCCGCGGCGCGGCCGTCGGACCACAGGATCGCGGGCCCGGTCGGCTCGCCGTCCTCGTCCACGAGCCAGCATCCGTCGCCCTGCGCCGTCAGCGCGACGAACCGGACGTCGTCGCGTGCGTGCGTGAGCACCTCTCGCACGGCGGCGACCACGGCCTCCCACACAGCCGCCATGTCCTGTTCGGCCCAGCCCGGCCGCGGACGCAGCACCTCGGTGGCGCGGCGGGACACGACGATCTCGGCTCCGTCGTCGCCGAACAGCACGGCCTTGATCATCGAGGTGCCCGCATCGACCGCGACCGCTGCCATGTCGATTCCTCCTGTCCGCTCCGCTCCCGCGCGGAGTCGTGATCCAGGAGAGCGCGTCATGGAGCCCGACACAACAGCAACGGGCAAGACATCGCGGGTTCGTGCGATGATCGCGTTAGCTCAAGCGTGCGTGACCAGTTGTCATCGCAGGTCGATCGGTGATCTGGCGTTGCCATAGCATCAGCGATCTAACATTTTCTCACACGGAGTCGGGAGGTGCCATGACGGCCGGCCGGGCGTCGTTGCAGTCCGAGCGCAGGCAGCGCATCCGCGAGCGGGTGAGCGGCGACGGCTTCGTGCGGGCCAGCGCGCTGGCGGCCGAATTCGGTGTCAGCCTCATGACGATCCACCGTGACCTGGAGGCGCTGCAGCGCGCGGGCTGGCTGCGCAAGGTCCGCGGCGGTGCCACCGCGGTGCCTTCCGAGGTCTTCCATGGCGACGTTGCCCAGCGCAGGGAGGCGATGGCGCCGACGAAACGGGCGCTGGCCATGGCCGCCGCGAGCGAGGTGACCGAGGGGCAGGTGCTGATGCTCGACGAGAGCACCACGTGCCTGCATCTCGCGGAACTGCTGCCCGAGCGGGCGCCCTTGACCGTCGTGACCCATTTCCAGCCGGTGATCACGATGCTGGCGGGAAAACCCGGCATCAGCCTGATCGCGCTCGGCGGCGAGTACTTCCCGGCCTACGACGCGTTCCTCGGTCTCTACACGGCCGAAGGCGTGTCGAAGGTCAGGGCCGACACGCTCTACCTTTCCACCACAGCGATCTCGCAGGGGCGCTGCTATCACCAGTCGCAGGCCACGATCCAGGTCAAGCGGGCGATGATGGAGTCGGCGTCGCGCCGGGTGCTGCTCGTCGACCACACGAAGTTCGCACGCCAGGGCCTCTACGCGCTCGCCCCGCTGACGGCCTTCGACCTCGTGCTGGCCGACGACGGGCTGCCGCCCGCAGAGCAACGCCGGATCCGCGACTCCGGGGCGGCGCTGAGGATCGTGCCCGCTCCGTCCTGAGCTTCCTCATCCGTGTGATCGAGCGCCGACGGCGTTCCGGCGACGTGTCCGCCGGGAGGTGCCCGCGGCGGCGACCCCGGAGTGGCCGTCAGCCGCGCCATCGACCTGGTGCGTGCGCACGCCGGGGCTGTCCACGCCCAGCGTGGGTCCCGCGCCTGTGCCGTGTCGCTCCGGCGAGCGTCAGTCGTCGAGCAGCCGCCACGCGGTGAGGGCGAGCCTGGCGCGGGTCAGCCCGGTGGGCTCGGTGAGTTCGATGCCGAGCGCCTGCCCGATGCGTTCGAGCCTGCGGGCGACGCTGCTGTGGTGGAGGTGGAGCCGCTCGGATGCCTGGCGCAGGGATCCGGTGGCGCAGTAGGTGTCCAGGGTTTCCAGATCGTCCGGGCTGCCTGCCAGGCGGGCGATCGCGACCACGTCGGCGTTGCCTCGCAGGGCGTCGCGGCGTACCTCCGCGAGCAGCGCCAGCGACCCCAGCTCGTGGTGGTGCACCACCGGTTGGCGGCGGGTGGCGAAGCGCAGGGCCGTGCGCGCTTGGCACCAGGACCGTTCCGGGCTGCCGGTGGCGCCGATGCCCGCGTGGACGCCGGCTGGAAACCGTTCCGCGTCGAGGGTGGTGGCCAGGATGACGCCCACGCCGTCGAGCGGTGCGGCCTTCACCGGTCCCGCCGGGCAGACCAGGCCGCCGACCCGGTCGAGCGGCAACTCCGACCGGACGGCGGCGACGCGGACGGGCTGGTCGGCGGCGAAGCCGAGGAGCCGCAGCGCCCGGTTGCGGCCCGCCTCGTCGCTGTCGGCGCTGATCACGAGTTCGACGAGGGCGGGGTCGGCCATCGTGGTGCGGGCCGGTCCGTACCTTTCCACCACGGCCGCAGAGGCGATGGCGAGCCGGTCCAGCACCACGTCGTCGAGCGAGCTGGGCGTGACCGCGCGTTCCAGCCACACCGTGCCGATCTCCTCGCCGTCCAGCGTGATCGGGACCGTGGTGGAAGCGGGCTTCGCCGGTTCGGGTGCGGGCCTGCCATCGGGTGCGTAGCGGATCACCTTCCCCTTGTCGTGCAGGCGGATCCCGGCCACGCACTCGGCCAGGTTCGCCGAGGCACGGGCGAGCGCGGGAAGGTCCACCCGCCTGCGCATCAGCGTGTCGTAGAACATGACGACACGAAGGGCCCCTTCGACGTGGGAATCCAGGTGCGACAGCCGCTGCGCCAGTGCCTCCATGGCCTCAGGATATGCGCGTTCGGTGCACGGCCAGGCCGGATCGCGCGACGGATGGCGGCTGCCCTCCGTGGGGCCCGGCCAAGAGGATGGTCGGCATGGATCCCGAACTGGAAGCATTCCTCGCGCTGTTCCCGAAGACCGACCTGACCGATCTGGAGACCTCGCGCAGGAACTTCGCCGAGCTGGCCGTCGCGGTGCCCGCTCCCGATCTCACGGACATGCAGGTCGAGAACCGCACGGTGCCCGCCGATCCGGACGTGCCGGTGCGGATCTACCGTCCGCACCTGGCGCAGGGCGCCATCGTCTGGATGCACGGCGGCGGCTGGGTCATGGGCGACCTCGACACCGAGCACCCGTGGGCAGCGCGGCTGGCGGGCCTTTCCGGCGCCGTGGTGATCTCGGTGGGCTACCGCCTTGCCCCCGAGAACCCGTTCCCCGCCGCTCTGGACGACACCTACGCGGTGCTGAACTGGACGGCCGAGCACGCCGCCGAGCTGGGTATCGACGCGGCGCGGATCGCCGTCGGCGGACACAGCGCGGGCGGCGGCCTCGCGGCCGGCGTGGCGTTGCGGGCGCGTGACGAGCAGGGCCCGCCGATCCGGTTCCAGCTGCTCAACCAGCCCGGCCTGGACGACCGGCAGGGGACGTGGTCGGCGCGCAACTTCACCGGCACGCCCTGGATGAACCGCGACAAGGTCACCGAGGCGTGGCGGCACTACCTCGGTTCCGCTCCCGCCACTCCGTACGCCGCCCCGGCGCGGGCCACCGATCTGACCGGCCTGCCGCCCGCCTACGTCTCCACCGCGGAGTTCTGCCCGAACCGCGACGAGGACATCGAGTACGCGCTGCGCCTGCTCCAGGCGGGGGTGCCGGTGGAGCTGCACCAGTGGGCGGGCACGTTCCACGGGTCGCAGGCGATCCTGTCCGCCGAGGTGTCGCAGCGCCAGCTCGCCGAGCTCGGCGCGACCGTCCGCCGGGCACTGGCCGGCTGATGACCGCCACCGACCTCGCCGAGGCGAGGGCAGTGTCCACACCGGCCGCCGCCGAGGCGCCGCCGAGCACGGCCCGGCTGCTGCGTCCTTTCGCCGGGAGTTTCGCGGCCGTGGTGGTCCTCCAGGTGATCGGCGCGGTCGCTGGCCTGGCGCCGTTGCTGGCGGTGGTCGAACTGGGCCGGACCCTGCTCTCGCCGGGGCCGATCGATCACGGCCACGTCTGGTTCGTCGTGCTCGCGGGTGCGGCGGGCCTGCTCGTCCGCCTGCTGTTCACGGCCGCGTCGGCGGGGATCGGGCACCTCGTGGACGACCAGGTGCAGTTGTCGTTGCGCCGGGCGCTGGCCGCGAGGCTGGGAAGGGTGCCGCTCGGCTGGCTCTCCCGCCGCCGGACCGGGGAGCTGGCGAAGGTCGTGGGGGACGACGTGAGCGCGGTGCACCCGTTCGTCGCGCACGCCCCCGGCGAGCTCGTCGCCGCGTTCGTGGTGCCGCTCGTGTCCCTGGTGTACCTGTTCACCGTCGACTGGCGGCTCACGCTGATCACGCTGATTCCGGTGGTGCTGGCGGTGGCGCTGGTGCCGCTGATGATGACCCCGGCGCGGCGGCGCGAGCAGGAGGAGTTCGACGCGGCGATGGGCCGGATCGCGAACTCGGTCGTCGAGTTCGTGCAGGGGATCGCGGTGGTCAAGGCCTTCGGTGGCGCCGGGCGTGCCCACCGCCGGTTCCTCACCGCGGCGGACGACTTCGGCCGCGTCTTCTTCCGGTGGGTGCGTGGTCTGTCCGAGGTCGCCGCCGGGATGCAGCTGGCCCTGTCGCCGCCGTTCGTGCTGCTGGTGGTGCTGATCGGAGGCACGGTCCTGATCACGACGGGTGGCCTGGCCGCGCCCGACCTGTTGCCCTTCCTGCTGCTCGGTCTGGGCCTGACCGCTCCGGTGGCGGCACTCGGCCACGGGTTCGACGACCTGCAGGCCGCCCGGCGCGCGGTCGGCCGGATCCGGGACGTGCTGGCGGTGCCGTCGCTACCGGAGCCCGTGCGCCCTGCCTCGCCGCGGGGGCAGCGGGTGGAGCTGCGGGACGTCCGGTTCGCCTACGAATCCGGACACGAGGTGCTGCGCGGCATCGACCTGGTGCTGGAGCCGGGCACCGTCACCGCGCTCGCCGGGCCGTCGGGCAGTGGGAAGTCCACTGTGGTCCAGCTGTTGCCCCGGTTCTTCGATCCCACACACGGTTCGGTCACGCTGGGAGGCGTCGACCTGCGCGAGCTCGGCAGCCGGGAGCTCTACCGGAAGGTTTCCTTCGTCTTCCAGGACACCGTGCTCCTGCGCGCGTCGGTCGGCGACAACATCGCGCTCTCGGCGCCGAACGCCGGTCTCGACGACGTGGTGCGCGCGGCCCGGCTGGCGAACGTCCACGAGCGGATCCTGGAGCTGCCGCGGGGGTACCACTCGGTGATCGGGGAGGACGCGGTCCTCTCGGGCGGAGAGGCGCAGCGGATCTCGCTGGCCCGGGCACTGCTCGCAGACGCGGCTGTCCTCGTGCTGGACGAGGCGACGGCGTTCGCCGACCCGCAGACCGAGCAGGCGGTGCGCCGGACCCTGAAGGCGCTGAAGGGCGAGCGCACGATTCTCGTCATCGCCCACCGCCTGGAGACCATCGCCGACGCCGACACCGTCGTGGTGCTGGAGGACGGGACGGTCGCCGAGCGCGGCAGTCCCGCGGAGCTGCTGGCACGCGGCGGAAAGTTCGCGGCGTTCTGGCAGTCCCACCGACGAGGAGAGTTCCGATGATCCGCATGTTGCTGCGTGTGCTGGGTCCCGAGTACGCGAAGCCGGTACGCCGCACGGTGGCACTGATGACGATCACCGCGATCGCCGAGGGCCTTTCCTACGCGCTGCTGGTTCCCGTGCTGCGAGCGCTGTTCGGCGGCGATCCCGGTGGTGCCTGGCCGTGGCTGGCCGCGTTCGGCGGTGCGGTCGCGGTGTTCGCCGTGCTGCGCTACCTCAGCGACCTGTCCGGGTTCCGGGTAGGGACCTCGCTGCTGCTGGGGATGTATCACCGGCTCGGCGACCACCTGGCCCGCCTGCCCATCGGCTGGTACAGCGCGGCCCGGGTCGGTGAGGTGTCGGTGCTGGCCAGCCGGGGCGTGCTGGACGCGATGGGTGTGGCGGCGCACCTGCTGGCGCCGTTCGTCTCCGCCTGCGTGACGCCGTTGACGATCGTCGCCGTGCTGCTCGCTCTCAACTGGCAGCTGGGGCTGGCAGCACTGGTCGCCGCGCCGATCGTCGCGGCGATCCAGATCTGGACGGGACGCTCGATGGCGGCTCACGACGCCGAGCGGCACGAACGCGACCACGAGGCCGCCGGGCGGGTCATCGAGTACCTCCAGGCCCAGCCGGTGCTGCGGGCAGGCGGCCGGACCCACGAACGGTTCGAGATGCTCGACGACTCGCTGCGCGAGGTGCAGCGCGCGTCCCGTCGCACCCTGCTGTCGGCGCTGCCCGGCACGGTGGGCCTGACGCTCGCGGTGCAGGCCATGTTCACCGTGGTGCTGGTGCTGGGCACCCACCTCGCGCTCGGCGGGCACATCGGGGTGGCGGAGGTGCTCGCGATCCTGGTGCTGGCCGCTCGCTGTGCGGATCCGCTGCTGTCGCTGTCGGACATCGGGGGCAAGCTCCGCGGCGCGCGCTCCGAGCTCGCGAGGCTCGACGCGGTGCTGAGGACGGAACCGCTGCCGGAACCCCGCGACCCGGTCGAACCGGAGGGGCACGCACTGGAGTTCGACGCGGTCACCTTCCGGCACGGCGACCGCGTGGTGCTCGACGGCGTTTCGCTGTCGGTGCCGGAGGGACGGCGGCTCGCCGTGGTCGGGCCGTCGGGTGCGGGCAAGAGCACGTTGCTGCGGCTGCTCGCGCGGTTCCACGACGTCGACGCGGGCGCGGTGCGCGTGGGCGGCGCGGACGTCCGCGAGATCGAGACCGGCGAGCTGATGTCGCGGATCGCCATCGTCTTCCAGGACGTCTACCTCTTCGACGGCACGATCGAGGAGAATGTGCGGCTCGGTCGGCCGGGCGCGAGCGTCGCCGAGGTGCGCGCGGCGGCGAGCGCGGCGGGACTGGACGACGTGGTGGAGCGGTTGCCCGGTGGCTGGGCGGCGAACGTCGGGGAGGGTGGCGCGCTGCTGTCCGGCGGTGAGCGTCAGCGGGTCTCGATCGCGCGGGCGTTGCTCAAGGACGCGCCGATCGTGCTGCTGGACGAGGTGACCTCCGCGCTGGACCCGGTGAACGAGGCGGCGGTGCACGCTGGCATCGAGCGGTTGCTCGCGGGGCGGACGGTGGTGCTGGTGGCGCACCGGTTGCGGACCGTGCGGAACGCCGATCGGATCGTCTTCCTGGAGGGCGGCCGGGTCGTGGAGGAGGGCGGCCACGACGAGCTGCTGCGCCGGGGTGGTCGCTACGCGGAGTTCTGGAGGCTCGCCACGACGCCGGGGTAGGCGAGGGGGTCACCTCGCGGGGAGGCCGAGGGCCGCGCAGGCGGCGTCGAGTGCGGCGGTCCGCAGCTCGTCGACGGGCGTGTCGGCGAGCAGCACCAGGCAGTCGCCGAGCCCGCCGAGCGCCACGATCGCCCGTGCCTGGGCGGCGACGTCGGCGCCAGGGCCCACCAGCAGCGTGGTGAGGCGGCGACGCCAGTCCACGATGCGCTCGACGAGACCGAACTCACTCAGCGTCGGCAGGTCGCGCAGCATCAGGCCGGTGACGACACGATGGCGGTGGGAGACGTCGAAGTAGCGGCCGAGCAGCTCCCGCGGGTCCACCTCCTCGGCGGCCTCGTCCTCGGCGAGCAGGGCGTCGAGGTCGTCGGTCAGCGGCTGCAGCAGGCTCGCGACGAGCTCCTCGCGGGACGCGAAGTGGTAGTACAGCGCGGGTTTGGTTAGGCCGAGCCGGTCGGCGATCTGGCGCAGGCTCGTCTGCCGCACGCCCTGCTCGGCGAACAGCTCGAGCGCCACCTCCTGGATGCGCTGCCTCGTCCGGCTTGTCCTCGGTCTCGCCACGCGTCACACCCTAGTTCATTGACCGACCGGAAGGTAAACGGTTTACTTACCGGAAGGTCAATGAACGGGGGTACCGATGAACGTGCTGATCTCCGGGGCGAGCGTCGCCGGCCCGGTCGTGGCGTACTGGCTCGCGCGGGCGGGGTTCTCGCCGGTGGTCGTGGAACGGACGCCCCGCCCGCGGCTCGGTCTTGGCGGTCATGCGGTCGACCTCTTCGCGCCGGCCATGGAGGTGGCCCGACGGATGGGCATCGTGCCCGCGTTGCGCGAGGCCGCGCTCCCGCCGGCGACGATCCGGCTGGAACGACCGGGCAAGCCGGCCATCGAAACGGACCTGGCCCACCTGTCGGACGCGTTCGCCGAGGCCAACCACGTCGAGGTCATGCGTGGCGAACTGGCCTCGACGCTGCACGACGTGACGCGGGACGACGTCGAGTACGTCTTCGGCGACTCGATCCGGACGCTCGCCGAGGACGCCGGGGGAGTGGACGTCACGTTCGACAGCGGGCGCACGCGGCGGTTCGACCTCGTGATCGGCGCTGACGGCCTCCATTCGAACGTGCGGCGGCTCGCGTTCGGGCCCGAGCGCGGCTTCCTGCACCACCTCGGCGGCCACCTCGCGGTGTTCACACTGCCGGACCGCCTGGGGCTCGCCGGGCGGACGGTGCTGTACAACGCAGTGGACCGCGTGGTGGCGATGTACGCGGTGCCGCGCACCGGGCAGGCGCGGGCGGTGCTGCTGTTCCGCTCGGGCGAGCTGTCCTACGACCACCGCGACGTCGCCGAGCAGAAGCGTCTGCTGCGCAAGGAGTTCGCCGGTGCGGGCTGGGAGGTGCCCCGCCTGCTCGACGCCGCGGAGGACGCCGACGACTTCTACCTGGACGCGATCGCCCAGGTCCGGATGGACACGTGGACGCGCGGCCGCGTGACCCTCGTCGGCGACGCCGGGTACTCGCCGGGGCCCGCGGTCGGCGGTGGCACCACGCTGGCGATGGCCGCGGCGTACGTGCTCGCCCGCGCGCTCGCGAACGCGCGCGGCGACCACGCCGCGGCGTTCACCGCGTACGAGCACGGCGTGCGCGACTACGTGCTCCGCTGCCGCGAGGTCGCACCGCGCGTGCTGCGCAACGGCATCCCGCGCTCACCGGCCCACGTCGCGCTCACAGCGCTCTCGATGCGGCTGCTGCCACGGCTGCCCCGTGGCATCCGCCGCCGCGCGCTCGCGGGCGGGGCCAGCAGCACACTGTCGTCCTTCACCCTCCCCGGGTGAAGATGGACCCTCTGGGGAAGGGAGAACACGATGAGCTTCTGGATCTGCCGGACGTGCGCGGTGGAGCACGACGAGCGCGTGGAGGTCTGCGCGATCTGCGCCGACGAGCGACAGTGGGTGCCGGCCGATGGCCAGCAGTGGACCACGCTCGCGGAACTGGCGTCGGCGGGCCGGCGGGTCGACGTCGTGCCGCTGGAGGCGGACCTGTTCGGTCTCCGCAGCGATCCGGCGGTGGGCATCGGCCAGCTGTCGAAACTGCTGCGCACGCCGGAGGGCAACGTGTTGTGGGACCCGATCGGCTTCCTCGACGACGACGCCGTGCGCCGGGTGCGGGAGCTGGGCGACGTCGTGGCGATCGCGGCCAGCCATCCGCACATGTTCGGCGTGCAGGTGGAGTGGAGCAGGGCGCTGGGCGGCGTGCCGGTGCTCGTCTCCGAACCAGACCTGGAGTGGGTGGCGAGGCGCGACCCGGCGATCAAGCCGTGGTCGGGCACCGTCGAACCGGTTCCGGGCGTGACCATGACGCAGCCGGGTGGCCATTTCCCGGGCAGCGCGGTGGTGCACTGGGCGGCGGGCGCCGAGGGGCGGGGTGTGCTGCTGAGCAGTGACACCGTCTTCGCCAACCCGGACCGCGTCTCGGTGAGCTTCATGCGCAGCTACCCCAACCGCATCCCGCTGTCGGCCGGGGTCACGGCCCACCTCGAACGCTTCGAGTTCGACCGGCTCTACGGCAACTTCGACAACGTGATCGCCGAGGACGCCAAGGCGGTGGTGCGCCGGTCGGCCGACCGCCACATCGGCTGGGTCCGCGGCGACTTCGACCACCTGACCTGACGGGCTCCGGCCGCGGCTACTCGATGATCGTTCGCACCGGGGTGCCACGCTCGACGGTGCGGCTGACCGTGCACAGCTTGTCGTGGGACAGGGCGACCGTGCGCGGCAGCATCGCGCGCGCCGCGTCGCCCTGCTCGCCCTCGGGGAAACGCACGTGGAACGTCACCGAGAGGTTTTCCATCCGGTTGCCGGTCTCGCGATCGGACACCTTGTCGCCGCTGACGGCGACGGTGAACTCGGTCGGCTCGGTCCGCCTGCTCGTGGCGACGTCGGTGTCGATGGCCGTGCAGCCGCCGATGGCGGCGAGCAGCAGCTCCACGGGGCTGAAGTCGTCGCCGCCGATGGGCAGGGTGCCGCCGCGGTCGTTGTGCGCGACGTAGCGTCCGGCGGAGACGCGCTCGATGCGGACGGACCTCTCGGATGTCGTCATGCCCCGAACCTACCGGCGAGGTCAGGCGTCGAGGCCCACCCAGTGCCGGGTGTCCTTCCGCCGCGCCTGCACCAGTGCCAGCGTCCCGAACAGCAACAGGATCCCGAGTCGCTGGCTGTTCGCCGGGCCCGTGCTGCTCGCGTACTCCGGCAGCGAGTTCACCACGAGCTCGGCGAGGACGATGACCAGCGCGAGGACGCTGCCGATCGAGCTCACCCTGACGCCCGTGGGTTTGCGCTGGAGCAGCAGCACGCAGCCGGCGAGGGAGAAACCGGCGCAGGCTCCGTAGAGCGCGGCGAAGAGCACCACCAGCAGCGGGTCCACCACCACCTCGTCCAGCACGCCGAACACACTCACGAACACCAGCAGACAGACCAGGCCGACCAGCCCGCCGAACACCACGGCCAGCACGGTGGATACCTTGCTGGGCCGGTACTCCGTTGGTTCCATGTCCGTTGCTCCGATGGTCAGGCACCCACGGCGCCGAGGAAGATCCGCCACTGGCTCTTGGCTATGTCCGCGCCCTCGGCGCAGATGCTCTGCGCCTCGGCGGCCAGCTGCGGTGGGGGCGAGGGCTTGTCGTTGAGTCCGTAGCAGGGCATCGACCCGGCGAGCTGGCCGACCGTGGAGCGGATGGCGCTCGCGGTGGTGAGCACCGCGCCGTAGAGCAGGTGCGCGTGTTCGGGGTTCCCGGCCGTCAGTGTCTGCGCCGTGGCGTCGGCGACGTCGGCCGCCGCCGACAACGCCGTGCCGCACACCGTGTCGGTCAGCGGCGTCTGGCGGGTGCAGCGGTCCAGGCTCTCGGTGCCGGGATGCGCGGCCAGCGCGGCCTCGTACGCATCCCGGATGTCGCGCTCGACGGGCAGCTCCTCCGGGGTGGGCGCCGGAGCGGAGGTTGTGGTCGTGGGCGACACGGCCACCGAACTCCGCGGGGTCGCCGCGTCCTGCCCGCCCCCGCACGCGGCGAGCAGAGTTCCCGTGGCGAGGGCGAGTGCGGCACGAATGGTCCATCCCATGTCGCCAAAGCTAACCGCGAGCACCGCTGAGTTGAGCGACCCTGGCCGGTAATTGCCACGATCCGAAGTGGACCCAACCGCAGTGAAGGCCACCTTCACTGCGGTCAACGCAGTGAAGGTGGCCTTCACTGCGGTCCGGGCGAGGCGGGGCACGCGGGCTGGGGCAGGCGGGTGTCAGTGGGACTCGCGGCTGACCTTCGAGCCGCTGGAGCCGCGGAGGAAGTCCAGGTCGGCGCCCGTGTCGGCCTGCCCGACGTGGTCGACGTAGAGGCGTTCCCAGCCACGGCGCGGGCTGGCGAAACCGTCGAGGGTGGCCCGGTTCGGCGTCCGCGCGCGCAGTTCCGACTCGGGCACGTCCAGGTCGATCCTGCGTGCCGCGACGTCGAGGACCACAGGGTCGCCGGTGCGCGCGAGCGCGAGCGGGCCGCCCGCCGCCGCCTCGGGAGCGACGTGCAGCACGACGGTGCCGTACGCGGTGCCGCTCATCCGGCCGTCGCACACGCGCACCATGTCGCGCACGCCCTCGGCCAGCAGCTTCGAGGGAAGCGGCATGTTCGACACCTCCGGCATCCCGGGGTAGCCCTTGGGTCCGCAGCCGCGCAGCACCAGCACCGAGTCGGCGTCGACGTCGAGGTCCGGGTCGTCGATGCGGGCGTGGAAGTCCTCGATGGAGTCGAAGACGACCGCCCGGCCGCGATGCCGGAGCAGGTGCGGGGAGGCCGCCGCCGGTTTGATGATCGCGCCGTCCGGGGCGAGGTTCCCGCGCAGCACGGCGATTCCGGCCTCCTCCTGCACCGGCTCGGCGCGGGAGTGGATCACGTCGGGGTCCCAGCTCCGCGCGCCGTCCAGATGGTCGGTGAGCGGCTTGCCGGTGATGGTCAGCGCCGCGGGATCGAGCAGGTCCCGCACCTCGCGCAGCACCGGCAACAGCCCGCCCGCGCGGTGGAAGTCCTCCATGAGGTACTTGCCCGCGGGCTGCAGGTTCACCAGCAGCGGCACGCGGGAGCCGATGCGGTCGAAATCGTCGAGGGTCAGCTCGATGCCCAGCCGTCCCGCGATCGCGAGCAGGTGGACGACGGCGTTGGTGGAGCCACCCGTGGCGGCCAGCGCGACGATCGCGTTGTGGAACGACGCGCGGGAGAGCACGGTGCTGGGCCTCCGGTCCCGCGCGACCAGGTCCGTGACGAGCCTGCCGGTCTCGTGCGCGGACTCGAGCAGCCTGCTGTCGGGCGCGGGTGTGCCGGCCAGCCCGGGCAGCACCGTGCCGAGTGCCTCGGCCATGATCGCCATCGTCGACGCCGTGCCCATCGTGTTGCAGTGACCGCGGCTGCGGATCATCGCGGACTCCGAGCGCGCGAAGTCCTCGCGGTCCAGCGTTCCGCCTCGGACCTCCTCCGACAGCCGCCACACGTCGGTGCCGCAGCCGAGCGGCCTGCCCCGGAAGGTGCCGGTGAGCATCGGCCCGCCGGGAACCACGGCGGCGGGCAGATCCACCGAGGCAGCAGCCATGAGCAGCGCCGGGATCGTCTTGTCGCAGCCGCCGAGCAGGACGACGCCGTCGACCGGGTTGCCCCGCAGCATCTCCTCGGTCGCCATCGCCGCCATGTTGCGCCAGAGCATCGCGGTGGGCCGCAGCTGTGTCTCGCCGAGCGACACGACGGGGAGGTTCAGCGCGATCCCGCCCGCCTCGTGGATGCCGTCCCTGACCGAGGAGGCCACCTCGCCGAGGTGCGCGTTGCACGGCGTGAGGTCGGAGGCGGTGTTGGCGATCGCGATGTGCGGGCGCCCCGTGAAGGCGCTGCCCGGTAGTCCGCGTCGCATCCACGCGCGATGGATGTAGGCGTTGCGGTCGTCGCCCGAGTACCACTCCGCACTGCGCAACTCTGCTGCCATCCCACGCACTATGCCCGCTCGGAGACGATCTCGGGAAGACCCCGTGTAACGGGGGCGCGAACCGGGTAGGCGAGAGCAGGAGAGCCGGAACTCGACGTGACGAGGAGGCGCGATGAAGGAACACGAGATCGTTGCGGCGGTGCGCAAGACCGTGGGCCTCACCGACCCCGGGCACGCGGAGTCGGCGACCCGCGCCACGTTGTCGGTGCTCGGGCAGCGGCTCGCCGGGGGCGAACCGAAGGACCTGGCGGGGCAGTTGCCGCCCGCCATCGCCGAGGCGCTGCCCACCACCGGCGGCGCGGAACCGTTCGGCCTGGAGGAGTTCTACCGCAGGGTGGCCGAGGCCGAGGGGCGCGACTGCACCCAGGACAGCGCGCGGGAGCATGCCCGAGCCGTGGTGGCCACGCTCAAGCAGGGCGTGAGCAAGGGCGAGTTCGACGACCTGGTCTCGCAGCTGCCCCGCGAGTACCGGGACGACCTGCTCTCCACGGCCCCCGTGCGGGAGCACCGCTGATGGACGGGGCGGAATCGGTGCCCACCGACGACTCTGCCGAGCCGACCGCGTGACCGGCCACGAAGCGAGCCGGGGGTTCGCCGCGATGCCCGCCATCGTGCTCAACACCGCCGCCGACCCGGCGCAGTCCAAGGCGTGGCTGTGCGACGTGCTCGGCGTCGGCCCCGGTGACGTGGACTGTCACCTCGACCCGCCGCACGCGTACTTCGCGTGGCCCGGCGGCCAGGCGGAGCTGCGCGTCGACGGCGGGGGCGCTGGCGCGAGCACGGCGCACCTGCGGGTCAGCGGTGACGGCGACCTCGCCGCACGGGCGTTGGCCGCGCTCGCGGCCCAGGTGGACCAGAACCTCGACCCGGGCTGAACCGGTTCACGGCATGGGCCCGGTACGTGCCGGACGGCGTGCCCGGTTCGGTCGAGGTCGAGCGCACCGTCGCCGCGACCGGGCGTGTGCACGCCAGCGAGCGTCGAGGAGCAGCTTGCTTGGGGGTTTCCACGCAGTGAAGGTGGCCTTCACAGCGGGGGCGGAACCCGCGTCCGGCCTTCGCCGAGGGAAGCGCGCAGCGCGGCCTGGCTCTTGAACAGCGTGCCCGCCGTGGGAATCGTGTTCGGTTCCGGCCAGGTTTCCTTGTCCCACAACGAGGAGCGCGTGAACGCCCGGCCACAGTGGACGAACAGCTCATCGACCTCCACCGTGATCGCCAGGTCCGGCGCTGTCCCGTTCACCGCGAGCCGCTCCAGGAGCGGGCCCTCGCGCACGATCGTTGCCGTGCCGTTGACCCGCAGCGTGTGGTCGACACCGGGAACGACGAACAGCATGCCCACACGTGCGTTGCGCAGGATGTTGCGCATGCTGTCCACGCGCCGGTTGCCGTTGCGGTCGGCGAAGGCGAGCGTCCGGCCGTCGCCGAGGACGAGCACGGTGCCGGCCGGGTCGCCACGGGGTGACACGTCGACGGACCCGTCGTCGGCGCTCGTGGCGAGCAGGAAGAACGGCGACGCCTCCAGGAACCGCCGCGACTCGTCGTCGATCCCGGCCACCGGTTTGTCGAGGATGACCTGCGCCGGCTCCTCGACCACGTCGCGCAGCTCGTCCTCTGTGGACACGGTCCGCCCGGCGTGATGCCTGCCGATCGGCACGATCAGCGGGCTCGCCGAGACGGGGTCGGGCACGACCCGGCACGGCAGCCCGAACACCTCGCGCACCAGCTCCTCCGAGACCACGTCGGCAGGCGAGCCCCCGGCCACCAGGTCGCCGTCCTTGAGCACCAGCAGGTGGTCGGCGTAGCGGCAGGCGAGGTTGACGTCGTGCAGCACGGTGACGATCACGGTGCCCTCGCCTCGGTTGAGGTCGGCGAGCAGGTCGAGCAGCTCCACCTGCTCGGCCACGTCGAGCAACGTCGTCGGCTCGTCGAGCAGCAGCACGCCCGTGCGCTGGGCCAGCGCCATCGCGATCCACGCGCGCTGGCGCCAGCCGCCGCACAGCTCGTCGACGTACCGGTCGGCCAGCTCCAGCGTGCCGGTGGCCCGCATGGCCCCGGCCACGGCCTCGTCGTCGGCACCCGGACCGAGGCCGACGAGGTCCGCCACCGTGATGCCCTCAGGCGCTGACTGCGCGGGCGGCAGGAGGCCGAGCCTTCTGGCGACCTCCACGCCCGGCAGCGTGTGGATGGCCTTGCCGTCGAGGTACGTGGCCGCGGACCGCAGCGCCCGCTCGCGCAGCATGGCCGACCTGCCGGAGCCCTGAGGCCCGGCGATCACGGTGAAACCCGGCTGGTCCGGCACGTCGCGGTCAGCCCGCGAGCGCGTCGGCGAACATCGGCACCGTCTTGTCCAGCGCGTAGGACAGGCCGACCACCGAGGCGCTCGAAAAGGCCTGCGACACCGTGGGGTCGCTCAGCACCACGCTGCGCCCGTCCTTGACCGAGGGAATGTTCTGGTACAGCGGGTCGCGGGTGGCCTGGTCGGCTTCGACGCCGATGGGGAACAGCACGGTCAGGTCGGCGTCGAGCAGGTCGAGGCGCTCGCCCGAGATCGGTACCCAGAAGTCGTCACCGGCCAGCTCCTGCACGGTCGGCGAGTTGACGAACCCGAGCTGCTCCATGAACTCGACGCGGCCGTCGCCGTTGACGTAGGCGCCCCACGATTCGGAGGTGCGCGCGGCGATGGCCACCGTGGTGTCCGTGAACTCGGGGTGGTCCTCCGCGGCCCTCGCGAACTTCGCCTCGAGGTCGTCGTGCAGCTTCCTGGCCTGGTCCTGCTTGCCCAGCGCCTTGCCGATCAGGTCGAGCTGGTCCTGCCACGAGGTGAGGTAGGCGTCGGCGCCCTCGGGGACGCCCACCACGGGCACGCCGAGCTGGCTGAGGCGGTCGTAGCGTTCGCGGTCGCCGCTCGCGCGGGTGTCGAGGATGAGGTCGGGGTTCAGCCCGGCGAGCTGCTCCAGGTTCACTTCCATGGTGCCGAGCTGGGTCGGCGGGTTGGTGTAGCGCTGCTCGACCCACGGGCCGAGGCCGTCGCCGCCCACGGCGAGCCAGTCGCTGACGCCGACCGGCTCGACGCCGAGCGCGAGCGCCACCTCGGCATCGCTCCACCCGAGCGCCACCACGCGCTGCGGTGCCTTCTCGATCGTCACGTCGCCGAACTTGGTGTCGACCGTGACGGGGAAGCCGGTGCCGGTCTGTGCCTGGCCCGTGTCCTCGCCGCCCTCGTCACCGCCCGTCGAGCAGCCCGCGAGCGCTACGAGCACACCCGCGAGCAGCACGGCGAGACCTCGACGGACCGGGGGCAGTGCAGTGCGCATGGCGGGTGGCCTTTCGCGGGACGGCTCTTAGCTGTGGCTACCCTAACTTCCGATCCTCGTTCTGAGTACGCCCGCTGCGATGACGACCGTCACACGAGCTCGGTCTTCAGCAGGGTCGTCACCAGCTCGGCCACCTGGTCGGTCTCGATCAGGAACCCGTCGTGGCCGTGCTCCGAGGTGAGCACCCACGGCTGCCCGGAACCCGGCAGCGCGGCGGCCAGCTCCCGCTGCTGCTCCAACGGGTACAGCCGGTCGCTGTCGATCCCGGCCACGACCGTGGTGGCCGTGACCCTGCGCAGGGCCGCCGCGGCGCCGCCCCGGCCCCTGCCGATGTCGTGGGTGTTCATCGCCTCCGCCAGGCGCAGGTAACTGTTGGCGTCGAACCGGCGGGCCAGCTTCGCCGCGTGATGGTCCAGGTAGGACTCGACGGCGAACCGGCCGCCGGAGAGCGGATCCTCGCCGGGCTGAGGGTCGGCCCCGAACCGGGCGGCCAGCTCCGGCTCGCTGCGGTAGGTGAGGTGCGCGATGCGCCGTGCGACACCGAGGCCGCGGTGCGGCCCGTCGCCGTCCGGGGCGAAGTAGTAGTCGCCGCCCCGGAAACCTGGGTCCGCCCTGATCGCCGCGAGCTGCGCGGAGGTCCAGCCGATCTGGTCGGCGCTGGAGCGGGCGGGCGCGGCGAGCACGGCGAGGCGCCTCACGCGCTCCGGGTGCGAGACGCCCCACTCCAGCGCGCGCATGCCGCCCATCGACCCGCCGAGCACGAGCGCCCACGACGCGATGCCCAGCTCGTCCGCCAGTGCGACCTCGGCGGTCACGAGGTCGCGGATCGTCAGGCGCGGGAACCGGCTGCCCCACGGCAGGCCGTCGGGTGACGTCGAAGCCGGCCCCGTGCTGCCCTGGCAGCCGCCGAGCGCGTTGGGCGCCACGACGAACAGCTCGCCGGTGTCGAGCGCCCTGCCCACGCCGACCAGGTCGTCCCACCAGCCGGGGCTGCGATGGCCTGGTTGCGCCGGTCCCGCGACGTGGCTGTCGCCGGTGAGCGCGTGCAGCACGAGCACCGCGTTGGAGCCGTCGGCGGCGAGCTCCCCCCACGTCTCGTACGCGAGGCGGTAGCCGGGCAGCACGCCGCCGCGCTCCAGCGCGAGCGGCCGCGCCGAGCGGAACCACCGCCGCCGGCCGGGCGGGTCTCCTTCGCGCCAGGCGCCGCTGACCGGAAGGAGACCGCCCGTCCGGTCGGTCACAGCTTGTCCTTGGCCGCCCGGAAACCCGCCTCGAGGTCGGCCTTGAGGTCCTCGATGTGCTCCAGTCCCACCGACAGCCGCACGAGGCCCGGGGTGACGCCGGTGACGGTCTGCTCGTCGGCGGTGAGCTGCGAGTGGGTGGTGCTCGCCGGGTGGACGATGAGGCTGCGCACGTCGCCGATGTTCACGAGCTGGCTGAACAGCTCGGTCCCGTCGACGAAGGCCCGGCCCGCCTCGACGCCGCCGCGCAGGTCGAACGAGACCACCGCGCCCGCGCCCCTCGGCAGGTACTTCCGCGCCGCCGCGTGCCACGGGCTGGACGGCAGCCCCGCGTAGTAGACGGCCGCCACCTCGTCGCGAGCCTCCAGCCACTCGGCGAGGGCCTGCGCGTTGGCGACGTGCCGTTCCAGCCGCAGCGACAGCGTCTCGATCCCCTGCAGCACCAGGAAACTCGTCAGCGGGGCGATCGCGGCTCCGGTGTCGCGCAGCAGCTGCACGCGCAGCTTCGCGGCGAACGCGCCGGGGCCGAGCGCCTCCCAGTACCGCAGCCCGTGGTAGCTCGGGTCCGGATCGGAGAAGTCGGGGAACCGCCCTGCGTGGGCGCCGAAGTCGAACGTGCCGCCGTCGACCACGATGCCGGCGATGGCGGTGCCGTGCCCACCGAGGTACTTCGTCGCCGAGTGCACCACGATGTCGGCGCCGTGCTCGAGCGGGCGCAGCAGGTACGGAGTCGGCACCGTGTTGTCGACCACGAGCGGCACCCCGATCTCGTGGGCGAGCCCGGCGACCGCCTCGATGTCGAGCACGTTGGACCGCGGGTTGCCGAGCGTTTCGGCGAAGAACAGCTTGGTGTTGGGCCGCACCGCGGCGCGCCACTGCTCCAGGTCGTCGGGATCATCCACAAAGGACACATCAATGCCGAGCTTGGGCAACGTGTAGTGGAAGAGGTTGTAGGTGCCGCCGTAGAGCGAGGCGCTGGACACGAAGTGGTCGCCGGCGCGCGCGAGGTTGAGGATCGTCGCGGTCTCGGCGGCCTGGCCCGAGGCGAAGGCCACAGCGGCGACCCCGCCCTCCAGCGCCGCGACGCGCTGTTCGAACACGTCCTGCGTCGGGTTGTTGATGCGCGTGTAGATGTTGCCGGGCTCGGCGAGACTGAACAGATCGGCGCCGTGCTGTGTGTCCCTGAACACGTACGAGGTGGTCTGGTAGATCGGCGTCGCCCGCGCTCCGGTCGCCGGGTCGGGGGCGGCGCCCGCGTGAATCTGCTGCGTCTCGAACGACCAGCCCGCCGCTGTCTGTGTCATGGAGGTCTCTCCCTCTGTGCTCGGAAAAAGCGCTTCGGTGTCACAGTCAACCGACACCGGGCCGTGCGGCCCACCCTTTCCCAGCACTCGGAACGGATGCCGATTTCTCTTGGAAAGAAAGGAATTCCGGATAGCACGACCGGGTGAGCGAGGGCAAATTCCTTGCCTGTTGGCCCAGGGTGTGGAACGCGCTGCCGTGCCGGCGCACCCGCGGGCACAGTGGCCTCATGACAGAGCACAACCCGGGCGAACCCGAGCCCGCGCTGCCGGAGAGACCGAAGCGCACCAAGGGAATCCTGATCGGAATCGGCGCCGTGGTGGTGATCGCGCTCGTCGCCGTCGTGGTTCTCCTCGTGAGCGGAAGCGGCGACGACACCGCGTCCGGCGACCGCGTCACGGTACGGATCGGCACCACCGAGGCATCGTCCGAGTACTGGGTGGCGTTGCGGGAGATCGCCGCCGCCGAGGGGATCGACATCGAGCCGGTGAACTTCAGCGACTACAACCAGCCCAACCCCGCCCTGACGCAGGGCCACACGGACCTGAACCTGTTCCAGCACCTGCTGTTCCTCGCCAACCACAACACGGCCAGCGGCGACACGCTCACGCCGATCGCCTCCACCTATGTCGTGCCGCTCTCGCTGTACTCGCGCAAGCACGACGCCGTCGAGGACATCCCGAGGGGCGGCACCGTCGCGATCCCGAACGACCCGACCAACCAGGCTCGCGCGCTGCTCGTGCTGCAGGAGGCCGGCCTGGTCCGGTTGCGCGACGGCGGCACCGTGCTCTCCACCCCCGCCGAGATCGACGCCGCCGCGTCGAAGGTCACGGTCACGCCGGTGGACGCCGCGCAGACCGTCGCCGCGCTGCCGTCGGTGGACGCCTCGATCGTCAACAACAACTACGCGCTCGACGGCGGGCTCGACCCCACGACAGCGCTCTTCGCCGACGACCCGTCGAGCCCAGCCGCGGAGCCGTACCTCAACCTGATCGTGGCGAGGGCCGAGGACAAGGACGACCCGGCCTACCGCAGGGTCGCCGAGCTGTACCGCGACCCGAGGGTCACCGAACTGGTGCGGGCGGAGTCGCACGGCACCTCGGTGCTCGTCGACCGGCCCCCGGCCGAGCTGGAGAGGATCCTCGCCGAGCTGACCGCAACCGTGCGATCGGCGGCGCAGTGACCGCTGCGGCACCGCTGATCGAGTTCCAGGACGTCACAAAGACGTTCCGCACCGGCCGGGGCAGGCCGGTGACCGCGCTCGACGGCGTCACCCTCGGCATCGACGAGGGTGACGTCTTCGCGATCATCGGCTACTCCGGCGCAGGCAAGAGCACGCTCGTGCGGCTGATCAACGCGCTCGAGCCCGTCACGTCGGGCCGGGTGCTCGTCGACGGCACGGACCTGAGCACGCTTCGCGAGCGCGGGCTGCGGGAGGTGCGCCGCGGCATCGGCATGGTCTTCCAGCAGTTCAACCTGCTGCGCTCGCGGACGGTCTTCGGCAACGTCGCCTACCCGCTCAAGATCGCCGGCTGGGGCAAGGCCGCGCGGGAGAAGCGGGTCGCCGAGCTGCTCGGTTTCGTGGGGATCACCGACAAGGCTTGGCACTATCCCGGGCAGCTCTCGGGTGGCCAGCAGCAGCGGGTCGGCATCGCGAGGGCGCTGGCGACCAACCCGAAGATCCTGCTCGCCGACGAGTCCACGAGCTCGCTCGACCCCGAGACGACGAGCGAGGTGCTGCGGCTGCTCAAGCGGGTCAACACGGAACTCGGCGTGACGATCGTGGTGATCACGCACGAGATGGACGTCGTCAGGGAGATCGCCGACAAGGTCGCCGTCCTCGACTCCGGCCGGGTGGTCGAGCAGGGGCCGGTCGCCGACGTGTTCGCCTCGCCGAAGGAGGAGACGACGCGCCGGTTCGTCGAGACGGTGCTGCGCGACCAACCGCGCGGTGACGACCTCGCGCGCATCCGTGAGCGGCACCGGGGGCGGCTCGTCGCCACGCGCGTCGGGGACGACCGGCGCATCGGGGCCGTGCTGTCGGACGCGCTCGGCAGGCACGGCGTGCGGTTCGAGCTGGTCTACGGCGGCATCAAGGAACTGGGCGGGCGCGCGTTCGGCGGGCTCACGCTGGAGCTGCTCGGCGAGGAGTCCGCCGTGGACGCTCTGGTGGCCGAGCTGCGCGAGGTGACCGAGGTCGAGGAGCTGGTGCCGTGAACTGGGACCTGCTCGGACCGGTGCTGCTCGACGCGATCGGGCAGACGCTGTTCATGGTCGTGGCGACGATGCTCGTCGGCGGTGTGCTCGGCCTCGGGCTCGGCATCCTGCTCTATACGACGCGGCCGGGCGGCATCCTCGCCAACCGCGTGGTGTTCACGGTGCTCAACGTGCTCGTCAACATCATCCGCCCGATCCCGTTCATCATCTTCATCACCGCGATCGGGCCGTTGACGATCAGCGTCGTCGGCACCCAGCTGGGCACCACGGCGGCGACGTTCGCGCTCATCGTGGCCGCGACGTTCGGCATCTCCCGCATCGTGGAGCAGAACCTGGTGACGATCGACCCCGGCGTGATCGAGGCGGCGCGCGCGATGGGCGCGAGCCCGTGGCGGATCATCACCACGCTGCTCGTGCCGGAGGCGCTCGCGCCGCTGATCCTCGGCTACACGTTCGTCTTCGTCGCGGTGGTGGACATGACGGCCGTAGCCGGGGCGGTGGGTGGCGGCGGGCTGGGCGACTTCGCGATCGCCTACGGCTACCAGCGTTTCGACTGGACCGTGACCGCGGTGGCCGTGGTGCTGATCGTCGTGCTCGTGCAGGCGGCGCAGTTCGCCGGGAACCGGCTGGCGCGCAAGGCGTTACGGCAGTGAGCCCCTCGGCGGGGTGGCGAACCAGTTGACGGCGAGGAACGAGCCGGGTTCCTCGCGGTCGGCGCCGATGAACGCGCCCGGACGGGATGTCGTCGACACGGTAGGTGATCCCCGTGGCGGTCAGCCTCACGTCGCCGATCGTGTCACGGCGCGAGATCGGTCGCGGAGCGGAACGAGCCGTCCATGTAGAACGGCGTCGACGTGTGCTCGTGGGTGATCCGCCACGCGCCGTCGATCCGCCGCAGGCACACGGTCGCGCGGTACCAGAGGTCGAAGCGTTCCCCGGACCCGCTCGGCACGGCCGACATCCGGTTGAGGCTGTGGCAGAAGGCGACGTCGCCGTCCACGGTGACGTCGAGGTCGCGGACCTCGGCGTCCACCGGGCCGTCGAACGTCGCCAGCCACGCGCGCACCGCGTCCGCGTCGAGCACCTCGGCGCCGGTGTGCCGCAGCGGCGGCGCGAGGTCGAACCTCACGGTGTCCGGCGTGTAGCGGGCGACGAGCGTGTCGGCGTCGCCCGCGCGCAGCGCCGCGGTCTGCTCGGCGATCACGGCGCGGACCTCGGTCTCGGCCTGGCTCAGTACGGTGCTGCCCATCGGGTCCTCCTCGGTCGGGGCACCCTCCCGCGGGTGCCGCTCACGGGGTTGTAGAAGCCGAAGCGGCGATTTCGACATCCATCGGTGAGAGAATTCGCGAGAGTTCCGGGAGGCATCGGTGAAGTACGTGATCCTGATCTACGGCAACCCCGCGTCGCGCGAGATCTGGTCCCGGCTCACGCCCGACCAGCGGCAGGAGGGGCTCGGCGCGTACGCCGCGCTGGACGCCGACCTCGCCGCGTCGGGGGAGATGATCGTGTCCGAGGCGCTGGCCGATCCGGCGAGGACCACCCGCGTCACGGTGCGCGAGGGCACGACGCTGACGAGCGACGGCCCGTTCGCCGAGGCGAAGGAGCTGCTGGCCGGGTTCTTCCTGGTGGACTGCGAGAGCACCGAGCGGGCCGTCGAGATCGCCGCGCGGGTGCCGGAGGCCGAGCTCGGCCTCGTGGAGGTGCGCCCCGTGGTGGAGCTCGACGAGCTGGCGGGGTGAGCGAGCCCGTCGCCTTCGAGGGCCTGCTGCGCGAGCTGGCCCCGCGCGTCCTGGCCGTGCTCGTGCGCCGCTACGGCGGGTTCGACACGTGCGAGGACGCGGTGCAGGAGGCCTTGCTCTCCGCCGTGCGCCAGTGGCCTGCCGAGGGCGTGCCGGCCAACCCGATGGGCTGGCTGGTCACCACGGCGTCGCGCAGGCTGATCGAGCTGTGGCGCAACGAGTCGGCGCGCAGACGGCGCGAGGAGGTCGTGGCCGCGCGGGCGGTCCCCGAGCCCGAGCCCGCATCCGGCGTCGATGACACGCTCACGCTGCTCATGCTGTGCGCCCACCCCTCGCTGACCCCCGCATCGCAGGTGGCGCTGACGCTGCGGGCGGTCGGCGGGCTGACGACCGCGGAGATCGCGCGCGCGTTCCTCGTGCCGGAGGCGACCATCGCGCAGCGCATCAGCAGGGCCAAGCAGCGCATCAAGGCCTCCGGTGGCGAGTTCCGGCTGCCGCCCGAGGCCGAGCGGTCCGAGCGGCTCGGCGCGGTGCTGCACGTGCTGTACCTCGTCTTCAACGAGGGCTACACCGCCAGCTCGGGGGAGACGCTGCAGCGCGTGGAGCTGAGCGAGGAGGCGATCCGGCTCGCCCGGCAGCTGCACGAGCTCGTGCCCGGCGACGGCGAGGTGGCCGGGCTGCTCGCGCTGATGCTGCTCACCGACGCGCGGCGGCCCGCGCGCGCCCGCGACGACGGCACGCTCGTGCCGCTCGCCGAGCAGGACCGTTCGCGGTGGAACGCCGCGCTCATCGCGGAGGGCACGGAGCTGCTCACCCGCACGCTCGAGCGGGCGCCGATCGGCCCATACCAGTTGCAGGCCGCGATCGCGGCGGTGCACGACGAGGCCGCGAGCGTCGAGGACACCGACTGGCGGCAGATCCTCACGTTGTACGACCTGCTGGAGAGCATCGCGCCGGGTCCGATGGTGACGCTCAACCGCGTCGTCGCGGTGGCGATGGTCCACGGCCCCGAGCGTGGCCTGCGCGAACTGGCGGACGCCGAAGGCGACCGGGCGCTGGCCGGGCACCACCGCGTCGACGCAGTCCGGGCGCACCTGCTCGAGCTGGCCGGCGACACCGACGCCGCGCGAGACCACTACCGGAGGGCCGCGCGCCGCACGCTGAGCCTGCCCGAACGACGGTACCTGGAGGCCCGCGCCTCCCGGTGAGACGCGAATCATGCTCGTTCCTTCCCCCTCCGCTGGTCGGCGGATTGCGCCCCGGGGGTGAACACAGGTTTACTTCAACGGGCGCGGTGAACAGAGGTTCACCGCCGTCGTGTGCCTGCCGAGGGAAAGGGGAGCTCAGTCGTGGCCGCAAGGTCGTCCGCCGGGTCGAGAGCCGCGATCGGGGTGCTCGCGTCGTCGGGCATCGTGGTGTCGCTGATGCAGACGCTGGCGGTCCCGCTGCTGCCGGAGTTCCCCCGCCTGCTCGGCACCACGCCCTCCAACGCCGCGTGGCTGATCACCGCGACGCTGCTGACCGGGGCCGTGTTCGCGCCGGTGCTCGGCAGGCTCGGCGACATGTACGGCAAGCGGCGCATGCTGCTCGTCGCACTCGCCGCGATGGCCGTTGGCAGCGCGCTCGGCGCCGTGAGCAGCGAGTTCGTGGTGGTGCTCATCGCGCGCGGCCTCCAGGGCGTCGCGATCGGCGTGATCCCGCTCGGCATCAGCATCATGCGCGACGAGCTGCCCCCTGAGCGGGTCGGCACCGGCATCGCCGTGATGAGCTCGACGCTGGGTGCCGGTGGTGCCGTCGGCCTGCCGCTGACCGGGCTCGTCGCCGAGCACGCCGACTGGCACTGGCTGTTCGCCGGTTCCGCGGTGTTCGCCGTGATCCAGATCGTGCTCGTGTGGCTGCTCGTGCCGGAGTCGCCGGTGCGCAGCGGCGGCCGGTTCGACGCCGTCGGCGCGATCGGGCTGTCGGCGGCGCTGCTGTGCCTGCTGCTGCCCGTGTCGCGCGGGACGGAGTGGGGCTGGGGCAGCCCGCTCGTGCTCGGCCTCTTCGGCGCCGCGCTCGTGCTCTTCCTCGCGTGGGGTTACTACGAGCTGCGCGTGCCCTCCTCGCCGCTGGTGAACCTGCGGGTGTCGGCGCGTCCCGCGGTGCTGCTGACGAACCTCGCCTCGGTGCTCATCGGCGTGGCGATGTTCGCCTCGTTCATGGTGAGCGCGCAGATGCTGCAGGCGCCGAGCGGAACGGGGTATGGCTTCGACCTCTCGCTCATGCTCAGCGGCGTCGCGCTGCTGCCCGTCGGCTGCGCGATGGTGGCGTTCTCCCCACTGTCGGCGAAGATGTCGGCCCGCTGGGGACCGGCCGTCACGATGGTCCTCGGCGTCGGCGTGCTCGCCGTCGGCAACCTCGCCCGCCCGCTGGTGCACTCGCCGCTCGCCGGGGTGATCGTGGTGGTCACCGTCACCGCGATCGGTGCGGCACTGGCCTACGGCGCCGTGCCCGCGCTCATCATGCGCGCCGTGCCGATGTCGGAGACGGCTGCGGCCAACAGCCTCAACGCGCTCGCCCGCTCCATCGGCACCTCCACGTGCAGCGCGATCGTCGCCACGGTGACGGCGGGCATGGTGGTGCAGGTCGGCGGCCACGTCTATCCGTCGACGGACGCCTACACCGTCATCTTCGTGATCGCCGGTGGCGCCGCCGCGCTCGCCGGCGTGATCGGTCTGCTGACGCCGGGCCCGGGCAACGGCGCCGAGACCGCGACGGTGCCCTCCCGGGTGGCCGCCACCGCGGGCGGGTCGCGTTAGCCTTACGCGGTGTCCACTCCGGAACGCCTCGCCACGGCGGCTCGCGACGCCTTCCTGACCCGCGCCGCCGTGCTGCAAGCCGCCCGGCGCCGGTTCTCGCTGCACGGCTACGCCGACGTCAAGCTGCGGGACATCGCCGCCGACGCCGAGGTGAGCGCAGCGCTGGTGCTGAAGTACTTCGGAAGCAAGGAAGAGCTCTTCGCCGAGGCGTCCAGTTTCGAGGCCGACGCCGAGGTCCTGCTCGACTGCCCGCTGGAAGACCTCGGCGAGCACCTCGTGCGCACTCTGCTCGACTACCACGAGCGTACGCAGGCGGATCCCTTGCTGCGCGCGCTGTTCACGTCGTCCCGCCCCGGTGGCGCGACGTTCCGGGAGAACTTCGAGCGACAGTTCGTCGCCGAGCTGAGCCGTCGTCTGGACGGTCCGGAACCCAGGCTGCGCGCCGAGCTCGTGTGCGCGCATCTGATCGGCCTCGGCGCGACGCGCCTCGTGCTGCGCATCGGCGCCGAACCGCGCGAGCGCGTGATCGCGAGGACGGCGCCGCTGCTCCAGGGCTGGATCGACGGCACCCAGCCCTTCTAGGGCTCGGGGACGAGCGTGCCGAGGTCGATGCCGGGCCCGTTCTCGGCCTCGTCGATGTCCTCTTGAATGTCGGGCGCGATGTAGTCCGTCATCGGCGGGCGCGGCGCGGGTTCCATCGCCCGCTGCCTGGCGATGTCGTCGCTGTCGCCGTCGCCGGTTCCGGCGGCGGGCACGGCAGGCTCCGGCTCCTCGGCCACGGCGTCCCCGGCCACCGGCACGGGTGCCGCGGTCACCGGGGGCGGCGGGGGAGGCGCCGGCTTCGCGGAAGGTGTGGCGAGCAGCTTCAGCTCCCTGACCTCGTCCAGATCCCGCACGGCCACGACGGACTCCGGCACCGTGGCCTGCCGCGACGCGGGCGGCTCCGGCGTGGCGGTCTCCGTGGGCCAGAGCGTGATCGCGAGTGCCGCGGCGGGCACCACGGCCGCGGCCGAGCCCAGCGAGATCCACAGCGTGCGCCTGCGCATGGACGTACACCCTTCGTGTCGTTGTGGCGCCGAATCTAGTGCCCCCCGCCGGAAGTTCGCCGCATAATTCGGTGGCCCAGCTTCCCGCCGGCTGCGTTGCCGGTCCGCCCAAGTACGGCCCAGTACGAGGACGAACCGGCGCCTTGCCGGCGGAAACCTGGATCCACCGACTCAAGCAACAGACTCCCGGCGGAGGACACTAGCAGTCAGCCGTCCTTGACCAACTCGATGTCGGCGGTGGTGAATCGTTGGCGTAACGGGGCACTCACCGCGTCGTTCTGGTGAGGACGCGCAGCCCGATCCTCTCCGGCAGCCCGGCGAACGCGGTCAGCTCGTCGAGATGGTGCACGCCGGGCGGCAGGCCGCGGCCGAGCAAGGTGTGCGCTACGTGCGCGGCCACGAGCCCGGTGACGTGGCCCTGGGCGTTGCCGGTGAGCGCGTAAGCGACGCGATGTCCGTTGTGGACGGCCTCCGCGGCGACAGCGAAGCCGTCCGATCCGAAGTGGACCTTGCCCGCCGCGGCCGTGAGCGCCCGCAGCACGTCCAGCCTGGCCGCCAGGCGCAGCAGCCCGGTGCGCCGCAGGGCGAACAGCAGGGTCGTCAGCACGCGCGAGTCCAGGCACAGCCTCGTGGTCACGTCGGTGACGCCGAGCGTGCGCCGGAGCGTGTACTGGTCGGAGAACGGGAACGGGTGGGCCGTGCGGTGCCCGTACCCGGGCAGGAACACCCTGGCGGGGCCGCGGGCCGCTCGCTGCCGGGGCGCCACCAGCTGGGTGAGCGTCCAGCGCAGGGCGTCGGCACCGTGCTGCTCGCCCGCGCCAAGGAGAACGGTGACGTCGATGCGGTCGGCGCCGCCGAGGTCGCGGCACGCGCGCCCGGCGAGCACGTTGGTCAGGCCGGGTGCGAGCCCGACGCTGAGCACCGCGGTGGCGGCCGCTTCGAGGGCCGTCTCGGTCAGCTCCTCGGTGAGCGCCAGCAAGTGGTACGACGCGCCGACGTCCACCAGGTGCACGCCGTTGCTCAGGCAAGCGCGAGCGAGCGCGCCGTCGGAAGGCTTGACGCACAGCACCACCACGCCCACGCCGTGCTCGGCGAGCAGTCGCTCGAACCCCTTCACGTCGGTGACGTCGAGCCCCGCCGCCGTGGCCCCCACCTGGTCGGCGAGCGCGCGGGCCCGACCGAGGTCGCGTCCCGCGCACACCACCCGTCCCGGTGACCACTCCGCGAGCGAGCGCGTGACGGTGGCGCCGACGGCGCCGTATCCACCGACGACCAGAACGGTTCGCATGCGCCTACTCAACACGGGAGAGGGGCTCGGGTCAAATACGGGCAGGGGGTACTTGCAAATATACCCCCACGGGGTATAGTGGTGTGCGTTCGGCAAAGGGAGGTCGTCGTGGAGACACAGCAACACGCGCAGCACGGACAACACGACACACGCACGGTTCACTCCGGGCATTCCGGGCACGGCGACCACGCCGCGGTGTTCCGCGACAAGTTCTGGCTCAGTCTGGTGCTCGCGATCCCCGTGGTCGCGGCGTCCGGCATGATCGGCGACCTGCTCGGCTACGAGGTGCCCGGCTGGGCGAGCTGGATCTCGCCGGTGCTGGGTACGGTCGTCTACTTCTACGGCGGCTGGCCGTTCCTGTCCGGAGCGGTGGGGGAGCTGCGCGAGCGCAGGCCCGGCATGATGACGCTCGTCGCGCTCGCCATCACGGTCGCGTTCGTCGCCAGCGGGCTCACCACGCTCGGCATCGGTGACCTGGAGCTCGACTTCTGGTGGGAGCTCGCGCTGCTGGTCGTGATCATGCTGCTCGGGCACTGGCTCGAGATGCGCGCGCTGGGACAGGCGTCGGGCGCACTGGAGGCGCTGGCCGAGCTCCTGCCCGACACGGCGGAGCGCGTGGAGGACGGTGAGGTCCGCCCGGTCGCGCTCGCGGACCTGCGTGTCGGCGACACGGTGCTGGTCCGCTCCGGCGGCCGGGTGCCCGCGGACGGCAGCGTGGTCGACGGCAGCGCCGAGCTGGACGAGTCGATGGTGACGGGGGAGTCGCGCACGGTGCGCCGCGACGTGGGCGACCGTGTGGTCGCCGGGACGGTCGCGACGGACTCGGCCATCCGCGTCCGCGTCGAGGCGGTCGGCGAGGACACCGCGCTGGCGGGCATCCAGCGGCTCGTCGCAGACGCACAGGGCTCCCGCTCGCGCGCGCAGGCGCTGGCCGACCGGGCCGCGGCGATGCTGTTCTGGTTCGCACTCGGCGTCGGGGCCCTGACCTTCGCCGTGTGGCTCGCGCTGGGCGACGCGACCACCGCCGTGGAACGCACGGTGACGGTGCTCGTCATCGCCTGCCCCCACGCGCTGGGCCTCGCCATCCCGCTGGTGATCGCGATCTCGACGGCGCTGTCGGCCAAGGCGGGCATCCTGGTGAAGGACCGGCTCGCGCTGGAGCGCATGCGCACCGTTGACGCGGTGCTGTTCGACAAGACCGGCACGCTCACCCAGGGCAGGCCCTCGGTCACGGCCGTCGTCGCGGCCGGTGAACACGAGCGCGACGAGGTGCTCGCGCTGGCGGCCGCGGCGGAACGCGACTCCGAGCACCCGCTGGCCCGCGCCATCGTGGAGGCGGCCAGCGAGCGTGGTGCCGTGCCCCCGGCGAGGGATTTCCGATCGCTGACCGGACGCGGTGTGGAGGCCACAGTGGACGGTCGCGCGGTCGCCGTCGGCGGCCCCGCACTGCTGCGCGAGCGCGGCGCCGAGCCGCCCGTGGAGCTGGCCCGCGAGACGGGGGAGTGGGCCGCGCGGGGCGCGATCGTGCTGCACGTGCTCGTCGACGGCGAAATCGCCGGCGCGCTGGCGCTCGCCGACGAGGTGCGGCCCGAGTCGCGCGAGACCGTGGAGAGGCTGCACGCCGAGGGCATCCGGGTCGTCATGATCACCGGCGACGCGCGCAACGTCGCGGAGGCGGTGGCGAAGGACCTCGGTGTGGACGAGGTGTTCGCCGAGGTGCTGCCCGCCGACAAGGACGCGGCGGTGAGCGAGCTGCGGCAGCGTGGCGAGCGCGTGGTGATGGTCGGCGACGGGGTGAACGACGCGCCCGCGCTGGCACGCGCCGACGTCGGCATAGCGATCGGCGCGGGCACCGACGTGGCCATCGAGTCGGCGGGCGTGGTGCTCGCCTCCGACGACCCGCGCGGCGTCCTCGCGACGCGCAGGCTCTCGGCGGCCAGCTACCGCAAGATGTGGCAGAACCTCACGTGGGCGACCGGGTACAACCTGCTGTCGGTGCCGCTGGCGGCCGGGGTGCTCGCGCCGATCGGGTTCGTGCTCCCGCCCGCCGCCGGAGCGATCGCGATGAGCCTCTCGACCGTGATCGTGGCCCTCAACGCCCAGCTGCTCCGCAGGCTCGACCTGCGCCCGGCGGATCGTGAGTGACGCTGCCTGCCCCGGCCCGCGAGTCGCGCGCTCAGGCCCGCGAGTCCCCCGCTCAGGCCCGCGAGTCCCCCGCTCCGGCCCGCGAGCTGCCCGCTCCCGACGCCGAGTTGCCCGCTCCCGACGCCGAGTTGCGCGTTCGGGACCGTACGGCCGCGAGGTTGTGCTTGGCTTGGCCCCATGCGCATCCCGCCTTTGGAACCCGTCGTCCGCGTTGTGACCGCCCTGCGTGCCGCAGGCCTGAACCCGGCGGTGGGTGGTTCGGGCCTGCTGGTGGCGCTGGGCCTCGCCGAGGTCGCCAACGACTGGGACGTCACGGTCGACGCGGACGCCGAGACGGTGAGGGAGGCACTTGACGCGGCGAGCCTGACCTACCGCGAGCTCGACCAGGGCCGGTACGTGATCGACGGGGTAGACGTGATGGTCAACTTCGCCCTGACGGGCCCTGCCGGTGTGGAAGCCCTGCCGACCAGGGTGACGGGAGAGTGGCAGGGCCTGCCGATCGGAGACCCGGAGGTGTGGGCGAGGGCGTACCGCCTGCTCGGCCGAGAGGCGAAAGCGGATCTGCTGGAGCGCTACCTCGAGAGCCGGGAGCACCAGATATAGTGCGACTCGCTGGGCCTGCCAGGCTGTCACCACGGGCTCAAGCGGGGAGCCGGAGCGCTCCCGGGGGCCGGTAGCTCAGTTGGTTAGAGCAGGGGACTCATAATCCCTTGGCCGCGGGTTCGAGCCCCGCCCGGCCCACCCTTCTGACCAGGTCAAACAGCATTCTAGCTCGAGCCTCAAGATCATCTGTCCATGGTTGTGTCCATGGGTGGATCGTTGACGTGGCCCTGGCTGTCGTCGGACGCTGGGTGTCATGACTGGGGCAGAGCAGGGGAGCGACCGCCGAGGCAGGGGCAACATCCGCCGCCGCGGTGGCTCGTTGCAGGTGCGGGTGTACTCGGGTGTCGATCCGGTGACCGGCAAGGAGATCTACCTGTCGGAGACCGTCAAGGGCACCGACAAGGCGGCGTACCGGCGCGCCGACAAGGTCATGACGAAGCTGCAAGCGCAGGTAGACAAGCAGCGCTCGCCGAGCACGGCCGTGACGTTCTCGTACGCCATCGACGAGTGGCTACGCACGGCGGATATAGAGCCGACGACGAGGCACGGCTATGTCGGCTACATCGAGCGCACCATTCGGCCTGCGCTGGGCGAGATGCCGGTGAACAAGCTCAGCGCGCGTAATCTCGAAACGCTCTATGGCGAATTGCGGCGATGCCGGGTGCGTTGTGATGGGATGCCGTTCATCGAGCACAAGGTTGAGGGCGAACACGACTGTAAGAAGGCGAAGTGCAAGCCGCACGAGTGCAAGGCGATGGCTCAGTCCACGGTGCGGCAGATCCACTCGATCATCAGTGGTGTGCTCAACGCCGCCGAGCGGTGGGACTGGATCACCTCGAACCCGGCCAAGGTTGCTCAGCGGCCGCGCCAGGCGCCGCCACAACCTGATCCGCCGTCGCCGGCGCAGGCTGCGCGGTTGGTCGAGAAGGCGTTCGAACTGGACGAGGCGTGGGGCACGCTGGTGTGGCTTGTGATGACCACAGGCATGCGCCGTGGTGAAGTGTGCGCCCTGCGTTGGTCCCGAGTCGACCTGGACGAGGGCATTGTCGATGTCCGCAGCAGTTACACGACTGTGCGCGGTGTGGGCAGGGAGAAGGACACGAAGACCCACCAGATTCGTCGCATCGCGCTTGACACGGAAACGATCGTGCTGCTTCGCGAGCATGAGGCGCGGTGTCAGGAGATGTTTGCGGAACTCGGCGCGAAATGGCAGGAAGATTCTTACGTCTTCGTCGGCATGCGGGGTGACGTGATGAGCCCGTATCCGCCAGATGCTGTGTCGAACCGATACAAGAAGATGGCTACGCGGCTTGGGATAAAGACACACCTGCACGCGCTACGGCACTACTCCGCGACAGAGCTGTTGACCGCCGGCATAGATCTCCGAACGGTTGCGGGCCGCCTCGGACACGGCGGGGGCGGAGCGACAACCCTCCGCGTGTACGCGGCTTGGGTCGCTGCGGCGGACCGGAAAGCTGCTGAAATTCTCGGCTCACGAATGCCGAAGCGTAGACCTTCAGACTAGGCAAGCAACGCAGCTCCGGCTTACGCGGCGTGCGGGCTCCACACACAAGGCTCCGCCGGTCGAACGTCGATAAGCCTTGAAGCCGAACTCGCCCGACGCGCGCTGTTGATGCTGTGGCCGGGCCTGATGATTCGCCGCAGGTTCCGCCGCAACGGCGCGGAACCACACGGGCACGTGTCGATCACCGCAGCGTAGCCTGTGGCTCGTGGCTGAGGAACGCGGCGCATGGCAGACTTTCGGTGAGCGGCTGATCTACGACAACCGCTGGGTCAAGGTGGGCTTGACCGACGTGCAAGCTCCGAACGGAAGGCGTTGGGAGTACCACGTGGTGCACCTCGCCCGCATCGCCATCGCGCTGGTCGTCAACGATCGGGATGAGGCGCTCATGCTCTGGCGGTACCGGTTCGCCACGAAGCAGTGGGGGTACGAGTTGCTGGGTGGCCTCGTGGACGACGGGGAGGACTCCGCCGCGACCGCGGCGCGGGAGGCGGCCGAGGAGAGCGGCTGGCAGCCCATCGGCGAGGGCGAGCATCTGGTGAGCTTCGAGCCGCTTCCGGGCCAGGTCACCGCGCCGATGGACGTCTACCTCTGGCGCGGCGCCGAGCGCATCGGCGACCCGACCGACACCGAGGAGGTCGGCCGCGTCGAGTGGGTTCCGCTCTCCCGCGTCAATGAGCTCGCTCAGCGGCAGGAACTGCTCGGGTCGGGCACCCTCGTTGCGCTGCTCTACTACCTGAACTCACAGCGATCGTGATCTACCGGTCGGCAGGATCAAGCCGCCCAGTCGTCGGAGATGCCGGTCGGACCTGATCTGGAGCCCAAGCTGCCGGGCCTGGCGTGCGTAGCGTTGGGCCTCGTCGCGGTCCCCGGCCGCGGCATGTGCGAAGGCGAGATCGACCATCATGCCCACCCTCGCGCGCACGAAGGCCGCAGGTAGCCGGGGGAGCGCGTCGGTGAGGTGCTGGATGGCCTCCGGTTCGCCCAGCTTCGCCAGTGCGTTGCCCCGCCAGCGGTCGAGGTGCGAGTCGCCGAGGAACAGGAACGGCAGCGACGGGTCATGCGGGTCCACCGGTAGGAGCTCGTCGGCGCTGTCGAACGCCCTGAGCGCCTGTGGGCCGTCACCTGCTGCCGCGAAGCCCTCGCCGCTCGCTGCGGTCAACCATGCCTGGAGCAGGGACGACACCCGATGTTCGCCAAGGGAGCGGGCGTGGTCGAGTTGCTCGACCGCGCTCGCGGTCTCACCGATGTCGATCAGCACGAAGGCCTGCTCGGCGAGCGCATGCGCCAAGGCGGTGGGCGAGCCGAACTCGCGGGCGGCCGCCTTCGCGCGCTCGTAGTGGCCCCAAGCTTGGCTGATGGCGTTTCGGTCGAGCGACACCCAGCCGGCGAGCGTGGACGCTTCCACGAGGACCTGCGCCAGCGCCTCCCGCTGACCTCGGGCCGTGCTGTAGCTGAGGAGGCCCTCGAGCTGCTTGATCAGGCTGTGGAGCTGGTCCAGCAGGGTGATACCACCGAACTGCCGGTCGACGCGTCGTGCGTTGTCGACCTGCTGACGGAACGCCTCGACAGCCCCCGCGTCGACGCTGCGCGCCAGCGCCAGCCGTGACCGCAGCTCGGCGACCTCGTCGTCTTCGTCGTCATCCGGGAACCCGAGCTCGCCGTTCGTCCGGCCGTACACGTCGCGGAACAGCCGTCGGTATGGCTCACTCACCTGCTCGTGGCCGTTCTCCCACCGGGAGAGCTTCGTCTTCAGGCTGGCCGGCTCCATGATCGCGAGACCCAGCGCGTCGGCGCGCCGAACCACCAGCGTGATGACGTCCGCGGCCTTGTACTCGAGCTGCTTGCGGACAGCCTGCAATTTGGTCGCGGCCATCAATTATCACCTCGGCGATAATCGTGCTGACCTGCGAAGTTAATTGTGGTTAATGGGCTCAGGGTTAACCGCCGCCACCTGCGAAGAATGCTTGCGCTGCCGTTTCCTGGTTTCATGAACGAAGACACCAAACGGCACCGGCAGCGCATCGGCGACCTACCGAGAGCGGCGGCGCAACGTCGGGTCGGTCAGGGCCGCGACATCAACGCTCATCGCGTCCAAGCGCTTGGTGATGTCGTCGAGTCGGCCTTCGATCGCAGCCAGCCGCGCGAGGATCTGATCGGTCGGGTCATCTCCGGTTTCCCCAGGGCGCAAAGGCTTTCGTCCGGCAAGTACCGCCGAGAGGTGGCCCGGATGCCACTCCAGGGCCAGGGACAGCGCCTCGAGTGTGCGCTTGCTGCGGCGCCGCTCCACGGTGCGGTGCTGGAGTTCACGCACGATCGCCTGCGAGACGTGCGAGCGCTCCGCGAGCTCGCGCTGGCGGAGTCCGAGCTCGTTCATGCGCTCGTTGATCGCCCGCGCGACTGCAGTCCAGTCCTCCGTCACCCATTCCTCCGTGGTCCGCCTCAGCGCCGAGATTAGCGCTCCACCACGAAGGCGCGAGGGCGCCTCGCGCAATTGGGTCAATACTATCCGTACATACGCTGATATTAGCGCATAATTGCGCTGAAACTATCTCGAAGGAATTCATTCATGGATACCCCTATGTCGAATGCCGGCAAGCCGGTGTTCTACACGGTCCGAGAGGCGGCACGGATCGTCCGTGTCGACCCGTCCACCCTCTACCGTGCCATCCGGGAGGACGCCTTCCCGGCTGTCCGAGTCCGGTACCGCTACGTCATCCCTGCCGCCGCGCTCGAACGGCTGATCAGCGAGGCAGCCGAGTCGGGACGGTGCGTCGACCCCGCCCGCATCGTGGCCGAGCGTCGTACCGCGCGCGAGGTTGCCCGGCTTGCCGGGGGTGACGCGTGGTGAACCAGGACGACTACGACGAGATCGCCGAGAGCCTCGACTATCTCGCGGATCTGCCCGACGACGTGCTCTGCGAGGTTGTCACCCGCGACGGCCTGTGTTTCTGGGCTTTCGACCGCGACGGCATGCCGGACCTGACTGGCGTGCCGGACCCGGACCGCGCGCTCGCGGCGGCCGCATGCGCCGGGTGCCCGGTCATCCAGGAGTGCCTCGAGCTGGAGCTCCGCGCCGCAGGCGCCGACACGGTTGGAATCTGGGGCGCGCTGGCCGACACCGATCGGCGCGAGGTCTACCGCGTGTGGAAATGGCGGCACATCAACCGAGGTGTGTGGGGAGAGGAGCTGCCGTGACGATCGACCTCACCCCTGAGCAGGTCATGGCCGGAGCGGGAGTACTGCTCGCTTTGGCAGTCGTCTGGCGGCTCGGTAGCCGACGGGCGCGTAAGGCCGCAGAGACCGCACGTGCCGGCGCGCGGGCGGTGTCACTTGCCGGACGTGTCGTGTTCATGGCGGCCGCGTTCGTCGGCGTCCAGTGGCTGGTGATCGTGAATCCAGGCAACACGACGTTGCTGGTCGTTGTGCTCGCTCTGCCCGATCTCCTCGCCGCCTACGTGCTGACGCGCACGTTGACGGTCACGTCGCTGGACACGACAAGGCGCCGAGGTGACCGCCGATGAGTGACCAGAAGCGGGGCAGGGAAAGGGTGGCCGCCTCCGGGCGGCCACCCGGCCGCACCACAATGGAGCCGCGGGCGTCCACCAGTGCACAGCGACTCGCACAGGAGGCAGCCGAGGCTGCGGAGCTGCGTTCGTACCAGGCAGATCCGGACGTCATTGCCTTGCGCGTCGAGAAGGTCCGCGCGCAGGTCGACCGCCTCTGCTGGGCCGGGATCATCCTTGGTCTGGCGTTCACCATGGCCAACGTCCAGTCGTTCGCGGCCGGCGACGCGGCCGCCTGGTCACTGCCGTGGCTCGCGGCGTGGCTGCTCGATCCCACCGTGTCGCTGGTATTGCTGGCGATCCTGCGGGCTGAGCAGGTGACGGCGCGGTACCAGGTTCGGACAGGACGATGGGTTCGCCGCGCGAAGTGGTTCACCTTGGCGGCGACCTACGTCATGAACACCTGGGAGTCCTACGCGGCAGCGTCGTTGTCCGGCGTCGTGCTGCATTCGGTGCCGCCGTTGCTCGTGTTCGTGGCCGCCGAGGCGGTGACAGATCTGCGCGACAAGCTGACCGAGGCCGTGAACGTCGCGTTCGCGGAAGCCTTCTCGGTCACTCGGGGATCTGACCGGCCTGGTCGCCGCACTCCTCGCAAGCCAGCGCGGCGGAAACTGTTCCACGACTACCTGGTGGAGGCACGAGAGGCATGGACGCCGGATGTGGTCATCACCCCAGCATGGGTGCGTCAAGCGACTGGCTGCTCCCGAGGCTTGTCGCCTCGCGTGGCCGAAGCCCTTGCGCACGAGATCGCGCAGGGAGGCGAGCGCTCATGAACGCCCACGAGCCGGGTTCCATGAACGCATCCGCGACAGGCTCGTCCCTCGCGCGCGAGGGTTCACCGGAATTGCAGCGATGCGAGTCCGTCCTGGACGGTGAGCTCGTCGAGGACCAACCATTCCCGGCTGTGCGGGTCCCGTGGCGTCGTCGGCTGCGCCGGTGGTGGCACTCTTCCCCACGGGTGCCCCTCAGTCTGAAGACTCGTGCGCAGGCGGTGCAGGCGTTGAAGGACGGGATCGTTGCCGTCCTGCGCTCGCCCTGGCGGTTCGTGGGGGCGGTGGTGCGCGGACTTGTGACAGGCGCGCGGTCGTGGCGCCGGTGGATCACCGTACGGGACTATCGCGAGGCGGCAGAGGAGTCTCAGAAGCTTGCGGACAAGTTCACCGAGATCAGGGCGCTGACGTTGTTCCGGTGGAAGGTTACGGGTGCGGTACTCGTCGCCATTACCTTGGCGATCTTCATCATCGCCGCCATCTACGGTGAGCGCCCGTTGTGGATAGTTGCCGCCGCGGCGTCCGTGGCGCTGGCCGTCCTGGGCAGGCGCAAGGACGGGAAGCCGGGACGCAAGCCGTCACTGGCGGGACCGCGCACCCTGACGTGGACCATGGACACCCAAGTCTTGGTAGACGCCTTCCGCGACGCGAAGCTGGTCGGGAAGGACGAGTCGCTCCGTCTGGTCGAGCGGGCCACCCGGGTCGGCGACGGCTGGTCGGTCATCGTCGACCTGCCTGCCACCCGTAAGGCCGCAGACGTCGTGAAGCACCGCGAGGCACTCGCCTCAGCGTTGGCAGTCGACGAGATCCAGTTGATCGTGGAGCGTGTACGGGGGAACGGCGGGCACGCGGGCAGGGTGTCGATGTGGGTCGCCGACGAAGATCCGTACGCGACTCCGCCGCGGCGAACACCGTTGCTCGGGGTGTCGCAATGGGACGCGTGGCAGCCGGTGCCGTTCGGCCGGGACGCGCGGGATCGCCGTATCGATCTGCCCCTGGTGTGGACATCATTGCTCGTTGGCGCGATCCCGAGGCAGGGAAAGACCTTCGCGGCACGGCTTGCCGCCGCCGGCCTCGTCCTCGACCCGCATACGAGGTTGTACGTCGCGGACTTCAAGGCAGGAAAGGACTGGGTCGCTGCGGAACAGGTCGCGCATCGCTTCCTCTCCGGTGACGACACGGAGCATGTGCTGGCGTTGAAGGACTGGCTCGTCGAGCTGGTCTCCGAGGTGCAAAGCCGGTACCGGCGAATGCGAGAACTCGATGACGAGGTCTGCCCCGAATCCAAGATCACGCCAGAGATGTCCAGGGATTCGGCGCTGAATATGCCTATCACAGCGATCTTCATCGACGAGGTCCAGGTTCCATTGGAGGACCGAACGCCCATCGACGTGCAGGGCAAGAAGCTCACCGCGGGCGAGTACATCGGGGAGTTGCTCACGTGGCTGGCGAAGAAAGCCCCCGCGGCCGGGGTCGTGCTCGTCCTCGCGACACAGCGGCCCGACTCGAAGACCATCCCGTCCGGGCTACGCGCGGTGCTCGGCTCGCGCTTCGCACTGCGGGTGATGGACTGGCGGGACAGCAACATCGTGCTCGGAGAGCAGATGAACACTCGTGGCTACGACAGCAGTCGGCTGCTTCCCTCACACAAGGGTGTGGGCATCCTTCGTCCGGACGGCGAGACGCAGGCCGGAGCTGACGTCCTCGCGATGACGGTGCGGACCTACTACATGCCAGGGGAGGACTGGTATGACATCTGCCGTCGCGGTCGTGCTCTACGGCTGGCGGCCGGGACACTCACCGGTCACGCGGCGGGTGAGGACACCGCGTTGCTGCTCGACCCTGTAGCCGCCGCGAAGGCGATCGGCTCCGCGCCGGCGCCCGTCGATCTACCGGAGCCGTTGGCGGCAGTGGTCGAGTACATCGAGGCCAACGCCGACGACCGCGAGTTCGTTCCGACAGCTGAACTCGTCGGTGCTCTCGACCTCGAGCCGAACGCGTTCGGGCGGCAGATGAGTGAGTTCGGCTGTTCGTCCGAACGGAGGAGGATCACGACCGAGGACGGGGAGACGCGGCAGGTGCGCGGCTACCTGGTCGCGGACATCCGTCGAGCCGCTACCGAGCAGGGCGGCTGACGTGGGTCGTAAGCCGTCACGAGCCGTCCCCACCCGTCACGGCCGTCGTGACGGGTGGGAACCGGCTGTTATCTGCGAAAACAGCGCCAGTGACGCCTGTGACGACACCGCCGGAAGCCGTCTCGGCGGCGCTCTGCGCGTAGCTGTCGAGGGTGATCGGAGTCGTCGTCTGGACAGCCGTCACGCAGCGACGCAAGCAGCTCTGCGAGTGAGTCGAGCGCTTGGCTGATGTCGTCGATGCGTCGTTCGATCGCATCCAGACGGCTCGCGAGGTCGTCGTCTCGGGCCGTCATCGGCTGGTCCTCAGTGTCGCACCCCGATGCTCGACCTGTCGCGGCAGCGGTAGTTCGGTCGGCTGGTGCCGGCTGCGGTTTCTGCGATGCCGACCCGGCATTCGACCCGTAGGGTGATGCGCGAACGGCCCATGCAGGCGCCTTTCGCATCGTGGACATCCAGCCGCCGGAGGGAGCAACATCGAGCCGGGCTGGACGATGTGGCCGCAGACGGCGGTGTAGAGGCCGTCGTTTCGCCGTGGGCCGCGGGCGAACTCGATGTCGGTAACTGCGTGCTCCCGGCCATCTCGCTCGCAACGGTGCCAGACGACGTGCAGTCTCCCGGTGGTCGTCAAGGCTGATCTCCCCGAATCCATGAATCGTCCTGAACAGTGACGATGATGTGTGTAAGACTAAAACCAGCTTGCCATCAGCGCAGGCGGAACGAGTACGACACGCACCAGACATGGGGCCGTCTTATGGGAGTCAATGGCAGCGGTTCTACGGGAGCGAGCCACGGCGGTAGAGAGCCGCGCACCGTGCTCGAGCAGCAGATACGCGAGGTGCGCCGGGAGACGCTTCAGGAGTTCGTGGAGTTCGCCGAGCGCTTCGCCCGTGAGCACGGAGAGCAGGGAACCTTGAGTCTGCGTCACCTGGACCGCCTGGTATCCGGTCGTGGTCCGAAGGGAAAGCCGCTGGGCAAGCCGCGACCGGCTACAGCGCGCCTCCTGGAGCGAATCTTCGGCGTGCCGATCGACGTGCTGCTGTCCGCCCCTGCCGAGCGGCCGACGAGTGACGCGGGAGAAGCGGAACTGCTGACGAGGTTGCGGAGTGCGGCGCAGGTGGACGACGAGCTGATCGACCTGCTGCATGGGCAGCTGACGATGATCCGACGGCTCGATCGGCAGCTCGGAGCAGTCGTAGCGCACGAAGAGACGGCGACCAAGGTCGAGCAGGTCTCGGCTCTGTTGCGGCACAGTCTCCAACCGGCTCGGCGTCGCCGCCTGGCGTCGCTGCTGTCTGAGGTGTGCACACTCGCTGGCTGGCAAGCACTTGATGCCGGGCGCCTGTCGACGTCGTGGCGCTTCTACGAGCGCGCGAAGACGGCAGCTCGGGAGTCCGGTGACCTGATGTTCGAGGCACACGCGACCGCTGAACAGGCATTCGTGCTAACCGATCTTGGTCAACAGGTCGATGCTGTCCAGTTGCTGAGCGAGGTACGCAATCAGGTAGGCCGCGGCCCAAGGGTCTTGCGTTCCTGGCTCGCTGCCGCTCACGGCGAAGTTCTGGCGGGAACCAACCGGCGCACGGCGAGCTTGCGAGCGTTCGATGAGGCGGCTGCGTTGCTACCTGCCGGCCATTCCGACGTGGAGCGTCCGTATGTGGCTCTCGGTGACGTTCATCTTGCTCGCTGGCGTGGGCACGCGCTGGCGCGCGTCGGTGAACCCGATGCGGTCGATGTTCTGACGGGTGCGCTGGACAACCTCGACCCGAGCTTCACACGCGCACAGATCGCGTTACGGGTCGATCTTGCAACCGCGTACGTGCATTCAAAGGATCTGGACGGTGCTCGACACCATGTCGAACATGCCGCGGCGCTTGCCGACGCGATCGGCTCGAACCGGCAGCTGGCGAGGCTGAGGGGCCTTCAGCTTGCCGGTTGAGCACGCGTCATCTCGTCCGCCAAGCGTTGGCTTGCTAGTCAAGTCGGTGCTACCGCTCGGGCGGGTGCTGTGGCGGACTGGGTATGGCCCTCTGTCACGTCTGTGTCGTGGTTGTGGCGGACGCAGGTCGTGCCAGCCGGGGCGTCGAAGCGGCAACATGGGATTCCTCGTCGGCCAGAGCGGGAGGATATGCGAAGTGAGCAGGGCGTTCGATCCTGGAGGTTGCTACTCGGCGATGGATTCGTCGCAGTGGCTCACGCTCAAGGCCGCGTTGGATGGTGACGAGAGTCGGCGTCGAGAGGCTTTGGATGTGCTCGGTGCGCTGGTCGTTGACGACTGGCTGGACCCTAGCCCCGTGCCGGACATGGTCAACCGTGGCCTTGCCGAGCGAGCGGATATGCGCGTGGCTCGTGAGGCGCACCAGGATCGCCGTGTCCACGAACGCTGTGAGTTCGGCATTCATGTTCTTCAGCGGCAGCGTGATGAAGAACGGCCGTACGAGCCACAACGACTCGACGCGGCCGGACGTGTGCTGTTGGGAATCGCCGCGGAACTCCTGAACCTCGCCCGCGACCGAGACGTTGATAGGGAAGCGGAGGCAGGGCTGTGAGCGCCGAGGTGACTGCACGGTCTCGTCCGCGCTACCGACTCAACCTAGACGGACCGGTATATGTGTGGCAGCAGGTTGCTGATCATATCGAGCAACGTATATGTGCAGCCGAGTTCGCCATCCGTCTGCCGAACCGCGAAGTCCTCGCCCGTGAGTACGGCGTATCAGTCGGCTCCGTGCGTCGAGCGGTCAAACACCTTGCAGACCGCGGATCGCTGAGGACGACCAAGGGACGTGGAACGTACGTGGTGCCGTAGTACGGCTACCGAGCTTCCGGTTTGAGTCGATGCAAGTCACTTGAACTCGGACAGTTGACTAGCGTTACAGGTCAATATCGCTGCAGCCGTCGTCGTGGAGACTTCTGGGTTGGGTTCCATGCGCGTGCCACTGCGCATGGCTGCCCGCTGGTCCTGCAAATATGCCTGCAGGCACTCGGGTGCGCGCTGCCAGGGCCGGGACAGGGCGCAAGATACGTCATCCGACGCAGGGCGATCGCGGCGCACAACTCCCGGGCCTCCTGCTCACTGTGGACGATCGAAGCCCAGCCGGGTGAGACCGTGCCTGAACGGTCCAGCTCGGCCCTGGTCACCTGAACCGTCTACATCGACCACGTCGGTGATAGCGAGCTTGCCCGGCCTGCCGAACACGCCACCGACGGGTTGCCGATCAACCCCGAGGCATGCGACGGCCACCCCGGCATCGGCTGCCCATGTGCGCACATGATGCGCTCGTCATCTCCCGTGTACCGAACTTCGGCTCCTAGATCGGCACCTGCTTCGCCTGCTCCTCCACCCCTCACAGAAGCATCCGCCACCGACGACGAGCCAACGCCATGCTCCGGTCACGTGACGACGAATAACGCCTTCAGAGGGTCCGTAACACGAGCGGTGTTTCTGGCGGTTTCGATTAGTAGGTCTTGGCTCCCGGCCAGCGGTCACCGAAGGTGACGGCGAAAGCGTTGATCACGGGCTTCCAGCGCACTGCCCAGCGGGCGGCTCCGGTGCCGGTCGGGTCGAGGCTTCGGGTGACAAGGTACAGGCACTTCATAGCCGCTTGCTCGGTCGGGAAATGCCCGCGTGCCCGTACCGCGCGGCGGTAGCGGGCGTTGAGGGATTCAATGGCGTTTGTCGAACAGATCATCCTCCTGATCTCGATGTCATAGTCAAGGAAGGGCACGAATTCGGTCCAGGCTTTGCGCCAGAGTCGAATCAATGCTGGGTAGGTTTCCGACCATTTATCATCGAGCTCGTCCAATGCAACTTCCGCGGCATCCGCCGTCGGTGCAGAGTAGATCGCTTTTAGGTCCCGTTTCAGCTCGTCCGCGTATTTCCTCGATGTCAATCGGAACGAATTCCGGATAAGGTGGATTATGCAGGTTTGCACGATCGTCTGCGGCCACACTTGTTCGACCACGTCGGGAAGTCCTTTGAGACCATCGCAGATCAGGAAAAACACGTCTCGGACGCCGCGGTTTTTCAGGTCGACCAGGACGCTCATCCAGAACTTCGCGCCCTCGCCGCCGGTACCGGCCCACAGCCCCAGGACGTCCCTGCGGCCGTCGACGGTGACCCCGATGGCCGCGTAGAAGGGCCGGTTCGCGACCTGGCCGTCACGAACCTTGACCACGATGGCGTCCACGAACACCGCCGCGTACACCGGACTCCAAGGGCCGTGAGGCCCAGTCCTGCATCTCGGCGATCACCTTGTCGGTGATCCGGGAGATCGTTTCTTTGCTCACCGAGGCCCCGTAGATTTCCGAGAAATGAGCCGAGATCTCCCCAGTTGTCATGCCCTTCGCGTACAGCGACAGCACGACCTCGTCCACGTCCCGCAGGCGACGCTGGCGCTTCTTGACGATCGTTGGCTCGAATGTGGATTCCCGGTCACGTGGAACGTCGATCTCGACCTCGCCGACAGCATCCGAAACCACAGTCTTCTTCCGCGTTCCGTTCCGAATATTTGTGGACTCCCGATCCGAATCGACACGGTTCTTCTCGTGTCCGAGGTGGTCGGTCATCTCCTCGTTCAGCGCTGTTTCCAGCACGTTCTTCGTGAAGAGTTTCAACAGCCCGTCCGGGCCGGTCAGCTCCAGCCCACGGTGCCGCGCCTCGGCCACCATCGCCGCCGCAGCGGCCTGCTCCGGCGACAACCCGGATTCCGACTTCCTGATCTCCTTCTCTGCGCCCACGGCGTCAGATGCCATCACTCACAGTGCCCATCCCGCCGGACCTCAGCCCGGCGTGTCGGGCCAGAAACACCGCTCACGACACAGTCCCCCATCAGGAGTGTGCCCGATGGCCCACTCCCAGAACTGATTAGGTGACTTCGATGGGTGAGTTGAGCTCGCTGCGCGAGCTGGTCGCGGATGCGTGCCGGGTGCTGGCCGGGCGTGGTCTGGCCGACGGGATCCTCGGTCACGTCAGCCTCCGCGTCGACAGCGACCGGATCCTGGTCCGCTGTCGCGGGCCGCGGGAGAAGGGCCTCGGATATACCACCGCGAACGACATCCGGGTGCTCGATTTCGATGGCCAGGCCGGCGCCGCGGGGGAACTCGACGGTGGCTATCAGGCGCCGAACGAATTACCGCTGCACACCGAGGTACTGCGGACCCGTCGCGATGTGGACGCTGTGGTGCACGCGCATCCGCCCGAGGTGGTCGCCTGTGATCTCGCCGGTATTCCGATCCGGCCGATCGTCGGAGCGTTCGACATCCCCGGCTGCAGGCTGGCGGCTGACGGGGTGCCGGTGTACCCGCGCGGCGTCCTCGTCCGGACGAAGGCACTCGCGGTCGAGATGACAGCCGCCATGGGCGACCATCCGGTGGTGCTGTTGCGAGGGCACGGGCTCACCAGCGCCACACCGTCGGTCGAGCAGGCCGTGTTGCAGGCGGTCAGCGTCGATCACCTGGCGCGGATGTCGACCCGGGTCGTCGCGGCTGGTGGAGTGCTCGAGGACCTCTCGCCGGAGGACATGGCGGAGCTTCCCGACCTCGGTGCCACGTTCAACACCGCGATGGCTTGGCGTCACGAGATCGCCCGGCTCGACGGCGTGGTGGCGTCGCGGGTCATTGTGGGTTCGTAGTGGCGGGCGCCAGACGGCCGGAAAGGCCACGGGTGGAAATGGTGGCGGCCCGGCCCCGGATCGCGTCGTGGCCGAGGTCTTCGACCGTGTTCGCTCCCGTGGCGCGGAGCCGCTGAACATGCACCGCACGCTGGCGCACTCGCCTGAGGTTCTCGCCGCGTACGTCGGCCTGGCGCACACTTTGCGTGATTCGGCCAACGTCGCGCGGGCCTATTGCGAGCTCGTCATTCTCCGAACCGCTCACCTGACCGGATGAGGTGTGAACGTGAGTCTTCGACGTTGGTGCGTGGGTCTCGCAGTGATTTCGTTGTGTGTGGCGGATGCTCGGCCGCGGTCGCTTCGAAGAACGGCAGTGCATACACTATTGGAATCGTCGTCAGCCAGACCGGCTCGGGGAGTCAGCTCGGTGTTGGCGAGCTTCAGGGCGCCCAGCTTGCTGTCGACCGCATCAACGCCGCGGGCGGGGTCAACGAACGCAAGCTCCGCCTCATGTCGGCCGACGATCAGAGCAACCCGGCTCAGGCCGTTCTCGCCGTGCGGCGGATCGTCGGCAAGGTGGACGCGATTGTCGGTCCCTCGCTCTCGGGGCCGTGCAAGGCCGTGATTCCGCTGGCCACGAGCGCCCAGACGGTCAACTACTGCCTTTCACCAGGGGTCAAACCCGCCGCCGCCAGCTGGCAGTGGTCGGCCAGTGCGGCCACTGAGGACTTCACCGAGCGCCCGCTCGAATACTGGAAGAGCCAAGGCCTCACCAGGATCGGCCTGATCAGTACGACGGACCCCAGCGGCGTGGACGGCGCGTCCGCCACCAAGCATGCCGCCGCCGCTGTGGGCATGACCGTCGTCGGTGCTGCGTCCTACAGCGCGGACGCGGTGTCGGTGACGTCGCAGCTACAGGCTGTCGCGGCTGGGCAACCGCAGGCACTGGTGGTGTGGAGCACGGGTGCCGCGGCTGGTGTCGCGTTCAAGGGCATCCGGGAGATGGGGCTGCACCTGCCGGTGGCGACGACAGACGGCAACCTCACGTACAGCTTTCTCAAGCAGGTAAGGACTATCTGCCGGATCCGTTGCTCGTCCCAGCCACAGGACTTCTGGTGGCAGAACTCGCCGCGCGACGATGCCGCCCGGCTGCTGGAGCAGCAGTACACGAACAGTTCCGGGCGCGGAACGGTGCGGCTCCGGACTTCGGCCCGGGAGTGGCGTTCGACGCGGTTTACCTCATGGCGAAAGCGCTGGGAGACGCTCAGGGCGATCCGTGCCTGGCCCGTGAAGTGCTGGAGAACCTGCACGGTTTTCCCGGCGTCGTCGGTACTTATTCGTTCGGGCCCAAGGAGCATCGCGGGCTCACCAAAGACGACGTCGCGGTGGTCAGGGCATCCGGCGATGCGTTCACCTATGTCGGAAGGTAGGACGGCATGACCGGGTTCGTCCAAGTCCTCCTGAGCGGCCTCGTGGACGGCTGCGTCTGCGCGCTGATCGCGCTCGGAATGTCCATAGTGTACTCCATCAGCCGGATCATCAACCTCGCCCAGGGCGGTTTCGTGGTACTGGCCGCGTTGACGGCGGTGTCGCGTCAGCAACATCTGCAGCTGGCGCCGCTGTTATCCTCGCGCAGCTTGGCGCCGGACACGATCGCGCACTGCCCGAAGAGTGTGTGCTCAACACGTTTTGGCGGATGGATGACACCGCCCTCGCGGCGCTAGCGGCATGCCGCGGCACACTCGAGCGCGCCTTCGGCGAATACCTACTGGTGCGCAACCTCGTCGGCACTCCTGACGAGATCGCGGCGCGGTGTCGGGAGTACCGGGATGCTGGGGTCACCGCGATCGAGCTGAAGCCGGTGTTCCGCAGCAAACGAGTTCATCAAGATGCTAGAGATGTTCATGTCCGACGTCGCCCCAGCCGTCTGACCCTTCTCGAGGCCACGGCTATGGGGAGTCGCTCGTAGGCAGCGGCCCGCTCGTATTGGCGTCGGGATCCTTGTGGTAAGTGAACGGGTATGCCCCAGGCCATGATGACGCCCGGGGCCCCTATCAGCCGATATGCCTCCTTGGCGAGTTGATCGAACGCGGGCCACTGCGCGTCCGGCCGCGGTGTCGAGAAGTGATACGCCCCGGGTCTGGTGCAGGTCTTGTTGTCTGTCACCCAGCCCGGGCGGGCTGGACGGGTTGATCGTAGCTTGACGTGCGGTGGGCGGCCTCGATGGCCGCCGGGGTGCGTTGGCCGAGCTCGCCGTGGAGGCGGCGGTGGTTGTACCAGTCGACGTATTCGGCCACGGCGAGCTCAACATCCCGAATCGATTGCCATCCGCGACCAAGAACGATCGGGTTATGGATCAACTCGCCCTTGAGCAACGAGTTGAATGCCTCAGCCATCGCATTATCGTAGGAATCCCCACGCGAACCAACGGAGGCGACCACTTCTGCGTCGGCCAAGCGCTCAGTATAACGAATCGCACGATATTGAACTCCACGGTCGGAATGATGTACAAGTCCGGTCACGTCTTGCCCGGCTCGTTTCCTGGCCCAGATCCCCATCTCCAACGCGTCAAGGGCGAGAT
>NZ_QEQT01000046.1:0-149546 GCF_003311655.1 Prauserella sp. PE36 | reverse complement strand
GGCGCCGGAGAGTCCGTAGATGGAGTTGTTGGCGATCCGCACCGCGTCGTCCTCGTCCTCGTACGGAATCATCGCCAGCACCGGACCGAACACCTCCTCCTGCGCGAGCTCACTGTCCGGATCCACGTTCGCGAGAAGAGTCGGCGTGTAGAAAAACCCCGGGTCCACCTTCTCGCCACCGGTCACCAGCCTCGCCCCGGCCTCCACCGCCCGCCGCACCATCCCATCCACCTTGTCCCGCTGCCGCTCACTGATCAACGGACCCATGTACGTCTTCGGGTCCGCCGGATCGCCGTAGGAGACCTTGCGGAGGTACTTGGCGACGCTCTCGGCGATCGCGTCGTGCCGGTCCCTCGGCACGAGCAGGCGGGAGTTGAGCGCGCACCCCTGCCCGGAGTGCAGGCAGATGCCGAACGCCGCGTACATCGAGGCCGCCCTGACGTCGGCGTCGTCGAGCATGATCAGGGCCGACTTGCCGCCCAGTTCGAGGAAAACGCGCTTCACGGTGCCGCTCGCCGCGGCGAGGATCCGGCGCCCGGTGGCGGTGGAGCCGGTGAAGCTGACCACGTCGACGTCAGGATGCGTGGTGAGCAGTTCGCCCACCTCCACTTCGGATGACGTGAGCACATTGACCACGCCTGCCGGAATGTCGGTGTGCTCGGCGATCAGCTCCCCCAGCGCGAGCGTCACCAAGGGCGTGTCCGGCGCGCCCTTCAGCACCACCGTGCACCCGGCCGCGAGCGCGGGCGCGAGCTTCGCCAGGGCCAGCTGCAGCGGGAAGTTGTAGGGGATGATCGCGGCGACGACACCGGCGGCCTCCTTCTCGATCCAGCGGTGGTGCCGTTGGCCCTGGTACTCCGCCTCGCCGAGGTCCTCGGTGAGCGGGTGCTCGCGCAACAGCCCGGCGTAGTAGCCCACGAGCTCGACCGGTTCGTCCAGTTGCGCGCCGTGCGTCAGCATCCGCGGCGCGCCGACCTCGGCGATCGTCAGCTCCCGCAGCTCTTCCTTGTGCTCGCTCAGCGCGCGGTACAGCTGGTCAAGACACCGGATCCGCAACTCGACGTCCGCCGCCCAGCCCGTGGTGTCGAACGCTTTGCGCGCCGCGGCCACCGCCGCCTCGGCGTGCTCGACGCCCGCGTCCGGCGCCTCGCCGAGGACCGCACCGGTCGCCGGGTTGAGCGAGGGCGCTGTCCGCCGCGGCTCGACGAACCCTCCGTCGATCAGCAGGTGCCTGCTCGCGCTCAGCACCGAGGCTGCCTGGTCCTGGATCGCCATCCCGCCTCCTTGGGAAACGACGTTCTCATCTAAGGAGAACCTTACCTCACCGTTGTGGTCAATTGCGAGAACAACGTTTCCCATTATCGAGATCGAGCCTCTAAGGTGGCTGTATGGCTGATCATTCGACCGAGGGCAGGCTCGCCGGCAAGGTCGCCGTGGTCACCGGCGCGGGCTCCGGCATCGGCAGAGCGGCCGCCGTGCTGTTCGCGGGCGAGGGTGCCCGTGTCGTCTGCGCGGACCGCAGCGGTCACGAGAACGAGACGGCGGCCGAGATCGGCGCCGCCGCCGTCGCGGTGCGGGTCGACGTCGCGAGCGCGGCAGACGTCGCCGCGATGATCGACACGGCGGTCCGGCAGTTCGGGCGGCTCGACGTGCTGTTCAACAACGCCGGGTACGGCGGCGAGAGCAGGCCGCTCGCCGAGATCGACGAGGAGACCTTCGACGATCTCGTCGCGGTGAATCTCAAGGGCGTCTTCCTCGGCATGAAGTACGGGATCGCCGCGATGCTCGCCTCCGGCGGCGGCTCGGTGATCAACACCGCCTCCACGGCGGGAGTCGTGGGCTGGAAGGGCAAGGCGGCCTACTCGGCCGCGAAGGGCGGCGTCGTGCAGCTCACCAGATCGGCTGCGCTCGACTACGCCACGAAGAACGTGCGGGTCAACGCCATCTGCCCCGGCATGACGTGGACGGGACTGGCGAACGCCGATCCCGACGGCAGCTCCACGCCGCCCGAGGACCTGCGCCCGCCCCAGCCGATGGGCCGCTGGGGCCTGCCGAGGGAACTCGCGGCGGCGGCACTGTTCCTCGCCAGCGACGAGTCGTCCTTCGTCACCGGGACCGCGATCCCGGTCGACGGCGGCTACCTGGCCCGCTGACCGGGACACGAGGTGACGATGCGCTTCATCTTCCAATATCCCGAGGCCGGCGGCCCTGACGGCGACGCGCTCGCCGCCGGGCCACTGCACGAGGTGGCGGCCGCGGCGGAACGCGCGGGATTCGGCGGGCTTTCGCTCAGCGAGCACCCCGTGCCGGGAGCCCGCTGGCTCGCCTCCGGCGGCCACCAGACGCTGGACCCGTTCGTCGCGCTCGGCTACGCGGCCGCCGCGACACGACGGCTGCGGCTGCTCACCTATCTCGCGGTCGCGCCGTACCGGAACCCGTTCCTGCTCGCGAAGGCGGCGGCGACACTCGACCGGCTCTCCGGAGGGCGGCTGATCCTCGGGCTCGGCACGGGCTACCAGAAGAGCGAGTTCCATGCGCTCGGCGTCGACTTCGCGGAGCGCAACGCGCTGTTCGACGAGGTGCTGGATGTGCTCCCGCTGCACTGGAGCGGCGCGCCGTTCAGCTATCAGGGCAGGCATTTCAGCGCGCGCGACGTCGTCGCGCTGCCCCGCCCGGCGCAGGATCCGATCCCGGTCTGGATCGGCGGGAACTCGGCGCTCACCCGCCGCCGCGTCGCCGCGCGCGCCCAGGGCTGGATGCCGATGAGCGGCGGGGCCGAGCTGAGCACCACCGCGCGCACGCCCGCGCTCGGCTCACTCGACGAGCTGGCCACCACGATCGCCGCCCTGCGGGAACAGGCGAAGGGGCCGCACCCGATCGACGTCGCGTACTCCTACCAGGGCAAGGGAATCCACTCCCCCACGGTCGACGCGGACCGCCACCGCGAGGCGTTCGCGCGGATCGAGGACGCCGGCGTCACGTGGATCGTGGTGTCGAGTGGCACGCGCACCCCCGAGGCCACGTTCGAGTTCCTCGACGGCTTCGGCGCCACCTACCTGCGGGACGGGGGTGACGCGGGATGGGCTGGTTCGCCGAGCGAGCCGGGCTCGACGGCACCGTCGCGCTGATCACCGGCGGGGCGGGCGGGCTGGGCGAGGCGATCGCACTGGACCTCGCCGCCAACGGCGTGCGCCTCGCGGTGCTCGACCTCGACGGCGCGGCGGCCGGCGCTCTCAGGCAACGGCTGGACGGGCACGACGCGCTCGTGCAGGAGGGCGACGCCCGCGACCCCGACACGCTCGGTGCGCTGTTCGCCGGCGTGGACGCACGGTGGGGCAGGCTCGACACGCTCGTGAACCTCGTGGGCGGCACGTTCCGCGCGGCGTTCACCGACACCACGCCGAAAGGCTGGGACGCGCTGCTGCGCACGAACCTGCTGCACGTGCTGCACGCGTGCTCGCTCGCGGTGCCGCGCATGAGGGCCGGCGGGCGCGGCGGGAGCATCGTCAACGTCACCACCATCGAGGCGCACCGGGCGGCCCCGGGGTTCGCCGTGTACTCGGCGGCGAAGGCCGCGGTGGAGCAGTTCGCGAGGAGCCTCGCGGTCGAGCTCGCCCCGGACGGTATCCGCGTCAACAACATCGCGCCCGACTACACGCCGACACCCAACATGGCGCGGTTCGCGGGCAATGGCCACGAGGCCGGCGCGGGCGTCGGCGTGACGATCCCGATGGGCAGGGCGGGCCGGGTCACCGACGTGTCCGGCTGTGCGGTGTTCCTCGCGTCCGGGCTGTCCGCCTACGTCACGGGAACCACGCTGCACCCCGACGGCGGCACGTTCGCCTCGTCGGGGTGGCTCAACTGGCCGGGCTCGGGCTGGTCGACACAGCCGCCCCCGTCGCTACTGACCGGCGAGCCGGGCGGCGATGGGCGCGAAGGCGGCGAGCTGTGACTGCGGGACGCTGACATAGTTCACGCCCAGCGTGTCGCGACGCTCGCACAGCCGGTCGGCGATCTCCCCCGCCGACCCGACGAGCACGTTGGGGTGCTCCCGCAGGCCGTCGTCGGGCACCCGCATGCGCTCGGCCACCCGCGCGAGCGCCCCCTCCACGTCGCCGGTGACCTCGGTGAAGTACGGCGAGCTCTCGATGTCGAGTCCGGCGAAGCGCTCGCCCGCGGCCTCCCGGACGAAACCCAGCCTGCGCGCCGCCTCCTGGTGCGGGGTCAGGCCGTTTGCGTCGACGGGGTCGAATGGCACGTTGGAGATGCTCACGATGTCGGCCTCGCGCGCGGCCAGCGACAGCACGCGTCTGCGCCCGCCGCCGATCATGATCGGCGGGTGCGGCCGCTGCACCGGCAGCGGCAGGCCCGTGTAGCCGGTCGCGGTGGAGAACTCGCCGCGGTGGTCGAGTTCGCCGCCCGCCCAGTGCGCCTTGACGAGCGCGACCACCTCGGTGAGCTTCGCGACCCGCTGCGGCGCGGGCGCGAACGGGACTCCCATCGCGCGGTACTCCGGTTCGCTCCAGCCCGCGCCGATGCCGAACTCCAGTCTGCCGTCGGAGAGCAGGTCCAGCGTGGCCGCTTCCTTCGCAAGCACCGCGGGCACGTGGTAGTCGGCGCAGAAGACACGGCAGCCAACGCGGAGCGTCTCGGTGACCGCCGCCGCGGTCGCGATCGCGGCGATCGGCGCGAGGTGCTGCGGAGGCAGTCTCGCCTCCCGGCTCGCGGGCCCCCGGCCCACGTAGTGGTCGGCCACGAACAGCGTGGAGAACCCGAGGTCCTCGGTCCTCCTGGCGAGGTCACGCCATTCGGCCGCCGAGGTCGCCCTGGTGGCCTGCACCGCGAAGCGGAAGGAACGCGTCTTCGTCGTCACCCCTTGAGAATATCATCTCCATATCGGAGAATGTGCTTCTCCGATGGTGGAAGGGGCACGGATGGTCAAGCGGACGAGGTTCAGCGAGTACCAGAACCGGTACGCCAACTACCGGTTCGAGCTGAGCGAGGACGGCATCCTGCTCATGCAGTGCCACACCGACGGCGGCAGCCTCGTGTGGGACTGGAAGGCGCACGACGAGATGGCCGACGCCTTCGCCGATGTCGCGGGCGACCGCGAGATCAAGTGCCTGATCCACACGGGAACCGGCGAGAACTACAACGCGGACTGGGGACTGCTGCCGAACGGCGAGCCACCCGAAGAGCCCGTCTACCAGGCAATGCCGGGTGAGCGCGGGCTGTGGAAGCTCGACGAGAAGGCCTGGTACAACCGCAATCTCCAGTTCAACGTCCTCGATGTCGACGTGCCGATGATCAGCGCCGTCAACGGGCCCTGCAACATCCACTCCGAGGTCCCGCTCATGGGCGACATCGTGCTCGCTTCCGAGGACGCGTGGTTCCAGGACGTCTCGCACTTCCCCCGGGGCCAGGTGCCCGGCGACGGGCAGCACATCATCTGGAACTTCCTCTGTGGACACAACCGCGGCCGCTACCTGCTGCTCACCGGCAAGAAGCTCAGCGCACAGGAGGCGCGCGACTGGGGCGCCGTGGCCGAGGTGCTGCCGAAGGACCAGCTGCTCGACCGGGCCTGGGAACTCGCGCACGAGCTCGTGAAGCGCCCTCCTCTCGTGCTGCGCTACACCCGCCAGCTGTTCACCCAGGAACTCAAACGCGCCTTCCTCAACGAGGTCGGCCACGGCGTCGCCCGCGAGACCTACGCCCAGCGCGGGTTCTTCCCGTTCGGCGGCGGCATGGAACCGCTCGACCGGGCGTGGGACGACAAGCCCTGGTCGGGCTGACGGGAAGCGCGAACCATGCACGCACTCGACGGCATCCGGGTTCTCGATCTGGGGACCTACCTGGCCGGCCCGTTCTGCGCGACCGTGCTCGGGGAGTTCGGTGCCGAGGTCATCAAGGTCGAACGACCGGGCACCGGCGACAACCTGCGCCGCTTCGGCACCCCGACCGCGTGCGGCGACACGCTCGTGTGGCTCAGTGAGAGCCGCAACAAGCGGTCGGTCACGATCGACCTCGGCGACCCGAGGGGCACCGAGCTCGCCAGGGAGCTGATCGCCGGCGCGGACGTGGTGATCGAGAACTTCCGACCCGGCGTGCTGGAGCGCCTGAACCTCGGCTACGACGTCATCCAGGAGCTGAACCCGCGCGCGATCCTGTTGCGTGTCTCGGCCTACGGGCAGTCCGGGCCCAACCGGGACCTGCCCGGCTTCGCCAGGATCGCCCACGGCTTCTCCGGGCTGGCGTTGCTGGCGGGCGAGCCCGGCGGTCCACCAGTGACGCCCGGCTCGACGTCGCTGGCCGACTACGTCACCGGGCTCTACGGCGTGATCGGCGTGCTGCTGGCGCTGCGCGCCAGGGAGACCACGGGACGTGGGCAGTGCATCGACCTCGCGCTGTACGAGACGATCTTCCGCGCGCTCGACGAGCTGGTGCCCGCGTACCAGCAGTCGGGGTTCGTCCGGGAGCGGATGGGCGCCGACACGGTGAACGTCCTGCCCCACAGCCACTACCGCACCGGTGACGGGCACTGGATCGCGATCGCGTGCACCAACGACGACATGTTCGCCAGGCTCGCCAAGGCCATGGAACAGCCCGAGCTGGCGGACCCCGGCGAGCTGGGCACCACACCGGCGAGGCTCGCCGCCCGCGACCGGGTCAACGAGCTGGTGTCCGCCTGGGTCGCAACGCTGACCCGCGACGCCGTGCTCGCCCGGTGCCGCGAGGCGCAGGTGCCCGCGGGACCGCTGCACTCGGTCGCCGACATCTTCGCCGATCCCCAGTACCGGCACCGCGAGAACATCGTCCTCGCCGACTCCCGGATCGGGGCCGTGGCCGTGCCCGGCGTGCTCCCGTCGCTGTCGGACACCCCCGGCGAGATCCGCTGGCTCGGCCCCGCGCTCGGCGCGGACACCGACGACGTGCTCACCGGCCTGCTGCACCGCACCGAGGCCGAGATCGCCCGCCTGCGCGCGGATGGCGTCGTCTGAACTCGAACCCAACAGGGAGGAAGGCGGAAGCCATGACAGGCATCCAGGAACGGCTGGCCACGGGGAAGGGCAAGTTCACCCCGCTGTACCCGGAGCTGGGCACCGGCCCGGTGAGCTACGAGGACTCGATCTCGCAAGAGTTCTTCGAGGCCGAGCGCGACGCGGTGTTCCGGCGCTCGTGGCTGAAGGTCGGCCGCGTGGAACAGGTGCCGAGGACCGGCAGCTACTTCACCAGGGACCTGCCGGGGCTCGGCTCGATCGTGGTGGTGCGGCAGGCGGACGGCTCCGTGGCCGCGTTCCACAACGTCTGCGCACACCGCGGCAACAAGGTCGTGTGGCAGGAGCATCCTGGTGAGGAGACGAAGGGCGTCTGCCGGGAGTTCTCGTGCAAGTACCACGGCTGGCGGTACGGGCTCGACGGCCGCGTCACGCACGTCACCAACGAGGAGCAGTTCTTCGGGCTCGACAAGGGCGCCCTCGGCATGCCGAAGGTCCACTGTGACACGTGGGCCGGGTTCGTCTTCGTCAACTTCGCCAGGGACGCCGAACCGCTGAGCGGCTTCCTCGGCGACCGCATGCTCGAGCTTGAGAGCTACCCGTTCGGCGAGATGACCCAGCACTTCGGCTACAAGACCCGCATCAAGGGCAACTGGAAGCTCTCGATCGATGCGGTGCTGGAGTGGTACCACCCGCCGTACGTGCACGGCCGGTTCATCGACCCCGACGTCTCGAAGGCGGAGAAGCTCGTTCCCCCTGTGGACGCCTACCACTACGACATCTTCGAACCGCACATGCTCACGTCCGTGCCGGGGCCGCCGCCGCTGCCGCCGCGCGAGCCGGGTGCGCTCGGCCCCGCCAGGCGCGACCAGAAATGGGTGTACCGGCTCTTCCGCGCGGGGCTGTTCGGCCCCGACGACGTGCCGGACGTCGGGCCGCTGCCGGAGGCGCTCAACAAGGGCCGGATCAACTCGTGGGGCAACGACTCCTTCTGGCTGTTCCCCAACTTCTCCTTCCAGATCTGGGCGCGGAACTTCTACATCACCTACCAGTACTGGCCCGAGAGCCTCGACTCGCACACCTACGAGCTCGACATCTACTTCCCCCCGCCGCGCAACGCGCAGGAGCGGCTGGCGCAGGAACTGGTGGCGGACAGCACGATCGAGTTCGCGATGCAGGACTCCAACACGGTCGAGGCCACCCACTCGGCGCTGGCGACCCGCGCCAACGGGCAGTTCCACCTCTCCGACCAGGAGCTGCTGATCCGCAACTTCCACAAGGTCATCCGCGACGCGGTGGCCGCGCACCAGAGCTCGGGCGACAGGTAGGAGCGAACCGATGACGAACCAGGCCACCCCACTGCCCGAGTCGTTCCGCGAGCTCGAGCCCTACGTCGCGGACTGGGCGCTGCCGACACGCCAGGAGCGCTACGACATGCGGCTGTCGAAGACCATCGACGAGCTCGGCGAGTTCTACGACGCCATCGCCCCGCGAGCAGAGGAGGCGATCGGCTACCTCAACGAGCTGGACCTGAACGACCTGCCCGGCGACGCCACGCGCCTGCTGCACCTGCTGTACTCGATGGTCCTGGTGTCCTATCCGGTCAACGTCTTCAAACAGCCCAGGATCCCCGACTCCGGCGCAGCGTTCTTCGACACGGTCGCCGAACCTTCGGTCTGAAAAGGACAGCAAGCATGGGAAGCACCGTCACCGAACTGACCCCCACCACCGGTGTGGAGATCACCGGGCTGTCCGGCGCCAAACTGGTCGACCGCGGCGTGGCCGACGAGTGCCTCGCGGCGCTCGACCGGCGCGGCGTCGTGGTGTTCCGCGAGGCCGCGGTGGACGACGACCAGCTGGTCGCCTTCAGCCGCCTGCTCGGCGAGGTCGTGCCGCTGCCGATGGGCGGCGACAAGGCACACCCCGAGATCCAGCGCATCACGCGGGATCCCGCCAAGAGCAAGCTGGCCGCCTACCGCGAGGCCACCTTCTTCTGGCACATCGACGGCACCACCGACGAGGTGCCCAACAAGGCCACGGTGCTGACCGCACGACAGGTGTCCGACGACGGCGGCGGGGACACCGAGTTCGCCAACACCTTCGCCGCCTTCGAGGCACTCCCGGCCGCCGAGAAGGCCGAGCTGGAGGGGCTGCGGGTGGTGCACAGCTTCGCCGCCTCGCAGCTGCTGGTGCAGCCGAACCCGTCGCCGAAGGAACGCGCCGCGTGGGACCGCAACCCCGTGCGCGAGCACCCCTTGGTCTGGACCCGCCGCAACGGCCGCAAGTCGCTGCTGGTCGGCGCCACGGCGGGTGAGCTCGTCGGCCGCGAGCCCGGGGAGGGCAAGGCGCTGCTCGACCGGCTGCTCACGTGGGCGACCCAGCCGAGGTTCGTGCTGCGGCACCGCTGGCGGCCGGGCGACCTCGTGGTGTGGGACAACACGGGCATGCTCCACCGCGCGCTGCCCTACAGCGCCACGTCCGCACGCCTGATGCACCGGACTTCACTCGCGGGCGAGGAGAAGGTCGCATGAGCCTGCGGCGCACCGCGCTCGTCACGGGCGGCGGCTCCGGCATCGGGCGGGCGATCGCGTTGCGGCTCGGCGCCGACGGGTTCGCCACCGCCGTGCTCGACCTCGACGCCGAGGCGGCCGAGCGGGTGGCGGTGGAAGCGCGGGACAAGGGCTACGAGGCGCGGGCGTTCGGCGGGGTCGACGTGTCCGACCGCGCCCAGGTGGACGCCGCGGTGCGGGAGGTCCACGACAGTCTTGGCCCCGTACTGGTGCTCGTGAACAACGCGGGCCTGACCGGGTTCAAGAAGTTCCTGCACATCACCGACGAGATCTGGGACCGGATGCTGGCGGTGAACCTCAGCGGTCCCTTCTACTGCGCGCAGGCGGTGGTGCCGGACATGGTCGAGGCCGGCTGGGGCCGCATCGTCAACATCTCCTCGTCCAGCGCGCAGTCGGGCCAGCAGTTCATGACGCACTACGTGGCGTCGAAGGCGGGCCTCGTAGGGCTCACCAAAGCGCTGGCGCTGGAGCTGGGCCCGCGGGGGATCACCGCGAACACCATCCCGCCCGGGTTCGTCGACACCCCGATGCTGCGCGCGTCGGAGGAACACGGGCTGCTCGGCGGGACCGTCGACCACCACGCCGAGCTGACACCGGTGCGACGGCCCGGCAGGCCCGAGGACATCGCCGCCGCCTGCGCCTTCCTCGTCTCCGAGGAAGCGGGCTACGTCACGGGGCAGGTCATCGGCGTCAACGGCGGACGCAACACCTGACATCGGAGGGAACGGACACACGGTGAAGGATTTCGAATCGATCGACTTCTTCCGCGACGACGCGGTCGTCACGGACCCGTACCCCTACTACGAGCAGCTGCGCTCCCGCTGCCCCGTACACCGCGAGCCGCACCACGACGTGCTGATGGTGACCGGCTACGACGAGGCCGTGCAGGTGTTCCACGACGCCGACACGTTCTCCTCCTGCGTGTCGGTGACGGGGCCGTTCCCCGGTTTCCCGGTGCCGCTGGAGGGCGACGACGTCAGCGAGCTGATCGAGCAGCACCGGGACAAGCTGCCGATGAGCGACCAGCTGCCCACGCTGGACCCGCCCACGCACACCGACCACCGGGCCCTGCTGATGCGGCTGATCACCCCGAAGCGCCTCAAGGAGAACGAGGCCGAGATGTGGCAGCTGGCCGACGGGCTGCTGGACGAGTTCCTCGCCGACGGCGCGGGCGAGTTCATCAACGGCTTCGCGGGCCCGTTCACGCTGCTCGTGATCGCCGACCTGCTCGGTGTGCCTCCGGAGGACCGTGACGAGTTCGCCTCGTCGCTGCGGGGGCCGTCCCACTCCGGCGGCGGCATCGGGGGTATGGGCAAGGAGGCACTGGCGCACAACCCGCTGGAGTTCCTGTACTCGACGTTCACCGCCTACCTCGAACAGCGGCGCCGCGAGCCCCGCGAGGACGTGCTCACGGGGCTGGCGACGGCGACGTTCCCGGACGGCTCGACGCCCGACGTCATGGACGTGGCGCGCGTGGCGGCGAACCTGTTCTCCGCGGGCCAGGAGACCACCGTCCGGTTGCTCGGTTCCGCGCTCAAGGTGCTCGCCGAGCGCAAGGACATCCAGGACCTGCTGCGCACGGAGCGCGACCGGATTCCGAACTTCATCGAGGAGACGCTGAGGATCGAGAGCCCCATCAAGGGCGACTTCCGGCTCTCGCGGGTGCCCACCACGGTCGGGGGGGTCGACATACCTGCCGGCAGCACGGTGATGGTGCTGACCGGTGCGGCCAACCGTGATCCGCGTCAGTTCACCGATCCGGCGACGTTCGATCCGGCGCGCCCGAACGCCCGGCGGCACATCGCGTTCGGCCGGGGCATCCACACGTGTCCCGGCGCGCCGCTGGCCAGGGCCGAAGCGCGGGTGACGATCGAGCGGCTGCTCGACCGCACCACCGACATCCGGATCTCCGAGCGCGAGCACGGGCCCGGCGATTCCCGTTCCTACCGGTACCTGCCGACATTCATCCTGCGCGGGCTCGCGAAGCTGCACCTGGAGTTCACGCTCACCGGGGAGGACTCACGGTGAGGGTCGCGGTGGACGAGGACCGCTGCCGGGGACACGGGGTGTGCTGCGCGATCTGCCCCGGCGTGTTCGTGCTGAGCGACGACGGCTACGCGGAGGTGCCCGAACCCGAGGTGCCCTCCGCGCTGGAGCACGCGGCCCGCGAAGCTGCGGACAGCTGTCCCGAACGCGCGATCACGCTGAGCTGACAACGGGCCGCGACGCCGGCGAACACCCCGTCGCGGCCCGTCCGGCTAGAAAGCCTCGTACTCCACGGTGACCGATCCGGGTCCCTGCGGCAATGCCTGGCAGGTCAGCACCCAGCCCTCGGCCACCTCCTCCTCCGTCAGCGCGTTGTTGGCCCGCATGGTCGCCGATCCGTCCCGCAGCACGGCCATGCACGTGGCACAGTTGCCGGCCTCGCACGAGAACGGCGGTTGCAGCCCGCCCCGCCGGGCCGTCTCCAGCACCGTGTCGCCCGCCTTGTAGGCGACGGTGGTCTTCTTGCCGTTGAGGATGAGCGTCACCGCCTCGGGCACCTCGGGCCCGGCCGCTCGCTGTTCCGGCTCGGCCGGGGCCGCGTCGCCGAACCGCTCGACGAGGATGCGCCCGGGGTCGGCCCCGGTGGCGCGCAACGTCGACTCCACGAGGTCCATGAACGGCGCCGGCCCGCAGACGTAGTAGTCGGCGCCGGCCGACGCTCCCGCGAACTCGGTGACCGCGCCGGCGTCGGGGTAGCCGTCCACGGAGTCGTGGTGGTGCCGCACCTCCAGCCGGTCCGGGTAGCGCTCACGAAGCCGGTCCAGCTCCCCGGCGAAGATCACCGACTCCGGGTTCCGGTTGGCGTAGAAGAGGCGCACCGTCCGGTCGGTGGCGGCCAGCACGCTCTTGGCTATCGACAGCACGGGTGTCACGCCGCTTCCACCGCAGAACGCGACCACCGGGTGCCCGCCTTCGCGTGGGCAGAAGACACCGGCCGGTCTGGTGAGCTCGAGGACGTCGCCCTCGGCCACGGTGTCGTTGAGCCAGTTGGACACCACGCCGCCGGGGACGCGCTTGACGGTGACGGTCAGGTCGTCGCCGGTGTCCGGGGCGCTCGACATCGAATAGGACCTCAGCTGCTCGGTACCGTCCACTGTGACCCGGAAGGTGCAGAACTGTCCCGGCAGGTACCGGAACGTCTCCGCCAGCTCGGCGGGCACCTCCAGGACGAACGAGCGGGTGTCCGGGGTCTCCTGGACGATCCGCGTCACGCGCAGGGTGTGGTAGCCGTGCGCCCGCCGTACGTCGTCGCGGTCAACCATGGCGTCAGGAACCTTCCACGAAGGGGTAGATGCGCGTGAAGTCCGCTCCGGGCTCGGCGTCGGCGAACCGTTCCCACACCCCGGCCGTCACCGCGCCGATCGAGGACGGCCCGCCCTGCTCGCCGACCGCGTTCAGATAGAGCTGGACGTCCTTGGTCATGAGCGAGTTGCTGAAGCCCGACGCGTAGCGGCCGGTGAGCACATGGTTGGGGAACTTGTCGCTGGTCGCCGTGTTGCGCCCGCTGGCCGAGTCGAGCACGGTGAGCATCGTCTCCAGATCGAGCCCCACCGACCGGCCGAACGCGACAGCCTCGCTGGTGGCGGCGAGCGCGGTGGCCGAAAGGAAGTTGTTGGCTAGCTTGAGCGCCTGCGCCATGCCGGGCCGCTCCCCGACCCGGAAGCGCCGGTCGCTCAGCCCCGCGAGCACCGGCTCCACCTCCGCGCACGCGTCCCGCGATCCGGCATACATGACGGCGAGGGTGCGGGCTCGCGCCCCGGCGGGGCCTCCCGACACCGGCGCGTCGACATAGCCGACCCCACCCTCGCCGAGCAGCGCGCCGATGGTCCGCGCGGCGGTGACCCCGACCGTCGATGTGTCGACAACGTGCCGGGCGCACCGGCCCTCCGCGGCCAGCAGCTCGCGGGCCACCTGCTCGGACGCCTTGCCGTCGGGCAGGCTGAACACCACGACGCCGGCGCGCCGTGCGACCTCGGCCACCGACGCGACGTACGTGCTGCCCTCGGGTGCGCGCTCCGGCCCCAGCGCGTCGTGGGCGACGACGGCGAGACCCGCGTCCACCAGGTTCGCAGCCAGCGCTCCTCCCATGTTGCCGAGGCCGATGATTCCGACGCCGGGCACTGTCATGCTCCACTCCCCCGTTCCGCCCGCAAAGCCTTGACCACCCGCCGGGCCGAGATCCCCGCCGGTGCGCCGCAGTAGGCCGCGACCTGGAACAGCAGCTCGTCGATCTCCTCGTCGGTGACGCCGGTCCTCGGAGTGCTGCTCGCGTGCAGCCGGAACTCCTCCATACGGCCGAGCGCCGCGGTCATGGCCAGCACGAGCAGGCTCCGGTCGCGCGGGCTGAGCGCACCGCCGCGGGTCCAGACTCCCCACGCCATCGACGTGATGTAGTCCTGGAACTCCGCCGAGACCGGGTCGGGATCGGCCGTGGCCCGGTCGACGTAGGCGTCGCCGAGCAGCCGCCTGCGCAGGGCCCGCGCGGCCTCCAGCTGTCCGTTCTCGTCCATGGTCCTCCTCAGTGCAGCGCGAGACTGACGGTCTTGGTCTGGGCGTACTCGTGCAGTGCCTCGATGCCCTTCTCCCTGCCGTGGCCGCTCTGTTTGAACCCGCCGAACGGTGTCTCGATGGTGAGCGGGCCGCCGTTCACCGCCACCTGGCCCGCGTCGATCCGTTCGGCAAGCCGCAACCCCCTGGCGACGTCTCCGCTCCAGACGGCGGCGGCGAGGCCGTAGTCGGTGTCGTTGGCGAGCGCGAGGGCCTGCTCCTCGTCGGCGAACGGCATGGTGACCAGCACCGGGCCGAAGATCTCCTGGCGGGCGAGCCGCGACTGCGGCGGCACTCCCGCGTAGACGGTCGGGCGCACATAGAAGCCGCGCGCCGCGGGGCCGTCGTCGTAGGCCGCTCCCCCGGTGGCGGGCACCATGCCCTCGGCGGCCGCGTCCGCGAAGTGGCCGAGCACCTTGCGGTACTGGGCCTCGGTCACCATCGGTCCGAAGTGGACGCCGGGTTGGAGGCGCGCGACCGACTCGGTCACCCTCGCCACCACCTCGTCGTGCACGGACGCCTCCACGAGCAGGCGGGTGGTGGCCGAGCACACCTGGCCCGCGTTGGCGGCCACGGCACCGGAGGCGGCCGCGGCCGCGCGGTCCAGTTCGGCGTCGGCGAACACCACCACGGGCGACTTACCGCCGAGCTCGAGCGTCACCGGGATCAGGCGGTCCGCCGCGATCGCGGCGAGGTGCCGCCCGGTGGCGACCGATCCGGTGAACGCGATCCGCCGCACCGAGGGATGGGCCGCCAGCGGTGTGCCCACGGCGCGGCCGGTTCCGGTGACCACGTTGAGCAACCCGTCGGGCAGCCCCGCCTCCGTGGCGAGGCGGGCGAGCAGGAGCGTCGACGCCGAGGTGAACTCCGACGGCTTGGCCACCACGGCGTTGCCCACCGCGAGGGCGGGCGCGAGCGCACGGCACGCCTGGTTCAGCGGGAGGTTCCACGGCGTGATCACCGCGACCACCCCGTACGGCTCGAGCCGGGTGTAGGTGTGGTTGGTGCCGCCGAGGTCGATCGTGCGGCCCGCATGCGCGCGCAGGATCCCCGCGTAGTAGCGGAAGTAGGCGGCCGAGGTTTCGACCTCCGTCCGCAGCTGGGCTGCGACCTTGCCGGTGCACGCACGCTCCAGCTCGGCAAGCTCGCCGGAGTGTGCCTCCACGGCGTCGGCGATCCGGTGCAGCACCTCCGACCGTTCGGCCGAGGGACGGCGGGCCCACGCGGGCTGCGCGGCCGAGGCCGCCGCGACGGCGATGTCCACATCGGACGCCGAGCCCGCGGCCACCTCGGCCCCCGGTTCACGTGTGGCGGGATCGACGGCCGCGAGGTAGGAGCCGCTCGCCGGGCGCACGGCCTTGCCTCCGATCCAGTGGTCGTGGCGGGTCACTCGATCTTCGCCTTCATCTCGCCGAGCTTGGCCAGGATGGGATAGCCGGTGACGCTGAGCGCGTTGCCGTGGCCGGTCTGGTGGATGTCGAACGCGGACTGGATGGCGGCGTGGAAGCCCTGTACGTCCAGCGTCTGGTTCACCGCGCGCTTGGCCTGGCGCAGCCCGAACGGCGGCATCGCGGCGATGCGGCCCGCCAGCGCGGTGGTCTCGGCGTCGAGCCGCTCGCGCGGCACCACCCGGTTGACCATCCCGGCTTGCTCAGCCTCGGCCGCGGTGACGGGGCGGCCGGTGAACAGGATCTCCTTGGCCTTGCGCGCTCCGAGTTCCCACGTGTGCCCGTGGTACTCGACGCCGCCGATGCCCATCATGGCCACGGGGTCGGAGAACAGCGCGTCCTCGGCGGCGACGATCAGGTCGCACGGCCAGCACAGCATCAGCCCGCCCGCGATGCATCGGCCCTGTACCGCGGCGATCGAGGGCTTGGGCACGTTGCGCCAGCGCAGCGTGTACTCCAGGTACCGCCGGGACTCGGCCCCGTAGATCCACTCCAGGGTGATCTCCTCAGGCGAGGGCCAGCGGTCGTTGAGGTCGTGGCCCGCGGAGAAGTGCTTGCCCTCCGCGCGCAGCACGATCACCACGACGTCCTCGTCCTCGGCCGCCTTCGTCCAAGCGGCGTCGAGCTCGTCGAGCAGCGCCGTGTTCTGCGCGTTGGCGGCCTCGGGCCGGTCGAGGGTGATGGTGGCGATCTTGTCCGCCACCTCGTAACCGATGTACATGCGCGGCTTCCTCTTTCAGCGTCGGGGCAGGCCGAGCACCCGCTCGGCGACGATCGTGCGTTGGATCTCGGACGTGCCGCCGGCGATCGTGCCGGCGAAACTGCGGGCGTAGCGCTCGAACCAGCTGGCGAGCATGGTCTCCGACTGCAGGTGCGTGTACGGCGCGGTCAGCGCCGGATGGGCGAGCCCTTCGGGGCCCGCCGAGGACAGCGCCCGCTCCAGTGCCCGCTGCGCCGCCTCGGAGCCGAGCAGCTTCAGCACCGACAGCCCGGCGACGTCCTGCTCGCCCCTGGCCGCTTTGGACAGTGCCGCGGACCCGAGCAGGCGCAGCGCGTAGGCGTCCATCACGGCCGTCGCATAGGCGTCCTCGTCGAGCGATCCGGCAGGCTCGAAGTCACGGAGGAACTCGTCGAGCCGTTCCCCGAAGCTCAGCCACAGCAGGGTCCGCTCGTGGCCGAGCGAGCCGTTGGCCACCCGCCATCCCTCGTTCAGCGGGCCGACCAGGTTCGCGACCGGAACGCGGACGTCCTCGAAGAACACCTCGTTGAAGTCCACGTCGTGCGAGCCGATGATCGAGGCGAACGGCCTGCGCGTCACCCCCGGCGTCCCGGTCGGAATCAGCAGCACGCTGATCCCCTTGTGCTTCGGTGCGTCGGGATCGGTGCGCACGAACGTCAGCAGCACGTCCGCGTCGTGTGCGCCCGAGGTCCAGACCTTCTGGCCGTTCACCACGAAGTGGCCGCCGTCCTGCACGGCCCGCGTGCGCAGCGACGCGAGGTCCGATCCCGCGCCCGGCTCGCTCATGCCGAGCGAGGCCGTGATCTCGGCCCGCAGGATCGGCACCGCCCACCGTCGCTTCTGCTCCTCTGTGCCGAACGACAGCAGCGACGCTGCGACGATGCCCACGCCCTGCGGGTTGAAGCTGTGGTAGATGCGCCTGCGGGAGAGCTCCAGCAGGTGCACGTACTGCTGCACGAGCGTGGCGTCGCGCCCACCGTACTCGGGCGGGTTGCCTGGCAGCAGCCAGCCGTGGTCGAACTGCAGCCGCTGCCATCGCCGTGCCCACTCGGGCACGTCCGAACTGGACCGGGAGGCCCGGTCCGCCTCCGCCGCGGGCGGCAGGTGCTCGTCGAGGAACGCCGCGAACTCCGCGCGGAAGTCCTCCACCTCGGCGTCAAAGCTCAACCGCATGGCACTCCTTCGCGATCAGCGCCCTGTGCTCGGCCGCGCCGCCGAGCAGCTGCTCTCCCGTCATGGCGCGTTTCAGGGCGAACTGCAGGTCGTTCTCCCACGTGAAACCCATCGCGCCGAACAGCTGGAGTCCGTGGCGCACCACGAGCGATTGGCACTCTCCCGCCGCGGCCTTCGCCATCGCGGCGGCCACGCGGCGACGTGGGTCGTCGGCGGCGATGGTCAGCGCCGCGAAGTAGGCGAGCGCCCTGGCCCGCTCCACGGCCACGTGCATGTCGGCCGCCTTGTGCTGCACTGCCTGGAACGAGCCGATGGGCGCGCCGAACTGGTGGCGCGTGCGCACGTGCTCCAGCGTGAGGTCGAGAATCCGCCTGCATGCCCCGACCATCGTCGCCGCCATCCCGGCGAGCGCGATGTGCCGCGCCCGCGCGGGATCGGCACCGGTGCGTCGCTCCTGTCCCACGCGGACGCCGTCGAACGTGACGTCGGCGAGGTGCAGCACGGGGTCGAACACTGAGGTCCGCGTGGCGGTCACCTCGGCCGCGTCGACCACGAAGACACCCCCGCCGGTGACCACGGCCAGCCGGTCGGCCCGGTCGCCGTCGAGCACGTGCCGCGCGGTGCCGGTCAGCACCCAGCCTCGGCCGTCGGCGCGTGCGGTGACGCCGCCGAGCACGGCGGTACCGCTCTGTCCCGGCTCGCCGGCACCGGAGGCGAGCGGGGCGAACTGCGTCATCGTGGCCAGGTAGGGCGTGGGATCGGTGGCGCGGCCCAGTTCCTCCAGCACGATCGCCAGCTCGACGGCCTCGGCCGGATCGGTCAGCTCGGTCCAGCCCAGACCGGTGTAGACCTTCCACAGCGCCGCGGTGTCCGCGCCGTCGTCGGCGACGGCGCGGATCAGCGCGGGCGGGCATTCCTTGGCCACGACGTCGCGTACTGAGTCCTGCCACAGCCGCTGGTCCGGGTCGAACTCGAAGAGCATCCCGGCCTCCTCACCCACCGTTGCGGATTCACTGGTCGGAGAATAGCATTCTCATATATGGAAAGTAAGAGTTTCGCCGATGAACCGGTGAGCCGCCGGCTCATGCAGTAATGTCCCTTCGATGGCGCAGAGGCGGGATCCGCTGATGAGCAGCGTGAGCGAAGAGCCGGTCTGGAAGCAGCGCGCGGTCGAGCGATCGACCCAGGCCGCGAAGGCCAGGGCGGAGCAACGGCTGGAACGGTTTCTCGACGCCGCCCAGCTGATCATGAACGAGAAGGGCAGTACCGACTTCACGGTCCAGGAGGTCGTGGACCGGTCCCGCCAGTCACTGCGCAGCTTCTACCTGCACTTCGACGGTAAGCACGAGCTGCTGCTGGCCCTCTTCGAGGACGCACTCAACGACACCGCCGAGCAGATCCGCACCAGCGCCGCCGAGTACTCCGATCCGCTCGACCGGCTCGAGGTCGGCGTCCGGCTGCTGTTCGACCTGTGCAGGCTGAGCCCCGCCGCCCAGCGCCCGCTGTTCACCGACTTCGCCTCGCAGCTGCTCATCTCGCATCCGGCAGAGGTCAAGCTCGCGCACTCGAACCTGCTCTCGGTGCTCACGGAGCTGCTCGCCGACGCGCAGGAGGCAGGGCTGCTGCGCACCGCGGTCAAGCCCCGCCGCACGGCGGCACTGATCATGCAGACGGTGATGTTCAACGCGCAGTCGAGCGGCTCGGACGACGACAACGGCGGCCATCCCATCACCGCGGAGGAGATCTGGACCTTCTGCGCGTTCGGCGTCACGCGCCGTCCGGACTGACGCCCGGCGGGCGCTGGTAGGACAGGTCCTTCCGGTCCCGCGTCCCGCTCGGATAGCCCTGCCGCTGAAAGAACTCCGTGCGGAGCACCGAGGCGTCCGCCGTGAACATCAGCTCGACGGTGGAGCGCCGCAGCGCGATCCGCCAGACTCCGTCGCGCTTCTCCAGCCGGTCGAGGTACCGGCCAGCGATCAGCTGGGCCGTCGCCCCGTCGCGGCCCAGCATCGCGACGAGGGAGTAACTCTCGCAGTGGGCCACGTCGCCGTCGATCTCACACGTGTGGGTCGTGATGTTGTGCAGGTGGCTGAGCGACGTGGCCGCGTGCGTGCGGTTGGCCCACTCCGCGTACGCGAGGCCCGGATTGGTGGTGCGGCCGTGCTCGTCGACGCCGTCCTCGTGATACGCGGCGGTGATCAGCTCGACGTCGTGCCGATCGCAGCCCCGCGCGTGCCGGGCGATGCAGTCGAGGATCTCGGCGCGGTCCTTCAGGTACCGGACGTCGCGCCGCAGGCGCTCCAGCTCGTCGTCTGTGCTCATGCGACAGGCGCTCCCTTTGCTCGGCGACAGTGCGAGAGTATCATTCTCGCAAATCGATATCGATATTCTTCAGGAGGCACCGTGCGCATCGGCCTGACCGGCGGCGGGTCGTCGCCCGAGCGGATCGTCCAGCAGGCCCGGCGGGCGGAGGCCGACGGGTTCAGCTCGCTCTGGTTCGCGAGCCTCGTCGAAGGCGATCCCCTCGTGGCGATGGCGCTCGCCGGACGGGAGACCTCGGAGATCGAGCTCGGCACGGCGGTGGTGCAGACCTATCCCTGTCATCCGCTGCTGCAGGCGAACCGGGCCGCGTCCGTGGTGAGCGCCATGAACCGGCCCGGCTTCACGCTCGGAATCGGTCCCTCGCACGAACCGCTGATCCGCGGTGCCTACGGCTTTTCCTACGACCGTCCCGGCCGCAACACCGAGGAGTACGTCCGAATCCTGTGTGGACTCCTGCGCGGCGACGCCGTGGACTTCACCGGCGAGGACTGGACGGTACACAGCGACGGCCGGATGCGGGCGCTCCCGCATCCCGTGCCGGTGCTCGTCTCCGCGCTGGGTCCCCGGCTGCTGCGGGTCGCGGGCGAGTACGCCGACGGGACGGTGCTGTGGATGGCACCCGCACGGGCCATCGAGTCCCACGTCGCCCCGAGGCTCCACGCCGCGGCGGAGTCGGCGGGGCGGCCCGCACCGCGCATGGTCGCCGGCCTGCCGGTGGCCGTCCACGACGACGTGGACGAGGCACGCGCGGCGGCGGCACAACGCGCCGCGGGCTACGACGGTCTCCCGAACTACCAGCGCATCCTGGGCCTCGGCGGGGCGGGCAGCCCCGCCGAGGCCGCGATCGTGGGCGACGAGAAGTCGGTACGCACCCAGCTGTGTGCCCTCATCGACGCCGGGGCCACCGACATCTGGGCCGACGTCTTCCCCGTCGGCGACGACAGGGCAGCATCCCGGCGCCGGACCCTCGACCTGCTCCGCGAACTGCTCGCGTAGCCGAGCCTGGTCACGGCTCCAGGTCCGACAGCAGCGCGTCCACACGGGCACGGGCGCGGTCGAGCACTCCGTGACCGGGTGCCACGTGCACGCGCCCGGCCTCCACGGCCGCGATCGCGGACTCGGCGACCTCGCGCGGTGTGAGGATCCCCCCGGCCCTGGCCGCCACGCTCCGCATCGAGGCGCCGGGCGGAAGCTCGATCGCGCCGAGTGCAGCCGAGTTCCGCCCCAGCGGGGTGTCGACGAGTCCTGGGCACAGCACGGTCGCTCCGAGCCCCTCGGCCGCCTGCTTGAGCTCGGCGTCGAGCGTCTCGGTGAGGCCCACGACGGCGTGCATGGTCGTCGTGTACGGCGTGCGACCGGGCAGCGGCGCGAGCCCGCCGGACGAGGCGGTGTTGAGGATGTGCCCCGTGCCCTGCTTGACGAGGAGCGGCGCGAACGCCCGCACCCCGTGCACGACGCCGAGCAGTTTCACGGCGATCATCCGCTCCCACGTGCGCAGCTCCTGTTCCCACAGCGGCGCGCCGGGCGACACGAGCCCGGCGTTGTTGCACACCAGATCGACCCGCCCGTAGGACTCGAGCGTCACGCGGGCCAGCCGGTCGACCGCGGCCGGGTCGCAGACATCGGCCGTGACGGTGACCACCTCGGCCCCGGCGGCGCGGAGCCCGTCGGCCGCCGGGGCGAGCGCGTCGTCCCGGATGTCGGAGAGGACGAGCCGGACGCCGCGCGCGGCCATCGCCTCGGCGAGGCCGAGCCCGATCCCGCTCGCCCCGCCGGTGATCACCGCGACCGCGTTCCGCTCGATACGCATGGTCGTTCCTTTCGGTCAGGCCTTCGCGGCCGCGAAGGCTCGCAGTTCCCTGGGCACGTCGGGGCCGGTCGGGGTGTAGATGATCTCCCGGAAGCCGTGTCCGGCGAGCCGGGCGAGCCGTCCGCGGGTGCGTTCCACGTCGCCGACCATCGTCCGGACGTCAAGGTGCTCGAGCAGGGAACGGTCGCGCTCGGTGAGGTGGGTGACGTGCCCCTCGAAGGTCAGCAGGTGCCGCTCGCCGTCAGGGGCGAGCGCCTCGAGCCGCTCGCGCCAGGCGCGACCACCGGGCAGCGCGTCGACCGCCACGGCCCCGCCCTTGGCGTACGCCTCGTGCCAGCCGACCACCCGCCACGGTCCGATGGCCTCCCGCACCCGGCTCGATCCGGGTTCCTCGCCGGGGTCGAGCACGGTACCGGAGACGATCGTCGCGGTGGGCAGGCGCGGGTGGGGCGGGCCGATGACGCCGTCGGCGACCTCGCCCGCGAGCTCGGCGCCCCGGGGACCGAACGCGCTGAGCCACAACGGAACGCGGACCGGCCGGGATGCGGCCAGGCCCGGAGCGTGCAGCATCCTGGCCCGTTGACCGTCCACGGTGGCCACCTTCCCAGCCAGCAGCTCGCGGACGCCGGTGACGTGGTCGCCCAGTGCGCGCAGGGTCAGCGGGCGCTGGCCTGCCGCCACGCGCGCGGTGAAGCCCGTGCCGAAGCACGCGCGGAACCGCCCGTCCGAGATCCGCGCGATGGTCGCGATCGCGGAAGCCATCGTCGGCACCGACCGCTGGCCGGGCACGAGGACCGCGGTGGCGAGCCCGATCCGCGTCGTCCGCTCGGCGGCGCGGGCCAGGTGCACGAAGGTGTCCTCCCACAACGGCGCCGAGTCGAAGCTCCACACCCTGGTGTAGCCCAGATCCTCGGCCAGCACGGCCAGCTCGGCGAAGTCCGGCCCTGGCGGGAGCCCGCAGGACAGCTCGAACGCCTGCGCGCTCATGTCCGCCGGCTCGAACCGGAGCGGTGCGGCGGTTCGAAGCCCGCGAGGATCACGGCGTTGGTCCGGGCCGCCGCGAGGCGCAGGGGCTTGGCCTTCTCGTACTCGGGCGAGGTGTACCAGGCGCGAGCCGCCGCCACCGACTCGAACTCCAGCACCACGGTCCGGTCGCCGTGCCAGGTCCCTTCCAGCGTCTGCGGACCCGGATCCGCCGCCAGCACCCGCGCGCCTGAGGCCGCCAGCGCCGGTGCCGAGGCCCGGCCGTAGGCGGCCATGCCCGCTTCGTCCTCGATGGCCTCGGTCAGGATGACATACGCCTTCGGCATCAACTCTCCTCGTGAGAATTAGGTTCTCTGATTGCGAGACTGCTACTTTACCTGGCGCGAACGATGCTCGGAAGGAGCGGCATGGATCTCTCCGGGGTCGGCGTGTGGAGCCCGCACCTGCGCTACGGGGACCGCGCCGAGGCGGCAGACGCGGCGGCCGAACTCGACGAGCTGGGTTTCCGGACGCTGTGGGTCCCGGACGCGGGTGGGCCGGTCTTCGACGCGGCGGGCGACCTGCTCGCGGCGACGGACCGGATCGTGGTCGCGACGGGCGTGCTCAACCTGTGGCTGCACGCGCCCGCCGCCGTCGCCAGGTCGGCAGGCGCACTGGCCGCGGCGCACGGCGACCGGTTCCTGCTGGGCCTCGGGGTCAGCCACGGCCCCCGCGTCGACGCGGTGCGGCCCGGCCGCCGCTACCACAAACCGCTGCGGGCGATGAACACGTTCCTCGACGACCTCGACACCGCGCGGCCACCGGTGCCCGCCACGGCCCGTGTGCTGGCCGCGCTCGGCCCTCGGATGCTCGGCATCGCGGCGAGGCGAGCCCGAGGAGCCCACTCCTACCTTGTCCCGCCCGAGCACACCCGCCTCGCCCGCGAGGCACTCGGCGACGAGGCGCTGGTGCTGCCCGAGCAGACTGCGATCCTCTGTGCGAGCGCGGACGAGGCACGAACCATCGGAGCAGGCTGGCTGCGGCGCTACCTCGACCTGCCGAACTACGCGCGCAACCTGCTCCGGCTCGGCTTCACCGAGGACGACCTGACATCGGTGAGCGACCGCCTGTTCGACGCCCTCATCGCGTGGGGCGACGAGGAGGCGATCAGCCGCAGGATCCACGAGCACCGGGCCGCCGGAGCCGACCACGTCTGCCTGCAGCTGCTCACGGCGACACCGGAGAAGTTTCCCCGTGAGGAGTGGCGCCGCCTCGCCTTCACCCTCTAGTTTCCTGCGCCCGGCCGGGCCGAGCGATCAGCAATGGTCCCGGTGGACGCCTCGGTCAGCGAGACGCTCCCAGTCGGCAAGCCCGGCGCCGCGAGGGCGAGTCGGCCCGTGATCTCGGAGACGATGTCCGGGGGTTCGCCAGCGATGTCGATCGTGATGCCCGGCTCGTCCGCCTCCAGGCGTTCCAGGGTCGCCAGCTGCGACGGCAGCAGCCCTGCGGGCATGAAGTGCCCCTCCCGATCCGCCATCCGCGACGCGATCAGCCCCGCGTCGCCGTGGAGGTGCACGAACTCGAGCGGAACACCCGCTCCGGCCCGCAGCGCGTCCCGGTACGTGCGGCGCAGCGCGGAACAGGCCACGACGAGCCGCCCGCCGTGCGCCGCGCTCTGCGCGATCCGCGCGGCGACGCGCGCGAGCCACGGCGCGCGGTCGTCGTCGGTGAGCGGCACCCCCGCGGCCATCTTCGCCCGTGCCTCGGCGGAGTGGAGGTCGTCGGCGTCGACGAAGCCCGCCCGCAGCTCCGCGGCGAGGAGGCGGCCCACCGTGGTCTTGCCACAGCCGGAGACACCCATCACGACAAGGGAACCCGCCGTGCTCATCAGTCCGCTCACCAGTCGTGCACCGTGCCGTCGTGCAGGCGGTTGTACGGCAGGTACGCCTGCTCGTACGGATACTTCCCCGCCTCGTCGACGTCGAGCGTCACGCCGAGGCCGGGCTCGTCGCCGGGGTGGAGGTACCCGTCGTTCCAGGTGAAGCTCTGCCGGAACATCGCGTTCGTGCGATCGCCGTGGCGCATGTACTCCTGGATGCCGAAGTTGTGGATCGCCAGCCCCAGGTGCATCGCCGCGGCCATCCCGACGGGCGAGATGTCGGTGGGGCCGTGCATGCCGGACTTCACCTGGTACATCGCCGCGTAGTCGAGCGTCTTACGCAGCGGTGAGATCCCGCCCATGTGGGTCACAGCCCCGCGCACGTAGTCGATGAGCTGGTCACGGATGAGGTCCTTGAAGTCCCAGACCGTGTTGAAGATCTCGCCGATCGCGAGCGGCGTGGTGGTGTGCTGCCGCACCAGCCGCAGCGCCTCCTGGTTCTCGGCGGGCGTGCAGTCCTCGAGCCAGAACAAGTCGTAGGGCTCGAGGCTCTTGCCGAGCTTCGCGGCCTGGATCGGGGTCATCCGATGGTGCCCGTCGTGCAGCAGCGGAAGGTCCGGCCCGAACTCGTTGCGCACCGCCTCGAACACACCCGGCAGATGCTTGAGGTACGCGCGAGTGTCCCAGTCCTCCTCGATCGGCCTCGCGCCACGCCGCGCGGGCTCGTGGTCGTATCGCACCCCGGCGTCGCCGACATCGCCTCCCTGCGAGGCGATCCCGTAGATCGCCTTCAGTCCTGGGACTCCCGTTTGGACACGGATCGCCCGGTAGCCCTCTTCCACGTGCGCGCGGACGCTGTCGAACAGCTCGGGAAGGTCCTTTCCGGAAGCGTGCCCGTAGGCGAGCAGGCCACGCCGGGACGCACCGCCCAGCAACTGGTAGACCGGCATGCCCGCCGCCTTGCCCTTGATGTCCCACAACGCCATGTCCACGGCGGCGATCGCGGCCATCGTCACCGGTCCGCGACGCCAGTAGGCGCCCCGGTAGAGGAACTGCCAGGTGTCCTCGATCCGCGAGGCGTCGGTGCCCACGAGCAGTGGCACGACGTGCTCCCGCAGGTAGGCCACGACGGCGAGTTCACGACCGTTCAGGGTCGCGTCGCCGAGCCCGGTGAGCCCGTCACCGGTGGTGAGCTTCAAGGTGACGAAGTTGCGGTCGGGGCTGGTGACGATGACCTCGGCCTTGTCGATGATCACACGGACTCCTCGTGCAGGTCGGTATTCGTGTCCTGGCGCCGCTGCCTGATCTCCTGGACCAGCGTCGCGTGCACCTTGTCCGTCAGCGGGTAGGCGAGCATGATCAGCACGGCGCCGAGGGTCAGCAGCGCGGGCACCAGCGCCGCGCCCGCGCGGATGCCCCATTCCGCCCCGGTGGTCTGCACCGTGGCGGACCCGACGTAGCCGCCGAGCGCGAGCGCGTACGCGCCGAGCGCGCCGCCCAAGGCCTGGCCCGCCTTGCGGGTGAAGGAGAAGACCGCGTAGATGGTGCCCTCGGAGCGCACGCCGGTCTTCCACTCGCCGTACTCGACCGTGTCGGCCTCGAGTGCGTAGATGATCGTGGTCACCAGTGAAAGGCCCGGCAGCGACAGCATGAGCGCCGTGAACGCCACCCAGACGTTGGGTGCGACGAAGGCGACGAGAGATCCGCTCGCCGCCACGACGCCGGATGCGATGTAGGCCGCGCGTTTCCCCCACCGGCGCACGATCTTCGGCACGAAGGGCGCGACAGCGAAGTTGACCACGAGCTGCCCGATCGACAGGAACGGCATCAGGTGGAGCGCGCCGAACACGTCACGGATGAGGTAGATCTGCGCCGTCGACTTGGCCATCAACGCCGACAACAGCAAGAACGCGCTCAGGCACAGCAACGCCAGCGGCTTGTTGCTTTTGACGACCCGGTACGACTGCCGCAGCGTCACCCGGGGAATCGCCCGCTCCACTCGCTCCTTGGCCGTGAAGAAGAGGAACAGGTAGCAGGCCGTCCCGACCACGACGAAGGCCAGCGTGGCCGTGGTGAAGATGGCCTGCAGGTCGTTCGACTTCGACAGCGTCGGGGCCAGCACGGCCCCCAGCAGCGCCGCCACCGTGGCGCTGCCCAGGGAACGGGCCACCGAGAGCTTCGACCGCTCGGCGGCGTCCTGGGTCATGGCCGCCGCGAGCGAGCCGTAGGGAATGTTGACGAGCGTGTAGGCGATCCCGAGCGCCGCATATGTGAGGTAGGCGTACAGCAGGGCCCCGGACTCGCCCAGTTCCGGCACGTTGAACGTCGCGACCGACAGCAGCAGCAGCGGCACCGATCCGAACAGGATGAACGGCCGGAACTTGCCCCAGCGTGTGTTGACGCGGTCGACCACCCGGCCGGCGATCAGATCCGTGAACGCGTCGACGACGCGCAGGACGAGGAACATCGTGCCGACCGCCGCGGCGGAGATGCCCACGACGTCCGTGTAGTAGACGAGCAGGAACATCGTCGACATCATGAAGGCGAGGTTGTTGCCGGCGTCGCCGGCGCCATAGCCGACGATCGACGCCCAGCTCAGTTTGCCGGACCGGCTCGCGCCTTCCTTGGTGGTTGTCGTCATCTCTGGCCCCTTTGCCATGTGAACGTGTCTGGTGAGCCGGGGCGTCAGTCGTCACCGGGCATGCGTGCGCCGAGATTCGCCGGCCGATCGCGCGTGAGGACGCCCTCCGTGTTGCCCCCGGCCCCGGTGGGCCCCCTGCGCGGGCTGGAAGTCCGCGAGGTTCCACACGTGCTGCCGCCCCAGTGCGCCGAGACTCGACAGCCCCTGGGTCGAGGTGGTCTGCGGCCTCAGCATCGAACACCTCCGAACGGGCTGGGCGAATGGTGCTCCATGCCTACCAGAGCCGGATTGAATATGGCAATCGGTTGTCATCGAGAATGCAGAGGTTCTTGTGCCCTAAGAGACCGGGATGCCCCAGAAAGGCAACCGATTGACAAAGCTGCGCTCACCGGCTGTGATGGTCGGGTGCTGATTTCTCGACGACGCGATCCGGACCGCCTGTTGCCCGCCGACCCGACGCTCCGTTCCGTCGCGCGGGAGCTCTACGCGCTCACCGCGAACCTGCCGATCCTGTCGCCCCACGGGCACGTCCCGGCCGCGCTCCTCCTGCACGACGAACCGTTCGCCAACGCGACCGAGCTGTTCATCACCCACGACCACTACGTCACGCGGTTGCTGCACGCGGACGGCGTCGGCCTGGCCGAGTTGGGGCTGGGGGAACGGATCGCGGACCCGCGCGAGGTCTGGCGGTTGCTCGCCGAGCGATGGCACCTCTTCGCGGGCACGGCCACGGGCTACTGGATCGACGAGGAGCTGTCCGGTGTGTTCGGCATCGAGCAGCCGCTGTGTGTCGAGACGGCCGACAGTGTCTACGACGCCGTCGCCGCCGCCCTCGCCGAGCCCGACTTCCGGCCACGGGCCCTGTTCGACCGGTTCGGCATCGAGGTGCTCGCCACCACCGACGACCCGCTCGACGACCTCGCCCACCACGCCGCTCTGGCGACGTCCGATCTTCCCGGCCGCGTCATCCCCACCTTCCGCCCCGACGCCTACATCAACGCGGCAGCGCCCGGCTTCGCCGAGGCGGCGGGGAAACTGCTCGCGGCGACCGGGCAGCCGGCCACGTTGCCGGGATACCTGCGGGGCCTGGAGGAACGGCGGCGCTACTTCATCGAGCACGGGGCGACCTCCGCCGACCACGGCGTCGTCCACCCGATGACCGCCGCGCTGGAGCCCGCCGAGGCCGACCGCCTGTTCCAGGCTGCGCTCTCCGGTGCGGTCGACGCCCGCGAGCTCGACACGCTGGCCGCGCATCTGCTGTGGCAGATGGCGCGGATGAGCGTCGAGGACGGGCTGGTGATGACGATCCACGCCGGCGTCTTCCGCAACCACAACAGCCACACCCACGCCCGGTTCGGGCCGGACACCGGCCACGACATCCCGTTGCCCACGTCGTGGGTCGAGGGGCTGCGGCCCCTGTTGGAGAGCTTCGGGCTCGAACCCGGATTCCAGCTCGGCCTGTTCACCGTCGACGAGAGCGCCTTCTCCCGCGAGCTGGCCCCGCTCGCGGGGTTCTATCCGAGTGTCTACGTGGGCGCGCCCTGGTGGTTCCTCGACGCCCCGCACGCGATCGACCGGTTCCGCTCGGCCGTCACCGAGACCGCCGGCTTCTATCGCACCACGGGCTTCATCGACGACACCAGGGCTTTCGCGTCGATCCCCGCCCGTCACGACATGTCCCGCCGCACCGACGCGGCCTTCCTGGCCCGCCTTGTCGTCGAAGGCAGGGTCCACGCCGACGACGCGCGCCGCATCGCCGTCGATCTGGTCGGCTCCCAGCCGCGCCGGGTGTTCAAGCTGTGACGGCCACGACGACACCGCGCCTGAACCGCGCCGCGCTCGCGGCCGGTCCCCCGCCGCCCGCGCGGATCGTGCACCTGGGCGTAGGCGCCTTCCACCGCTCCCACCAGGCGTGGTACACCGCGCGCGCGGCCGACGCGGACCAGTGGGGCATCACCGGGTTCACCGGCCGCTCGGCCGCCGCGGCCGAGCGGCTCGGCCCGCAGGACGGCGTCTACACCCTGGTCACGCGCGATCCCGACGGCGACCGGTTCGAACTGATCGGCTCCGTAGTCGGCGTGCAGCCTGGCGAGCGCCACGACCGGCTGGCGGCCGCGCTCGCGGCTCCCGCCACCAGCGTGGTGACCCTGACGATCACCGAAACCGCCTACGACGTCACGCACGCCGACCTCACCGCGCCGCGCACCGCGCTCGCGCGGCTGCTCCACGGCCTGTCCGCCCGCAGGGATGCCGGCGGCGGCCCCCTCACGGTCGTGCCCTGCGACAACCTGCCGGACAACGGCACACGGCTGGCGGCGACACTGCGGCTGCTCGCCGAACAGGCAGCACCCGATCTCGTGTCCTGGCTCGACGAACACGTGTCGTACGTGTCGACGTCGGTGGACCGCATCACGCCCCGCGCGCCGGCCGACCTGGCGGAGTACGTCGCCGCCGAGACCGGGTGGTACGACGAGGCTCCCGTGATCGCCGAGCCCTTCTCGGACTGGGTTCTCGCGGGCGACTTCCCCGCGGGGCGGCCCGCATGGGAGACCGCGGGCGCGCGGTTCGCGACCGACGTCCGCCCGTACGAGGCGCGCAAGCTGTGGATGCTCAACGGCGCGCATTCCGCCCTCGCGTGCGCGGGACTCCTCCGTGGGCACCGGACCGTCGACGAGGCGATCGGCGATCCCGCGTGCCGGGTGCTGGTCGGCCGGTTCTGGGCCGAGTGTGAGCGTCACCTGCCACCGCACCTGGATCTCGCGCGTTATCGCGAGGATCTGCTCGCCCGATTCGGCAACGCACGGATGGAGCACCGGCTGACTCAGATCGCCGAGGACACCACCACCAAGCTCCGGGTCCGCGTCGTGCCGGTCGCCCTGCGCGAGCTGGCGGCCGGCAGGCGGGCGGACGGTTGCGCCGCGGTCGTCGCCGAATGGGTACGCGCCGTCCGGGCCGCGACGGTCCCGGCCGACGGCGTCGGGCGCGACCCGCTGGCCGCGCTCTCCCCCGAGCTCGCCTCGTCGCGGACGTTCCGCGAAACCATGGACTCGCGCACCGGCTCGATCAGCTGAGAGACAATGGCGCGATGGACCACGAAGCCACCGCCCTCCCGCGGGCGCACCGGCCTGACCAGACCGGCCACGCGACGATCTACGACATCGCGCGCGTGGCCGGTGTCAGCCCGTCCACCGTGTCCAGAGCGCTCAACAAGCCGGGCCGGATCAACGCCACGACCGAGCAGCGCATCCGCGAGGTCGCCGAGTCGCTCGGCTACCGGCTGAACCCGATGGCCCGGGCGCTGTACACCGGGCAGACCAGCACGTTCGCCCTCATCCTCTCCGACATCACCAACCCGGTGTACTTCGAACTCGTGCGCGGCGCGGAAACGGTCGGCGCGCGCGAGAACTACACCATGGTGCTGGCGGAATCCCAGGAGTCGGGCACCCGGGAGGCGGACGCGGCGGAGCGGCTGCTGCCCGCGGTCGACGGCATCGCGCTCGTCTCGACGCGCATGCCCGACGAACAGATCCGGCACCTGGCCGCGCGCAAACCCGTCGTCGTCGTCAACCGGCGCGTGGACGACGTGCTGAGCATCGTCCCCGACCCTCGGCCCGGCATCGAGGCCGCCATCGAACACCTCGCGGCCCTCGGCCACCGATCACTCGCCTACCTGTCCGGACCGCGTACGTCCTACATGAGCCAGCTGCGATGGGAGATCGCGTTCGAATGCGCCCTCGCGCACGGGCTCTCCGTCGTCGAGATCGGACCGTGCGAACCGACGCTCGCCGGCGGGCGCGCGATCAAGCGGCGCGTGCTGGCCGCCGGTGTCACGGCCGTCCTCGCCTACAACGACATCATCGCGATCGGGCTACTGCTGGAATGCCGCGACCACGGCATCGACCTGCCGGGCCAGCTGAGCATCGTCGGCTTCGACGACAGCTTCGGCTCCGACTTCACGAGCCCGCCGCTCACCACGATCCGCAGCCCGCTCCGGCAGGCGGGCGAGCTGGCGGTCGAGCGCCTGCTGACGCTGGTCCGCCACGGGGGGCACCAGCACGTCGACGACCTCTCCACCGTCCTCGTCCAGCGCGGCTCGACAGCGGCGCCGATGCCGACCTGACGGCCGCGCAGACCCGCATATCGACCGGCGGGGTGACCGGGCGCACCGTCCCAACCGGACACACTCGCGCCCACTGCCCGGTCGGGCCCCGGGGACGTTGAGGAGTTCGTCACCGCACTGCCCGCCGGACGCACCCGGCGGGCAGTGGGTGTCCTCGCTACGCGCCGGGCTTGCGCCCGTCCAGGCCCCGCCACCGTCGACGCAGTTCGAACGCGGCGCTCTTGGGGCGGCGGTCCCGGGTGAAGATTCCCTTCTTGTTTCCGTCCACGCGGTGGACCGCGGTCGTGGTCCGGAAGTCCGCGAAGTTCCAGACGTGCTCGCCGACGAAGCCGGGGAACCGGTCGAAGACGCGGTGGTGCATCTGGAAGTAGGCGACCTGATACTCCTCGCTCCAGGGCATGTCGAACAGCGAGTGCAGCCCGGCGAAGGTGTCGGCTCCGTACTCGGTCATCATGACGGGCCTGTCGAACTTCTCGATCCAGGACCGGATGTCGGACTCCAGGTGAGCTTCGGCGGAGGAAAGGTCGCCGTTGTCGATGTACCACCCGAAGTAGCGGTTGATGCCGATGACGTCGAACAGCGAAGCGACCCGGTCGTTGTCCGCGTTCGCCAGAAGCCATGCCGTGTAGGTGATCGGTCGCGAAGGATCGAGCTCGCGCGCGAGGTTCGCCAGCGGCTCGAAGTACTCGTACGCGCCCTCCTCCTGACTCGCGGGCTCGTTGGCGATGCACCACATCACGACACTGGGATGGTTCTTGTCGCGCTGGATCAGCTCGCGAAGATGCTGCGCGTGCGTGTGGCGCATCTGAACGCCCAGGCCTTCTTCCGAGAACGTGAGAGGCGGGTTGCGGGCCGTCATTCCGCCCGCCACACCGAGGTTGAGTCCCACCGCGGCCGTTTCGTCGATCACGACGATGCCATGCCGGTCGGCATACTCGAGGACCTCTTCGGCGTACGGATAGTGCGAGGTCCGGAACGAGTTGGCGCCGATCCAGTCCAGCAGCTCGAAGTCGTGAACGAGGTAGGCGGGGTCATGCCCCTTCCCGCGAACCGGCGTGTCCTCGTGTTTCCCGAAACCGGTGAAGTAGAAGGGCTCACCGTTGATCAGGAACTCCTGGCCGCGTACTTCGACCGTGCGCACGCCGACGGGGAGCGAGTAGCTGTCGACCACGGTCCCGTCACGCACGATTTCGGCGGTGAACGTGTAGAGGTATGCCGCACCCGGTTGCCAGAGCACGACATCGGGGACTCTGAGCCTCCCGGTCACGCCGCCGGATTCGGCCACCAGCTGACCGTCGGCGTCGCACAGGGAGACGCGGACCTCCGAATCCGTAGCGGCGTCCACCTGGTAGCCGACGCTTCCCGCATCCCCATCGACGTCGGTGACGACCGTGATGTCCCTGATGTGCTCGCGCGGAGTGCTGTACAGCCATACCGACCGGGCGAGCCCCGCGTAGTTGTAGAAGTCGTGGTGGTAGATCTGGCGACGACGGCCGCTCTCGGTGGTGACGACATGGCCCGGCGGAAGGGTGGCGGACGTCAGCTCGTTGTCGACGCCGACGGTGAGCCGGAAGCTCTCGCCCGCCTCGACGTGGTCCGTGATGTCCGCCTCGAAAGGCGTGTAGCCGCCGATGTGCTCGGCGACAAGGGCGTCGTTGACGTAGGCGCGCCCCTGATGCGTCGCGGATTCGAGACGGAGAACGACTCGTTCGCCCCGCCATCCACGGGGCACTCGCACCTCACGCTGATACCAGACCCAGCCCACGTGGTCGCGAATCGTGGGGTCGAGGAACAGGTCGTTGTAGCTGGAGGGAACCGGCACCTCGCGGTCACCAGGCAGCCGGCCCGACCAAGGCTTGTCCAGTTCCGCTCCGCCGAGAGCGAACCCCCAGAGGCCGTCGAGACTGACCAGTTCACGGGTGGGCGTGGACGTCGGCTTCAACATTGATGACCTCTTCCGCGGATCGTGGCGGTCACGTTCGTACCGCCGAGCCCTCTCGGCAACCGATTGCCAACATATCGCACAGCCCTTTCCTTGGCAAACAAAAACCCTGATGCTAGCCTGAAACGTTCATGTGGGGGTTGACATGCCGCGTTCAACGTCGCTCTGTGCCACCCGGGCCGTATCGTCGTTCCCCGCGCCCCGCCGCCGAGGCGTCGTCGCGTGCGAAGTGCTGTGCCCCAAGCGTATGCTCCCCAGCGAGGTGTCAGGACGTCGACATTGGACTGACGCAAGGATCTCAGAATGAGGCAGTGTGGCGACCAACAGTAGGAAGCGTGCCGGCCGCACCTCCCCCGCGACGATCTACGACGTAGCGCGGATGGCAGGGGTCAGCCCTTCCACGGTGTCACGCGCCCTGAACAAGCCGGGCCGGATCAACGCGGGCACGGAGCACCGGATTCGCGAGATCGCGGAGGCGATCGGATACCGGTTGAACCCGCTCGCGCGCGCACTGCCGACCGGCCGGACCCAGACCCTCGCGCTGACCCTGTCGGACATCACGAACCCGGTCTACTTCGAACTGATTCGTGGCGCGGAACGTGTCGCCGCGAGCCGCGGGTACATCCTCATCCTCGCGGAGAGCCAGGAGTCGGCGGATCTGGAGAACGAAACCGCCCAGCGTCTGCTGAGCTCTGTCGATGGACTGATTCTCGTCGCCGCCCGGCTGGACAGTGCTGACATCGTCGAACTGAGCAGGCGCAAGCCGATTCTTACCGTGAATCGCAAGGTGCGCGGTATCGGCAGCGTCGTGGCGGATGTCCGTCCGGGCATACAGGCCGCCCTCGATCATCTACGGCAGCTGGGCCACAAGCGGCTGGCCTACCTCGGAGGGCCTCCGTCCTCCTGGATGAATCGGCTGCGGGATCGCACGATCTCCTCAGAGGCCTCGGACCGAGGGATGAAGGTCGTCACGTTGGGGCCCTACCTTCCCACCGTCGCGGGAGGTGCCGCCGCTCTGGACGTCGTCCGCGAAAGCGGCGCCACCGCCGCGCTGGCCTACAACGACCTCATGGCCATCGGGCTCCTCAAGGCGGGGCACGAGATCGGCATGAGGATACCCGAGCAGTTGAGTTTGATCGGCTTCGACGACATCTTCGGCTCCGACTTCACTTCCCCTCCCATCACGACGATTCGCACTCCCCACGCGCTTCTCGGGGAACAGGCGGCATTGCGGCTGATCGCCGAGCTCAACAACGAGGCGGTGCGCAAGCACACCGCGCCCAGAACCGAGTTCCTGCAGCGGGCCTCGACTGATCGTGCCCGCACCTAGCCTTTCCGGGCCGCCGTCGGCAAAGGCCCCGCGCATCACGTGGGCGTGACGACGACGACTTCGAACAGTTCGAGAGGCGGCAGATCGACGAGCAGATCGTCTCCGTCGGCCCTGACCGCGAGCGGTTCGCCCGCGCGCAGCGCCTCGGCTTGGGGAGCTTCGCCGGCCCGTCCGGCGAGGCGGAGTCGCCCGCCCGTGACCGGAATGTGGGGACCGTAGGACCGGCGGCGCGCACCACTGTGGTTGATCACGTGAACGATGGTCTGACCGTGGCTTCGGCCGGTGATGATCTCCGCGGAGTCGTGCAGGTCCGCGGTGATCGCCGGCTGGACGATCGAGCGGACGATGTCCACGGCGTGGTCGCGCACACTGGTCTTCGCGTATTCACGATACGTGCGCCCTATCGTCCATGGCACCTGCACGACTTCTCCCCCGCCGTACGAGGCACGGACGGCGTCCGGGTCGCCGCTGGTGACGTGACCGTAGGCGAGCTCGGGTGGACCGAACGGCGCCCGAGGCAGCACCGCTCCTTGCTTCGTGGCATCCGGTTTCCACACGAACTGCTGGTAGCGCCCGGTGACGGGAATGAGCGGGCCGGCGTAGTGGAACTCGTCGATACGCGGCTGTGCTCGCACGGCCACATAGGTCGAGCGCAGAGCGGTGCCTTCGAGGGCGGGCGCGGACACGCGAAGCGCGGGCGAACACTCCAACTCGACCGTACCGTCCCGGCTCACCCCGGCGGACCCGGTCAGCAGGAGGTTCCCACCTTTTCGGACGTACTCGTCAACGCTGGGAGCCTGCCCACCGAGCCCTTCCAGATCGGGCAGGACCAGTAGCGAGTAACGCGCGAGTGCGCCCTGCCCCGAGAGCGTGCGGAGCCGATCGACCGGCACGACGTCGAACGGAACATGCGTTTCGAGGAGCGCGAGGTAGAGGCCGCGAAACTCTTCAAGGACGTCCCAGTACTTTCCCGGGGCCGCCGAACCGTGGTCTGGGCGCACGAGAGCTACCTGCGCGGCCGGCCGCAGGCCGTGGTAGAGCTCGCGGTGTCGTGCGCGGAACCGCATCACGTCACGGCCAAGCGAGATCGCCGGCTCCACAGGCAGCCGTCCCGGGGCACCGAAGTAGTAGGCCGAGGGATTGCCTCCCCGCGCGATCGCCTGCACCAGGTACTGGGCGAAGTGCTCGGGTTGCTCGTTACCCATCCGGTAACCACTGTCGATGAACGCACAGCAGTTGACCAGCACCGCCGAGTGCGGGCGCGTGGATGCGTGTGCGCTCACCGCCTCCGCCGTCGCGTGTGGCCAGAGCTCCTTGCCCGGCATTGCCCGGTAGGCGTTGTTTCCCTCGACGTACTCGATCGGCGCACCACGCCGTAGCACGACACCGACGTCGCCTCCTCGGCCCTCGACGTGGTCGGCGATCCTCGCCGTGAGGTCGGCGAGCGTCGTCGACACGTACTGGCGCCAGCGGCCGAAGGCCGGTGAGGTCAGGTCCCGCGGCAGCTCGTCACCACCGCTGAACTTCGCGAAGCCCTCCACGCAGGCCGCGCAGTGACACGGGCCGTGCACGACCTCGTCGTAGTCGCGTTCGTTGAAGTTGAACCAGTTGAAGAAGATGCCGTCGACCTGGTACCGGTCGAGGACCTCGTCGATGACGTCGAAGACTCGCACCTGGTAGTACTCCCCCGACGGGCACACGCTGTAGAGAGCGTTGTACACCTGCGGATCACCGTCAGGAGTGCGGTACAGCCAGTCGGGATGCTCCGCCGCGATTCGCGACGAGATCTTCGACATGTCGAACCGGGCGATCACCTTGAGGCCACGGCGCTGGGCCGCGGACATCGCGTCCCCGAGCAGGTCCCTGGACGCACGCTGGTCGAGCAGCGGGTTGCGGGTCTGGAACGGCAGATCTGTCGGGTAGAAGGACAGGATCCCGCCGGCGTTCAGAAGCCAGGTGTCGGCGCCGTACTCGACGACGGCGTCAGCGGCGGCTTCCACATCCATCAGTGCGTCGATGTCCTGAAGATTGGTCTGCACCACACCGAACGGCTGACGCCACTTGCTGTGAGGCGCCAGGTCACGTTCTGGGGCCGAGTACCTCGTGGACATGGTTCACCTCTCGGTCGTGAAATCCGCTTGTACCGCTTGCTGCCGAGGGGTGTGCGTCAACGCACCGGCGCGGGTTTCTCGCTGGAGTAGTCCAGCAACCCTTCCTCCGCCAGTCGTTTGCGTTCCTCGCGTCGCCGCCGCTGTTCGATTGGGTCCGCGACCGGGGCGGCGAGAAGCAGTCGTCTGCTGTATGAATGCTCGGGACGGGACGTGACGACATCGGCCGGACCGGTCTCCACGATCTCTCCCTGGTAGATGACGGCGACGCGGTGGCTGATGTGTCGAACGACGGCGAGATCGTGCGAGATGAAAAGGAACGCCACACCCGTCTCGCGCTGGATGTCGATCAGCAGTTTCAGCACGAGTGCCTGAGTGGAGAGATCGAGCGCCGAGACGGGCTCGTCGCACACGATGAGCTTCGGCTGAGGGGCGAGCGCCCGCGCGATCGCGACGCGCTGCCGCTGCCCACCGCTGAACTCCCGGGGCAGTCGCTCCGCCGCGTCGGCAGGCAGGCCGACCTGATCCAGGAGCGCCTTCACCCTGGCACGGGCATCGCGCGTGGTGGAGCCCTGTACGACAAGCGGTTCACTGAGGATGTCGCCCACCGTGAGCGCGGGGTTCAGCGACGAGTACGGGTCCTGGAACACGACCTGGATGTCGCGTGCCAGTTCGCGTCGGCGTCGCGGACCGACGTGGGTGATGTTCTCGCCCTGCAATCGGATCTGTCCGCCGCTGGCCTTGACCAGGCCGAGGATCGCGCGTCCGATCGTCGTCTTGCCCGATCCGGACTCGCCCACGAGCCCCAGCACCTCCCCGTGGTCTATGGTCAGGGAAACCGCGTGAAGGACTTCGTGAGGTTTGGCTCGGAATCCCCGTCCGGGGAACTCGACGTGGAGGCTCTCGACCTCGAGCAGCTTCCCGGCCATCAGTTGGCGCCCTCCGACGATTCGCCCGCCAGGACACGGTCGTCGTCGCGGACGACGCTCTCGTCGAGGATCGACGCGAGCAGCTTCTGCGTGTAGGCGTGCTGGGGACTCCGGAAGACCTCCACGACCTCGCCCGATTCCACGACGCGGCCGTCCTGCATGACGGCCATCCGCTCGCAGATGTCCGCGACCACTCCGAAGTTGTGGGTGACCAAGAGAATCGCCATGCCCATCTCCGCCTGGAGGTCGCGCAGGAGGTCGAGGATCTCGGCCTGGATGGTCACGTCCAGGGCGGTGGTGGGCTCGTCGGCGATGAGGACACGGGGACGGCAGGCGACCGCGGTCGCGATCAGCACGCGCTGAGCCATACCGCCAGAGACCTGATGGGGGTACAGACGCATCGTTCGCTCCGGGTCGGCGATGCCGACGTGGCCGAGCAGCTCGAGGGCTCGCTGGCGCGCGGCCGACCGGGACAGGGACGAGGCCGCTCGCAGACTCTCGACCATCTGCGAGCCGATCGTGAACGACGGGTCGAGGTTCGACATCGGCTCCTGGGGCACATACGCGATGTCCCGCCCACGAATGCCCCGCAGCTGACGCTCCGACAAGCCGATGAGCTCACGTCCGTCGAGTTTGATCGATCCTTCGGGAATGGAAGCCTCGCCCGGCAGGACCCCGAGCGCGGCGAAGGCCGTCTGGGTCTTGCCGGATCCCGACTCCCCGACAAGGCCCATCGTCTCTCCGGGCCGCACGGTCAGCGACACACCTTTCAGCACGGATTTCGGCGTCCCGCTCGGGTCCGGGTACGTCAGGTGCAGATTCTCGATGCTGAGCAGAGCGCCGGCATCGCCGGGCGCCCCGGGTGCCTGCTCGTGCCGGGCCACGCCCTTCGAGCCAGCGGACTTGCTCACCGGGGACGCCTTGGGCCGTGCTCCCTCGAGCGCGTCTCGCAGCGAGTTGCCGAAGAGCACGAGTGACGCGGTCATGACACCGAGCATGAGCGCCGGCCAGACGAACTGCAGGGAGTCCACGTACAGGTTGGTAAAGCCATAGGAGATCATCGCGCCGAAGCTCGGCACCTCGGTCGAACCGACACCGAGGAACGCGAGGCCGGACTGCACGCCGATCGCCGACCCCATGAGGAACGCGGTCGAGATGATCACCGGCCCCTGCACGACCGGCATCACGTGGCGCCCGAGGATCCGGAAGGTGGAGAGCCCGGAGACCCTCGCCGCGTCCACGTACAGTTCGTTGCGCACGCCGACGGTGACGTTTCGCACCAGCCGGTAGATGCCGGGCGCGAGCAGGACACCGAAGATCAGCATCGTCGCGCGGAAGTCACCCTTGGTGAGCGGCATGAGCACGATCAGCAGGAGGATGCCGGGCAACGTCATGACCAAGTTGAAGATCCACTCGATGACGCCGCGCACACGTCCACCGAAGTATCCGCCGATGAGCCCGAAAGTCAGGCCGATGCTGATGGCGACGCCCGCGCCGATGAGCGCGGTGACCACACTCGTGTTGATCGAGTAGAGCAGTCGCGCGAGGATGTCGCGGCCGTTCTGGTCGGCGCCCAGCAGGTAGTCCGGGGTGCCGATGGCGGCGTTCACCGCGGAGAGTTCGGCGTCGTTCGGGCCGTGCGCCGCGAGCAACGGGGCCAGGATGCCCAGCAGCACGATGAGCAAGAGCAGCGCAGCGGAAATCACCGCTTGCGGGTCTTTGAGGAGACGCCGGAATGCGGAGTGACGTGCCGGGGTTTTCGCCGACACCGTTTCGACGGCCGTCGCTTCGGTACTCAATAGATTCTCGCCTTCGGGTTGAGCCATCCATTGATGAGATCTGTCAGCAGGTTCACGCCGACGACGAGCATGACGCTGAACACCGTGATGCCCATGATGACCGGAATATCACCCTGAATGGACGAGTTGAACGCGAACGATCCGAACCCGGGCAGTGCGAAGACGTTCTCGATGATCAACGCTCCGCCCAGCATTCCGATGAATTCGAGCGACAGCACCACGAGCGCCGGAGAGGCGGCATTGCGCAGGGCGTGCTTGTAGACGATGGACCAGGTCGACACACCGCGGGTGCGGAGCGTTCGGACGTAGTCCTTGCGCAGCTCGCCGATCATCGTGCCGCGGATCTGAGCGGACATGTTGGACACGCCGTTGATCACGAGCACGATCACCGGGATAGTGATCGAAGCCGCCCAGCGCAAGGGATCCTCGCCGAACGGCGTGAACCCGGTGGCGGGGAGCAGCCGGAGGTTGATGGCGAGGACCACGACGAGCACGATCGCGATCAGCAGGTTCGGCAGGAGCAGCCCCAGGAGGGACACACCCTGCGAGATGCGGTCGATGGCACCGGCCCGGCTTGCCGCGAGCACGCCGAGGATGACGCTCACGACGACACTCAGCACGAGTGCGACGAGCACGATGGACAGGGTGACGCCAAGCCGGGTGACGACCGCATCCGAAACCGGCTCGCTCGTGAAGAACGAGACTCCGAAATCGCCGCGGAAAACGCCGCCCAGCCACTCCAAGTACTGCACGACGAGCGGCCGGTCGAGCCCGAGCTCGGACTTCAACGCCGCCACCGCGGACGGTGATGCCGCCGGTCCGAGCACGTTCGCGACCACGCCGTCGAAGGAGAAGCTCAGCAACCAGAACGTCAGGAACGTGACGAGGATTCCGAGCACGGCGCCGGTGACGACACGGCGAAGGATGTAGGGAAGCATTTCAGCTCGCCCTGGTCCTGAGTGTGAGACCGGCCGAGGACACTGGATCAGCCGACCGGCGGGCACGTAGCTCGGCCCGGCGGATCCGCTCCAACATCTGCCTCGTTGCAGAGCGACAGCGCATCGCGTTGACCCCTTTGTCGGTGGCACAGAATTCTGCATTCCGATCCCCGTGGACTCGGTTTTGTGGCCAAGTCCAGCGGTCCTCGGGTCGCAGACCTCGATCAGTAAAGCACAGCTCTGCGGGGCTGACAACCGGTTGCCGTCGGTCTCCGAACAGGCTCGGCGAAGCCGAGGCAACCGCGTGTCGTCCATAGCAACGCCGCAGCTCAGCAGCCTCTCCACGTCGGTCCGGCACGACACGAGCAGCCAGGTCAAAGGATGTCACTGGGTCAACCCGTAAGGTATTCGACCATCACCTCCTCGGCTGCCGGCCGGATCGGCCACGTCGGCATCCGAATGCCCTGCGTGAGTGCCCGACGCGGAACCGCGAGAGCGGGAACGAGCAACCCTCCGGAGTTCCGTGCCACGCACGGCATCCGGACAGCTGGTTAGCAACCGGTTGACACACGGGCTCGGAGCAGTGGATGGTAGTCAGCGCTGTCGCGCTGTACGCCCGGCGGCTGACACCGAGGAGTCCACACCGATGTCCCACGAGCAGCGGCCCCGCGAGATCCGCAGCGTTCTGTCCACGGTGCTCTACCGGCCGGAGGACGTGGAGCAGCTTCGGCGGGCGTTCGCGCCCGCGGAGTTCGTTCACCTGCCCCCGGGTGACTCCGAGGGGATCGAGGCCGCGCTGCGGCATGTGGACGTCGCCGTCCTCGCGCTGGACCTCGACGAGCGGTTTCTTGCGGCACCTCATCTTCGCTGGGTGCATTGCGACCATTCTGGACTGACTCGCTCCGCACGTCCCGAGACCTTCGAGCGAGGCCTCATCGTCACCGGTTCCGCCGGACGTTCCGCCCCTGCGCTCGCGCAACATGGCTTCTTCTTCGCCCTCAGCCTGACGTTCGCCGCGCGACAGCTCTTCGAAATGCAGGACGCACACGTCTGGCGTGGAATTCCCGACTACCACCATCGGCTCGCGCTATGGGGAAAGACGCTCGGCATCGTCGGGTTCGGACACACCGGTCAGGCCATGGCAGAGCTCGGAAAAGCCTTCGGGATGCGGGTCATCGCCTCGCGTCGCAGAGCCGGTGACACGCATCCGTCGGTCGATGTCATGCTCTCCACCGACGCTGGCGACTCCCTGGACCCACTCATCCTCGAATCCGATGTCATCATGATCGCCGCTGCGCTGACGGACGAGACCTACCACATGTTCTCGACGAAACAGTTCACAGCGATGAAGGACGGCGCGTACGTCATCAACATGGCGCGGGGACAGCTGATCGACCAGGACGCACTGATCGATGCGCTGCACGCGGGAGAGATCGCCGGCGCGGGCCTCGACGTCACGGACCCGGAGCCCCTGCCGGAGGATTCGCCCCTGTGGGACATGCCGAACGTGGTGATCACGCCGCACATGTCCCCAATGCTGCCCGATCGCACGCAGCGCTCCATCGATCTGATCACTGAGAACGTCGCCCGATACCGCAGGGGCGCGCCCCTGCTGAACGCGATCACGGAACGGGACGTGTTCACCAAGAACTGACGAAGTGACTTCCGCATCACCACCAAGGCAATGCAGAGCAAAGGAGCTCACATGCCACGCAAGGTCCGCGTCACAGTCGGCGCCGTCGTCGCCGCGCTCGCCATCGCCGGTTGCAGTGCCACCAGCGATCCTCCCGCCGGGACGTCCTCACCCGATGCGACACTCGCGTTCGCGGTACAGAACGCGCCGAACTCACTCGATCCCGCGCAGCTCCATGACGGCACCCAGCGGTTCGTGTGGGCGTCGTTGTACGACACGCTGCTCTACCTCGACCATGCCGGGAAGCTCCAGCCCAGTGCCGCGAAAAACTGGGAGTACTCTGCCGACGCGCTGACGCTGACGCTGACGCTTCGCGACGATCTGACCTTCAGTGACGGCGATCCGGTCACCTCGGCAGCGGTGAAGTCGACGCTGGAACGAACGCGCGACACCGCCGGTCCCCAGCAGAACAACCTCAGTGCGATCGAATCCGTCGGCACTCCCGACAAGCACACAGTGGTGATCAACCTGAGCCGCCCGGATCCAAACCTGCTGGTTTCCCTGGCCTACGGCTCCGGTGTCATCGGCGATCCAGACACGATCAACGACAAACGGACCGCCCTGAACCCGATCGGATCAGGACCGTACGTGCTGAACCGGGAGGAGACGGTCGATGGGTCCAAGTACGTTCTCGATCGTCGAGACGACTACTGGAACGTCGACGCCTACCCGATGAAGACGGTCACCGTCAGCGTGATCCAGGACCGTACCGCGCTGTTCAACGCGCTACTCACGGGCGAGCTGGACGCAGGCACCGTCGACGGAACACAGGCCAAACAGATCGAAGGGGCGGGCTTCACGCTCACCGAGGTCGACGGCGTCACAGTCGGCGGCCTCGTCATCGCCGACCGCGACGGCGATGTCGCGCCCCCTCTCGCCGACGTCCGAGTCCGGCAGGCAATCAACCTCGCCCTCGACCGTCAGGGCATCATCGACGCGATCCTCCTGGGCCGGGGGCAGCCGACGACGCAGGTGTTCAACCCGAACTCGCCCGCGTATCGCAAGGCCCTCGACGCGGACTACGACTTCAACGTCGGCAAGGCGCGGAGGCTGCTCGCCGAGGCCGGATATGCGAACGGGTTCTCGCTCACGATGCCCGCCAACCTCTTCGTGCAGCCGGTTCAGCCCACGCTCACGCAGGCACTCGCCGATGTCGGCATCACCGTCGAATGGGAGCCTGTGCCCGCACAGCAGTCCGGGCAGACCACCCGGTGGGGAATGTACTTCAACCTGGGCAGCGTGGCCCCTCCGTCCCGGACCACCGCGCTCTACTTCGCCGAGTCCGGGTCGCAGAATCCCTTCGGAACCCGCGATCCCGAGCTCGACGCTCTGCTGGAGAAGCTCGGCCCCGAGACCGACCTGGACGCGGCGAACGAGATCTACCGCCAGATCAACGACTTCGCCGTGAAGAACGCCTGGTTCGCCCCGATCTTCCTGCAGAGCACGACCTGGGCGACGCGGAGCGGAATCGAGTACGTCGGTGCCGCGGGGTCCCTCAACGATCTCCGGGTGTTCGCTGTGACCGGTCAGCGGTCGCGATGAGCGTCAGTGAAAGGAGGAGCCTGTGAGGAGCCGCGAGCTCGGCCTGGTCCGGACGTCGACGGGAGGCGAGACGCGGAGCGATTCGGCCGTCCTCTTCGTCAACTCACTCGCGACGACCGCCCGGATGTGGGACGGCGTGATCAGCTCGTTGCCCGCCGGAATCGCCACGGTCAGATACGACCAGAGAGACCGCGGGCTACCGGCGGGGGAAACCTCCTTCACCGTGGACGACCTCGTCGACGACCTGTTCGCCGCGCTGGACGCGGCGGAGGTGGAAAGCGCCCACGTGGTCGGGGTCTCGCTGGGCGGGCTCGTTGGTCTGCGGGCCGCCGCGGTCGCGCCGGGCCGCGTGCGGACACTCACCGCGATCTGCTGCGCGGCGCGGTTCCGGCGCGACGTCTGGGTCGAGCGCGGCAGGCTCGTCCGAGCGGGGAACTTCCCGTCGCTGGTACCCGGGATCATCGACCGGTGGTTCACCCCGGAGTTCCAGCGAGAGCACCCCGGCATCGTCGCCGCTCGCCGCGCAGAGCTGGAGGCGACCGATCAGGCAGGGTACGCGGCGGCGTGCGAGGTACTCGCCACGGCCGACGTGAACGACGATCTGCCGGCGATCCAGGCGCCGACGCTGGCCGTCAGCGGTGAGGCCGACACAGCCAATCCGGTGACAGACCTCGAGCACATAGCGTGGGCGGTGCCCATGTCGCGCCACGTGATGCTGCCGCGTACCGCGCACCTGGCGCCCGTCGAGCAGCCGGGGTTGGTCGCCGGCCTCGTTCACCGGCACATCTCGGACTACGCACCGTCCGGCGGCGCGGCCAGGTAGCACAACCGTCAATCGTCACCCCGTCACACCACTGAGACAACGAGGTCACACGTGAAGACATCTGGACGAACCAGCACAGTACGACGCTCGCGGAGAGCGTTCATCGCGGCGGCCACCGTCGCGATTCTCGCGCTGGGCGCATGCAGTTCCCCCACCGCGAGCCAGCCGGGAGGCGAGGCGGCCGAGCTGACCATCGGCATCGCGTCGGCACCACGCTCGCTCGATCCGGCGCAGCTGGACGGCGGCACGCAGGCCTACATCTGGGGCTCGGTCTACGACACGTTGTTGTACTACGACAACGAGGGAAAGCTCCAGCCGAACGCAGCCGAGAGCTGGGAATACAGTGACGACGCACGCACGCTGACGTTCACTCTGCGGGACGGAATGACGTTCAGCAACGGTAACCCGGTCACCGCGGAGGCGGTTGCCGCGAACCTCGAGCGGAACAAGGCGACTCCGGGGCAGCAGCAGTCCAAAATGAGCTCCGTCGACTCCGTGGAGGCGCCCGACCCGAACACCGTCGTCGTCCGCTTCTCCGCGCCCGATCAGTCCTTCATCTACAACATGGCGCTGGACGCGGGCGTGATCGCCGACCCGGAGACCGTCGACGAACCGAGGACGCCGACTGACCCGGTGGGCTCCGGCCCGTACGTGCTCGACACGTCGGCCAGCGTGAGCGGGTCGTCCTACGTGCTGAAACGACGTGAGGACTACTGGAACGCCGACGCCTACCCGTTCGCAACGATCACCGTGCGCGTCATCTCTGACCAAGCCGCGACGCTCAACGCACTGCGCTCGGGTGAGGTCGACGTCTCCACCGTCCCGATGAGCCAGCTGGATTCCTTCAAGTCCCCCGAGTTCAGCATCGCTTCGAATGCCTCTACGTCGGCGGGCTATCTCAATCTGGCCGACCGCGAGGGAAAGCGCCTCAAGCCACTCGGTGACCTGCGCGTACGGCAGGCGATCAACATGGCGTTCAACCGGAGCGAGATCGTGGACAAGTTGCTCTTCGGCTCTGGATCTCCGACGAACCAGCAGTTCGGCCTCAAGAGCGAGGCGTACGACCCCGACCTCGAGCGGTTGTACAAGTACGACCCGGAACAGGCTCGGAAGCTGCTGGCCGAAGCCGGATATCCCGACGGGTTCGACGTGAACATGCCGAGCACCCCCGTGTCACAGGCATTCGAACCGACCATCAGTCAGGCGCTCGGCGACATCGGAATCCGCGTCAGCTGGGATCCCACGCCGGCGCAGAACGCCACTGCCGCGGTCGCGGCCGGAGAGTACCCGATGTACTTCTTCCTGGTCGGAAGCGATGTCGCTCCCCGGGAGGTGCAGCGACAGTTCCACAGTTCCTCGCAGAACCCCTTCAACTGGTCGTCGCCCGAGTTCGAGCGGCTCGAGGAGGCGGCCAACCGGGAGATGGACCCGGCTCGCCGAGCCGGCATCTATCAGGAGCTGAACGCGTACGTCGTCGAGAACGCGCTCTTCGCACCCTTGTTCTTCCTGAACTCGAACATCGTGACGGCGAAGAACGTCAAGCATCTCGGCGACGGCACGAACGGCTTCAGCAGCATCAGGAAGTTCGACGTCGTCGACGGGCGATGACGCTCACCCAGGTAAGGAACAGAGCCCACATGTCCCATGATCGTCACCACGTCGACGTGCGCTGTGCCGACCCTCGCACCGTGGACCAGGCGCCGGTCCCCTGGGCCCTCGCCCAGCTGAACGATGCCGCACGAAGCGCTTTCGGGACCGGATCGGACGCTGCTCTCCTCCGAGTGCTGCTCGTCTCGGCGGACGATCACGCCACGCTCCGGCGGGAGGGTCTGGAAAGCCCGCCGGGCGTGGCCGAGGCGTTCACGTTCGCCGTTCGACCTGAGCAGGATGGCGTACCGCGGATCACGGCCGCCGCGAACGACGCCCGTGGATATGCCTACGCGCTCACGGAAGTGGCGGAGCGCCTTCGCCATGAGGGCGTTTCCGGGATCGCAGCGGGGCAGGTGCAGACGGACCGGCCTGCCGTGCCGGTCCGCGGCATCCAGCGCTCGTTCTCCAGTGCGCACGAGGACGCTCCGTGGTTCCACGATCGCGGGTTCTGGACCGCGTACCTGGACCACCTCGCCCTGCAGCGGTTCAACCGATTCCAGCTCGCGCTGGGAATGCAGTACAACTACGGCACCGGTACGGAAAGCCGGACCGCGACCGACAACTACCTGTGCTTCCCGTATCCCTTCTTGCTGGACGTGCCCGGCTACGAGGTTCGCGCGCAAGGCGTCACCGACGCGGAGCGCGATCGCAACCTCGAGTCGCTCGCCTACATCGCGAAGGAGACGTGGCGACGAGGGATGACGTTCCAGCTCGGGCTGTGGAATCACGCGTACGACTTCGGTCACGACTCGCCCCACTGGTACCCGATCCTCGGGATCAGCAGACAGATCCATGCGTCCTACTCCGCCGCGGCGCTCGCGAAGCTCCTGCGGCTGATCCCCGAGATCGAGGGCCTGACGTTCCGGGTGCACCACGAGGGCGGCGTCCACGAGGAAGGACACGAGCACTTCTGGAACGAGGTCTTCCAGGCCGTCTCCGACGTCGGCCGCCCCATCGAGGTCGACATGCATGCGAAGGGGGTCGACGGCGCACTGCTGGAGGCCGTCGACAAGCCCAACATTCGCCCGGTGATCTCGGCGAAGTACTGGGCCGAGCACATGGGACTCCCCTACCATCAGGCCTCCATCCGCGAGCGGGAGCTGACTCCCCTCACGTGGGCGGGGATGGACCGATCGATCACCGGGGTGACGAACGGGGAGCGTAGGTTCACCCGCTATGGCTACGCCGACTACCTCTCCGAGGACCGTGCGGTCGACGTGCTGTTCCGCATGTGGCCAGGAACCCAGAAGCTGCTGCTCTGGGGCGACCCGGACATCGCCGCGGGATTCGGCCGCTACGCGACGCTGGGCGGCTCTCGCGGACTGGAGTTCTGCGAGCCGCTGTACTTCAAAGGCCGAAAAGGCACCGGGCGGCCCGGCGGCCGTGACCCGTATCTCCGGGACGATCTGCGGCTCGACGTGCATGACTGGCGCAAGTACCGGTACACCTACCTCCTGTGGGGCCGGCTCCTCTACAACCCCGACGCGCACCCGGACACGTGGCGGCGATTTCTCAGCAGCGAGTACGGCGTGGCAGCCCCGCACATCGAGCGCGCGCTGAGTGCGCTGAGCAAGATCCTGCCCCTCGTCACGGTCGTGCACGGGGTCTCGGGCGCCAACAACTTCTACTGGCCCGAAATGTATGTGGACCTCGCGATCTCCTACTGGAAGCAGGCGACCCACTATGCGTTCGACACGGCGGAGCCGCGCACCTGGGAGGGCGTGAGCCCGTTCGATCCGACCATGTTCTACGCGGTCGGGGAGTTCGTTGACGACCTGCTGAGCGGCCAGGTGAGCGGGAAGTACACGCCTGTCGAGGTCGCGGCATGGATCGACTCCTTCGTGGCGGACGGTGAGCGCGGGCTCACCGCGACAGCGGAGGCGGGAAGCCAGGCCCCCCAGACCGAACGGACTCTGGTCGATCTGCGCGTGCTCGCCGAGCTCGGGCGCTTCTTCGCCGGCAAGCTGCGAGCCGCGGTGGACTACGCGATATTCCGGCGCACTGCCGATCCGACGGCGCTGGAGCGCGCTGTCGAGGTGCTGGGCGAGGCTCACGCCGCGTACGCACGGATACCCTCCGCGGTCGCGGGCGTCTACCAGGACGACATGGCGTTCGGAGTCGGTGTGTCGGAGCGCGGCCACTGGTCGGATCGGCTGATGGCGATGCGGGAGGACCTGCATCTGCTGAAGCTCGAGCTGAGCCAGGCTCGATCGGCGGCGTCCGCGAGTAGTACGAAAGCCCAGCCGGTTCCGATCGCGGCGCTCGTGCGAAGCAGCACCCGGGCACGCGTCGAGACAGCGGACAGGTTCGAGCGCGGCAGTGCCTTCCCGGTGCGCCTGCGCGATGCGGAGGGATCGGTCGACCGGGCAACGCTGCACTACCGGCGGCTGAATCAGGGCGAGCGCTTCCAGACCGCCGAGATGCGGCGGTGCGACGGCGGCTTCACGGCGTCGATCCCCGCCGAGTACACCGCCGGCTCGTTCCCGCTCGTGCTCTTCGTGGAGGCGCAGGCCGCCGGCGATCCGCCCGTGATCCTCCCGGGCCTCGAGCCGGGTCTGGCCAATCAGCCCTACATCGTGGTGCACAGCACCTCATGGAAAGGAGCCTGAACCGCTCCGGACTCGCATGACCTCGCCCATGACGCGAGCCGGATCCGGCCCCGGTGACGGCGACAGGTCACGCGATGACCCAGGCCCTCGACCTGACCGGCGGCGGGATCGACAGCGATCGGCTGCTGTCCCTGCCGAGCCCGTCCGCCGGCCCAACCGAACCAGAAAGCATGCCTTCATGACCTCCGTCGTCTGCAACCCGATGGACCTTTCCTACCGCTACCAGGACCTGCGCCCCATGGCCGGCGGCCGGACCGTGCACCGTGAGGCCGCCGACCCGTCGGTGATCCGGTACGGCGGCCGGTTCTACCTCTTCGCGTCCATGTCGGCCGGCTTCTGGCACTCCGCGGACCTGCGCACCTGGGAGTACCGGGCCAGCACCAAACTCGCGCCGCTCGACTACGCCCCCGACGTCCGCGAGATCAACGGCGCCCTCTACGTCTCGGCGTCCCGGCAGACCGACAGCCCGTTCTACCGAAGCGAAAACCCCCTTGCCGACGACTTCACCCTGGTGAACGCGGGTTTCCCCTTCTGGGACCCGCACCTGTTCCAGGACGACGACGGCGCCGTCTACTTCTACTGGGGCTGCTCGAACAGGCAACCCATCACCGGTGTCCGGGTCGACCCGGACACGATGGACCGCATCGGCGAACCGGTCCCGCTCTTCGGCGGCGACCCCGACCGGCACGGCTGGGAACAGGTCGGCGAGAACCACGTCAAAGCCGAACCCACGACGGAGCTGGCCAGAAGGATCGCCGAGCACCTCGGCGACGGCCCCTTCATCGAAGGGGCCTGGATGACCCGGCACGCCGGAACCTACTACCTGCAGTACGCCGCACCCGGCACCCAATGGAACACCTACGCGGACGGCTACTACACCGCATCCTCGCCCCTGGGTCCCTTCGAGTACGCGCCGGACAGCCCGTTCTCCTCGAAGCCAGGCGGGTTCGCCACCGGCGCCGGCCACGGCAGTACCTTCCAGGACGAGCACGGCAACTGGTGGCACGCCTCGACTATGCGCGTCTCGGTGCACCACAAATTCGAACGGCGCGTCGGGCTCTTCCCCGCCGGGTTCGACACCGATGGAATCCTGTTCTGCAACCAGAACTTCGGGGACTACCCGACAATCGTGCCGGACCGCCGCGCCGATCCCTGGACCGAAACCTTCGCCGGATGGATGCTGCAGTCCTTCCGCGCGAAGACCATCGCCTCCTCATCCGCCGAAGGACACGGACCCGAACTCGCCGTCAACGAGGACATCCGTACCTGGTGGACCGCCGCAACGACGCAGCCGGGCGAATGGCTCCGCGTCGACCTCGGCGAAGAACGCACCATCAACGCGATCCAGCTCAACCTCGCCGACCAGGACCTGGCCGCGCACGCCCCCGAACTCCCCGATGTCGCGGAAGCCGCCGGAGAGCGGCGCGCGATCTACCCCGATGCCCACCCGACCGAGACCCTCATCGAGATCTCCCCGGACGGCGAGCAGTGGCACACGGTCTCGGACAACCGCGGATCGAACGAAGACGCTCCACACGCCTTCGTAGTGCTCGAACCCTCGCAGCGAGCCCGATACGTCCGGGTCACCGCCGGGCGAATGCCCTTCGACGGCCCGTTCTCGATCAGTGGGCTGCGCGTGTTCGGCATCGGTGACGGTCAAGCGCCCGAAGCCGTCACCGCGCGAGCGAACCGAGTCGACGACCGGACGGCACGCATCGAATGGGAGGCCAGCGCAACCGCGCAGGGCTACAACGTCCGCTACGGCATCGCGCCCGACAAGCTCTACCACAGCTGGCTGGTCTACGAACAGAACGACCTCGACCTGCGAACCCTCAACGCGGGAGCCGACTACTGGGTCGCCATCGACTCCTTCAACGAGAACGGCATCACCGCGGGCCCGGTCACGAAGATCGCCTGACTCGCCCCGATCCCGCCCTACGCCTCGTTGAAGTCGGGAAGCAGACCGCGACACCGCCTCAGCGCAGTCGCGGCTGCGTCACCGACTACGGTTCGATCCACAGTTCCTCGGGCAGCGGTGAGCCGGAAGCCGTACATCGCGGCACCGTGCACGCCTGGCGCCAGCTCGACCGCGGGCGAGGCGCGTGTAGAAGATGACGGGGACGAGCTCGGCCAGCCGCTCCTGCACCACCCGGTCGGCGGCCTTGCGCTACTCGGCGGACTCCAACGTCCTCCCGTTCTGCAGTGCGTCATTCAGCTTGCCGGTCGTCGATCCCGGACGCATTCGCCGGGGACCGGCCGTGAAAGGCCGCCCACAATTGAGGTCGGAATCCAACCCTTGCCGTTGTACACGCTGCGTCGGTGGCGTTCAGGTCCAGCGCCGCAGCCACGGCCTGGCGGGCCCGAGCACCGCGTCCGGTCCGACCCGGGAACTCACGCGGTCACGCCGGGCCGGGTACCGCGCAGCCAGCCCTGGACGATGTCGATGAACGTGCCCGGGTACTCGTCGGGCAGGCGTGTCGCCTCGTCGAGCCGCTCCAGCACGTCCGGCGGGATGGTCACGTCCAGCGAGGCCAGGTTGTCATCGAGCTGGGCGAGGGTCCGGGCGCCGATGATCACCGAGGTCACCGGGCGCGTCCGCTGCCACGCGAGCGCCAGTTGCGCCGGCGTGCAGCCGATCTCGGCCGCCGCCTTGCGCACCTGTCCGGCCACCCGGAACCCGTGCTCGTTCTTGACCAGCGCGTCGAAGGCGACCTCGCGCTGCCCGAGCCGGGTGCCCTCGGGCCGCTCCCCCGGCGTGATCTTGCCGGTGAGCATGCCGGCGGCCAGCGGGCTCCAGGAGACGAGGCCGAGTCCTTCCTCCGCCAGCAGCGGGAGGTGTTCGCGCTCGAGGGTGCGCACGATGAGGTTGTACTGACCCTGCAACCCGACGAACCTGGCGGCGCCGAGCCGGTCGGCGACCGACAGCGCCTTCATCAGCCGGTAGGCGCGGAAGTTGGACGCGCCGACGTGCCGCACCTTGCCTTCCCGCACGAGCTCGTCCAGCGCCTCGACCGTCTCCTCCAGCGGTGTGGCCTCGTCGTCGACGTGCACCCAGTACACGTCGATGTAGTCCGTGCCCAGCCTGCGGAGACTGCCCTCGCACGCCGACCGCAGGTGAGCACGGCCGCTGCCCCGGTCGTGCCGGCCGGGCCCCACCGGGAGCCCGGCCTTGGTGGCGAGCACCACCCGCGACCGGTGTCCCCGCACCGCCTGGCCGCAGATCTCCTCGGACCGGCCGTAGGCGTTGGCGGTGTCGAGGAAGTTCCCTCCCGCGTCGAGGTAGCGGTGCACCAGCGCGATCGCTGTGTCCTCGTCGCAGCCCCAGTCCTTCATGCCGAAGGTCATCGTGCCGAGCGCCAGCTGGGAGACGGAAAGGCCGCCGGGGCCGAGACTTCTAATGTCCATTGTGGTCACACCGGGTCCACGGACTGGTCGATGACCCAGCGGACGCTGCGGCGCATCGGTTCGGTCCCGTCGTGGGGGAGGCCGACGGTCTGATCGGGATCGGCGGCGGCCTGCGCCGAAAGCGACGCGCCGAGCGGCAGGGTGCGCTGCACGCCGTGCAGGGCCAGGTCGTCGCGCAACCGTTCGCGCAGCCGCTCCGGGTAGATGCCGACAGTCTGGGTCGCCTCACTCACCCAGCGCGGCACCCGGCTGATGTCGGCGATCGGCACGAGGTTGACCACGCGGTTGGTGAGGCTGTCGGCGAACTCCACCGGCTCGTCCGTGCGGGAGACCACCACACCGGCGCTCGCGGTATCGCCGATGACGCGGTAGAACTCGTCGTCGAGGGCGACGGCCCGCAACTCGTCCTCCAGGCCGGGATCCGGACGTTTCGGCGCGGTGGACTCGTGCGGGGGCAGGCCAAGGAACGCCTTGTGTACGGCGATGCCGAACTCCTCGAGCCGGTCCAGGTCGTCCGGGTCCGTGCCGCACTCCACGTAGACGACGCGGGTGCTGGAACAGGCGGTCTGGTTCATCCGTCCCGCCATCAGCGCGACCCCCAGCGCCGCTTCCTCCCGTGCGGCAGGGTTCTCGAGCGCCTCGTGACCGACGATGGAGATCGACAGCTTCGGGTTGGCACTGATGAGCTCGATCCCGGGAACCAGGTACCTCTGGATGTGCTTCATCGACGACATGCCGCCCCACGCCGTCAGCTTCTCGATCCGTGAAGGGCGGTAGATCTGCCGCTCGACCTGCTCGTCGCCGCCCTTCCAGTAGGCGACCGCGAAATGCCGGGTCACCGGATGGTCCGGATCGAGGTCGATCATCGCGCGGACGATGGCCGCGGCGGTGAACGGGTCGTTGGACGGTGTCTTGATCAGGCAGTCACCCTTGGTCAGAGCGGCGCGCTGCACGGTGAGGGCCGCCACGATCGGCACGTTGCCCGCGATCACGTGGACCTGCCGCGTGCCGATGGCCCGCATGCGCATCGTGGACGCGCCCCGCCGTCCCAGCTCCACCCAGCCGTCCAGATAGGACTTTCCGAGCATCTTCTCGACCTGGGCGCTCATGCGGGAACGCCGGAACATGCCGGGCAGCTGTTCGTAGACCGGCCGCAGCACCGGCTCGGTCAGCTCCCCCGCGTCCAGGCAGAGCCGGAAAGCCGTCTGCAGCAGCGGGTTGCGGTCCAGGTCGAGACGTGGCCCGAGTTCGGCGAGGAAGTCGATGATCTCGTCGATCGGGGTCTCGTGCAGGTCGGTGAGGTCACTGGCGTCCCGGAGGACGAGATCGGCGGCATGGTTGCGGGCGTCCGGGCAGCGGAACCGCGCCCCGCCGCGACCGCCGAACTCGATCGCGTCGTCGCCCGGCTCGATGACGCGGCCACGGATGATGATCGGGATGTCGATGACGGACGTTCCGGGCTCGGCGGTCACGGTCATGTCAGGCCTCGCTCACGTAGTCCATGAAGTCGTTGTACGCCTTGGCGGTACCGGCGCAGGTGATCTTGTCGTCGCCGCCGTCGAGCTCGCCGAACCGCACGATGTGCCGTTCGATGCGCGGCCCCTTCCAGCCGCACTGGCAGTCCTCGTCCCAGTGCATGGTGACGCGGTCGCCGGAGATGAAGCCGCCCCAGTAGGTTTCGGCCAGCAGGTCGAACAGCGCGAGCCGTCCCGTTTGGACACCCTGGCGTGGGAGCGGGCGGGCGTCGGCGTCGAGCAGGATCGGGATCGTGTAGGGCAGCAAGTGGAAGAAGCCCATCTCACACAACGGCGCCGTGCCCATGCACTCCGACATGCCGTACATGCTGCGGATCCGGTCGATGCCGAAGAAGTCCTTCAGCAGCTCCTCCCAGTTCGAGGGCGCGTCCTTGAAGCCCTTCATGCCGCCCCCGGCCATCAGGATCGAATCGGGGGCGAAGTCGCACACGATGCCGGCCTCTCGGCCCTTCAGCGCGATCCGCACCAGGTCCGCGGAGGTGCCGCCGATCCGCACGCGCTGGCCACGGAACTCCTCGGCCAGCTCGGCGAACCAGCGCCGCAGGTCGTCGTCACGGTGCCGGCTCGCCTCGATCAGCTGCTTGCGCTCGTCGAGAATGCGCGGGTCGATCTGCAGCTCGTCCAGCTCGCCGCGCTCCTCGGCGGCCTGCAGCCGCCCTGCCAGCGACAGCAGATCGGACGACAGCGCGTAGTCGTGCAGCGTGCGCCGCGCCGCCTCGCCCCCGGCCTGCTCCTGCGCGAAGAGCCTGCCCATCTTCGTCATCATCTGATGCCCTGAGCGGTGCCCGGTCGCGAACGACGGGATCCGGACCGTTCGGGTGTCCACGCCCGTCGCGGCATGCAGCACGCTGAAGTAGGCGGCCTTCCAGGCAGGCCACTCCGTGCGGGAACGCGGGATGAAGCTGAGCTTGCCGGTGGTGCCCGTCGAGTGGCCGACGATCATGCCGTGCTCGTCGAGCCGGTCGAGCCAGGAGTCCACCGAGTTCGCCCCGTCGAGCGACGCCTGGGTCAGGTCGTGCCGGGTGAGCCGGTCCAGCCACGCCGTGAGACGCGGGAACTGCCGCTTCTCGATCAGGCTCAGGGGATAGCTCTTGTAGACCCGGTGATCGAACAGGACCGGGATCACGTCGTCGATCGCGTCGACGCGGTCGACGCCCTGCCGTGCCGCGAGCTTGTCCAACGCGGCGACCGTCGGCCGCAAGGTCTCGAAGGCGCGGGCGAGTGCCACGCGTTGCGGCTCCTCGACTTCGGCCAGCGGCAGGGCCAGCAACACCTCGAACGGATACTCCGCCCAGGAGGCCACGTTCGCGGGATCCAGCGACACTGCTGAGGTTCGGCTCATGTCGCAGAAATTACACGCGATCGTTTACTTAAGTCAACGCCGTCCGTATACTTCCCGTCGTGGCAGCGAAATCGACCGGGCGAACCCGGGCCGGACGACCCACGCAAGCCGAGGCGGCGAAGCTGGGCGAGCGGATCCGGCGAGCGGCGCTCGACGTCTTCCTGGATCGAGGGTTCGACGGAACCACCATGGAGGCCGTCGCGCAGGCGGCCGAGGTCAGCAAGCGCACGCTCTACGGCAAATACCCGGACAAGCGCGCGCTGTTCCTCGCGGTCGTCCAGTGGGCCATGGCTCGCCAGCAGCACGAGGAGCCCGCCGTCGACTCCACGCCCGATGACCTCGGCGAGGCGCTGCTCGCCATCGCGCGCTCGACCCTGGCCAGGGCTGTCGACCCCGACCTCGTCCGGCTCAGCCGCATCGCGATGACCGAAGCCGTGCGCTTCCCCGAGTTCGCCCGCGGCGCCCAGTCACTGACCTGGTCGCCACGCATCCAGACCATCATGGACGTTCTCCGTCGTCACGCCGAGCAGGGCACGGTGGCCGTCGACGACCCCGAGATCGCCGCCGAGCAGTTCCTCGCCATGGTCGCGGCCGTGCCGGCCCGGCTCGCGGCCTTCGGCGTCACCAGGCCGCCCGAGGTCGAGGAGCGGCACCTCCGCCACGCCGTGTCCCTCTTTCTGCACGGGGTGCTCGCGCGCCCGGACGAGCGCCGATGAAACGGACCGACCTCACCCTCGATGTCACCGGCGTCGCCGGGCTCGGCGAGACGGCCACTATCGCGGCGACCGTGCACCTGCCGACGCCGGACAAGCTCGGCGCCCCTCCGATCGTGTGCTTCGCCAAGCCCGGCGCGAGATTCTCGCGAGAGTACTTCGCTCACCCCCTACCCGGCGGCGACGTCAGCCAGGCGGAATGGCATGCCGACCGCGGCTGGGTCTTCGTGTCGATCGACCACCTCGGCGCCGGGGACAGCAGCACGCACGAGTCCCACCGGCTCGACTACACCGCGATCACGACGGCGAGCCTGGCAGCGGAACGCGTCGTGCTCGACCGGCTCGAACAGGGCACTGTGGACGATCACTTTCCTCCGCTACGGAATCCCGTCGTCCTCGGCATCGGCCAGTCCATGGGCGGCAGCCTGACCGTGGTGCAGCAGGGTCGCCATCACTGCTACGACGGCATCGCCGTCCTCGGCTACAGCGTCGTGCACTCCCATCCACCCGCCCCGCCCGGAGCGACACCGCTGGTCCGGCCGTGGCGCCTGCGCGACGTGCCTGCCGGCCGGCCCCCGGTCGTCCTCAACGCGGAACGCTACGAAGCCGCGCGCCGCGCGGCCGCCACACCCGAACTCGCCTCCGCCAGCAACCACTGGCTGTTCTTCTACGACGATGTGGACCTTGACCCCGCCCAGGTCCACAGCGGGCCCTGGGCCTCGCCGACCGTTCCCCTCGGCGTCACGGACTCGGTCCTGACCCCCGGCGTGATCGCCCCGGAAGCTGCGGCCGTTGAGGTCCCCGTCCTCGTCGCCATGGGTGAACGCGACATCATCGCCGACCCGAAGGGCGAGCCCCGCGCCTATCTCTCGGCCACGTCGGTCGACCTCTACATCTGCCCGCGGATGGGCCACATGCACAACTTCGCCGGCACGCGCGAGCGGCTGTGGCACCGCATCGACAGTTGGGGGTCTTGGGTGGCGTTCTCCAGTGCCGCAGCGGAACCCGGGGGTTAGTCGAATCCGACGCTCCCGAATCCGGCTCCGTCGAGCACGCGAATCGGTGAGGCCGGGAGGAGGGTCCAAGCCGACCGCGGGCGCGCGACAGCAGCGTTTCGTCCTGGCGCGCCGGCTGGGCCCGCGGTCGTGTTCAGTGGCGGGCCAGGAGGTAGTGGAAGGCGCGTTCGGCGCGGTCGGGATCGGCAGGCTAGCCAGGCGGAACGATGCCTCCGAGTGGTCATCGTCGCGCTGTGTCGCACCAACCTGCTTGAACTGGTGCGACACAGCGCGTCACCCACTCCGGCAGGGTCGTGCGGAGACTTCCGGACGACCTTCAGATCTGGCACAACCGACTGCGCCGCCACAGCGGACTCGGCGTGCCCAACTCAGGACACTGCAAATTCCCGGCACAGACCAGCTGTCCCCGAGGCGCCGAACGCCATGGATCAAGATGTCCGGCCGCGAGCGGTCCACCAGTGACTCGGCGGTGTCTCCCGCGCTCAAGCGGATCGCGCCGACGATGACTACTTGTATCCGTTCTGGTGCAGGAAACCGCGAACGGCCTCGTTGAACTCGAACGGGTTCTCGATCATCGGGTAGTGGCCCGTGCCGTGAAGCACGGCCACCTGGCTGCCCGGGATGCGGCTCTGGGTCGCCTCGACCTGTTCCTTCGAGACGAGCCAGTCGGCCTCGCCCCTCAGCAGGAGCACGGGCGCCTCGATCCGGCCCACCTGCTCGCGCAGGTCGAAGCCCGCGTAGCCGATGAGGTCACCCGCCATCACCTCGGGAACGTTGCGCCGGATCTGCCAGACTGCCTCTCTCGCCCGGTGTTCGGGCGTGCGCGCCCCGGTGAGGGACTCGCAGAACGTCTCGACGATCTGCTGCCCGTTGCGGAGCAGCATTTCGAGCAGGAAACCCGACATCGTCGGTGTGTAATCCGCACCGCACGACGAGATGACCGCGGCATAGGCCTGCGGTCGCCGGGCGGCGAGCTCGAGGACGAGGTTGCCGCCCATCGAGCAGCCCATGATGGACGGCTTGCTCAGGCCGAGCGCCTCCATGAAGGCCTCGTTGAACTCCGCGTGCCTCGTGAGGCTCTGGAATGGGCCGTCAGCGGGCAGGTCGGTCTTGACGTGACCGGGCGCGTCGACCGCGATGACACGGTACTGATCCGACAAGCCGTCCAGGACGTAGCGATACATCAGAGAGTCCTGGCACGCGGCGTGGAAGCAGACGATGGCCGGTCCCTGGCCGGCTTCCTCGTAGTAGGTGCGGATACCGTCGACGGTGATGTACCTCCCCACGGTGGGTTCGCCGGACGGGCGTGGATCGGGGGACGGCGCCGGGGCCGGCTCGGGACGCCTGCCGACCCGCGCCATGACCTTGAGCAGAAGGTGGACGACACGGATGTTGTCCATGGCGAGAACGGTGTCACCGTCGATCTCGAGCCGACCGAGGCCAGGGGTGGTCGCCTTCATGAAGTCGGACTCCCCGGCGACGATGCGGTCCCACTCGTCACGGGGCGCACGGAACACGATATCGGCACCGCGCGGCGCGGGACCGTCCATGACATCGAGGACGCGGCCGCCCGCGACGAGGAAGCTCGTCACACCAGTGCCGTAGTCGATCTGAATGCGTCCGTGGAAGTGCTTGGCGGCGTCGTTGAAACGCGTGTCGTGGTTCGCCTCGCTGGCGAAGGCGTCCCACCATGCGGAGGTCAGTGTCTCGGCCATTCGATTCACTCCTGTTCGTTCTCTGGCAGTGGTACTTGCCCTGCGGGGCCTACGGCAGCCGCTCACTCGGCCGCCTGCGGGCGGGTACCTCGATCGCCTCGAGGTGGATCCCATAGGTGTCCTCGAAGTCGAAGTACGCGAAGCCGCCGTCGCCATCCAGGCCGTAACCCGAGCCGGACTGGATGGTGGGGTGGCCCGCCGCCTCGAACTCCGCGACGGCGTCGGTGAGTGAGGGCACGAAGAATCCGAAGTGGTGGAGGCCGTAGCCGTGCTGGTCGATCCAGTCGTGGTAGATGCTCGGCCCGGCCAGCGGCTGGATCAGCTCGACCTGGGGGCCTGCCCCGACCAGCGCCAGCCTCAACGCGAACCTGCCGGGCTTCCCGCGGTAGGTAAGGTTCTGGACGTTCGCCGGGTCGTAGGTGTAGACGCGCCATTCGTCGTCGCGGTACAGCGCGCTCCAGCGTTGGACGGCGGTGTGCAGATCCTCGACCAGGAAGGCGACCTGATCGACGCGCCCCGCACCGATGGCACGTTCCATCGTCGCGGCCAGGCTGTCGACGTCGTGGGTGTTCACGTGGCGCTCCTTTGCTGTTCGCTGCGCGGATCCGGCGGTGTTGGTCATGGGCGCTGCCGCCCGAGGACGCGGCGGCTGGTGGTGCTCAGCGCGACGGCCGCCAGCAGAACAAGGCCCTGGACCAGGTAGAGGACATAGGACTGTGCCCCGAGGATCGCCAGCCCGTTGCCTGCGATGCTGACGATGAGAACGCCGACGAAGGTGCCGAGGATGTGGAACTGCCCGTCGCGAATCACCGACGCCCCGAGGAAGGCGGCGGCGAAGGCGCTGAGGAGGAAGCCGTCGCCTGCGGTGACCATTCCGCTGCCGATCCTCGACGACAGCAGCACGCCACAGATCGCCGCGCATACGGCCACCGCGACGAAGGCGGCCAGCGTGACGCGTCCAACCTCGACCCCGGCCAGGCGTGCCGCCACGGCATTCGATCCGGTGGCCTGCAGATGGTGTCCGAGCAGCGTGCGGTTGAGGACCAGCCACAGGATCACGAGGATCGCGGCCATGGCGATCACCGGAATGGGAATGCCTGCCGGCCTTGCTCGCGCGATCTCGGTGAATCCTCCCTCGCCGAGGGTTATCGGCGCGCCGTTGCTGTACAGGAAGTTGAGTCCGAGCAGGACCGTCGATGTGGCCAGCGTGGCGACGATGGCATGGATCCGCACGTAGGCGACGAGGAAACCGTTCACGACACCGACGAGGATCGCGGCCAGCAGCGCACCGCCGATCGCCAGCGGAACCGGCAGACCGCTGCGTTCCATCAGCCCGACGCACAGAATCCCCGAGAAGCTGATGACATTGGCGAAGCTGAGGTCGAACTGGCCCGCCACGAGGACATAGGTGAGGCCGCCCGCGACGATCGCCAGCAACGCGCTCTGGTTGAGCACATTGATCAGATTGCGTTCGCTGAGGAACTCGACGGGGCGGGCGATCCCGAAACCGAGGATCATCGCTCCGAGCACGATCAGGGTGCCGTAACTGGCGAAGAAGCCAAGTGCTCGCCGCCCGGTGTCGGCAGCGGGCCCTGCGTGCGCGGTCACGGTGGAAGTCATGTCAGCTCCCGGATTCCGGCCAGTGGTAACAGAGACGGAGCATGTCCTTGACGGTGATCGAAGCGCCGGTGAGCTCTCCGACGGTGGCGCCGGCGCTCATCACGACCACCCGGTCGCACTCGAGCAGCTCCTCGAACTCCGAGCTGATGACGATGACCGACATACCGGCCCTGGCGAAGGAGCGGATCCGGCGATAGATCTCGTCCCGTGCGCCGATGTCGACACCCCTCGTCGGCTCGTCGAGGAGAAGGACGGCCGGCTCGGTCTGCAGCCAGCGCCCGATCACGACCTTCTGCTGGTTCCCACCGCTCAGGCCGCCGATCGGCTGGCGGACGCCGCCTTGCCTGAGCACCACTCCCAGCTCCTGGGAGACCTCGGCTGCCTGGCGTTCCGCTCTGCGGGAAGAGGTGAACGGAGTGAAGCGGACTCGGTGTTTGCGCCAGGTGTTGACGTAGAGGTTGCTCGTGACCGAGAGATCGAGAAACAACGCCTCGGCACGACGCTCCTCGGAGACGAGCCCGATCCGATGACGAATCCCGTCCGTGATCGACCTGGGCGCATACGGGCGGCCGAACAGCCGCATCGTTCCCGAATCGATCCGGTCGGCGCCGAAGATGGCGCGAGCCAACTCGGTGCGGCCCGACCCGACGAGACCGGCGATCCCGAGCAGCTCGCCTTCACGCAACTGCAGGGTGGCGCCCGTGAGCGCCCGGCCGCGCCGGACATCGGAGACCTCGAGCACGACGGGCCGGTCGTCGTTGGCGACCCGTGAGGCCGGCCGGGATGGGGCGGCCTCGTGACCGACGATCGCTTCGACCAGTCGCCGCCGGGTGGCCTCCGCTCCTTGCATGGTGGCCGACACCCCGCCGTCCCGGAACGCCGTGACCCGGTCGCACAGCTCGAGGACCTCGTCGAGGCGGTGGCTGATGAACAGCACCGCCACGCCGTGATCGGCGAGGTCGCGCGCGACCTTCAGCAGGCGCGCCGACTCCTCCGCGCCGAGCGAGGCCGTGGGCTCGTCCATCGCGATCAGCCGACAGTCGTGCACGAGAGCGCGTGCGATGCTGACCAGCCACTTCTGGTGGACCGTCAGGCGCGCGACCGGCCGATCGAGCCGGAAATCGATCCCGAGCATCGTCGCGACGGTCCGGGCTGTGGGGTGGACGCCATCGATCCGACGGTAGGCCAGCGCAGCCCCTTCATGGCTGCCGAGCATGATGTTCTGCGACGCGGTGAACGTCTCCACCAGGTTGAGCTCCTGGTGGATGAAGGCGAGACCGAGCTTGGTCGCGGCGGACGGATTCGGGATCTGCGTCTCGACGCCGTCGATGCGGATCGAGCCTGAGTCGGGCTGTTCGAGGCCGGCCAGCGAGCGCACCAAAGTGGACTTGCCGGCGCCGTTGGCGCCCACCAGGCCGTGGACCTCGCCTCGGCGGAACGCGATGTTCACACCCTTGAGCGCGCGGATGGCGCCGTAGGTCTTGGTGAGCGCTTGCACCTCGACGAAGGTGGCCGCCGAGGTTGGCCTGCGCTGGCCGGGCGGCACGAGCTCAGTTGCGTTCATCGTGCTGCTCGAGGAAGTCCGCGACGTTGTCCTTGTCGACGATCTGCGTGGCACCGCCGATCACCTCCTGCTCGACCGATCCGGGATCACCGACGTGGGCGATCAGACGCTTGGCGAGTTCCTCGCCCTGACCGGGACCATCGATCCACAGTGTCGCGGTGAGCTCGCCTTTCTCGACGAGCTTCACCGCCGGTGCCGTGCCGTTCAGGCCATAGCTGAGAACGTCGCCGCGACCGGCTTGTCTCAATGCGGAGACCGCTCCGGTCGCCGGGTCGTCGAAGCAGGACCACACCGCCAGCGGCGTGTCGCCCTTCGGGTGGGACGCGAGCCAGCCGAGCGTGGCCTCGGCCGCGGAAGTGGCCGCGCCCGGGATGGTGATCTGCTGCTTGCTGACCCGGATATCGGTGCCCGCGACGGCCGCGTCCATCGACTTCTCGCGGTCCTGGCACGGCAGACCGGGACGGTAACCGAGCACCAGCAGCTCGCCCTTGCCACCCATGTCGCTGACGACCCGCTGCGCGATCTCGTCCCCGAGTGCGGTGTCCGCCGCGAACAGGACGCCGTCAGCCAGCCCACCGCCCCAGTTCGCCACCGGAACGTCCGCCTGCCGGGCCGCCGCGACACCGGCGCCCAGCGCCGAAGACGGGAACACGCTCACGACGATGGCATCGACGCCGCGCGTGACCAGGTTCTCCATCATCGTGTTGGCGCCGTCGACCGAGCCCTTGGCATCCACCGTCACGGTCTGCCAGCCCTGCGACTCGGCATAGTCGGCGGCGCCCTCCAGCGCCCTGTTGGAGTAGACGTCGTCGCCGCTGAACTGCACGATGCCGAGCGTTTTACCGGTCCCGGACGACGTCGCCTCGCCGGAGCAGGCCGCGATGCCGATCGCGGCGGCCACTGCGGCGACACCCCGCGCCCATGGTCGAGTTGTCTTCACTTCATGCACCTCTGCTTCCTTGCGAGGTCCGCTGCTGCCGGGCGGCACCGATCTCCGCCGTTCTGGTGACGCTCGTGATGGGATCCACATCCTGAGCCCCGCCGGAACCGCTGTCAAGCATTTGGGATCCAATAACTGCCCAACAGCGCACAAAAACGCTGGTTGACCTTCGAGTTGGGACATGATTGGATTCATTCAGCCACGAGCACGCGGGCTTGGTACGCGACCGGGGCGTCCCTCGGCGCCACCGCGCGCATCCGCTCGCCCGCACCGCCGAGCCGCCCCTCGGCCATACCCTCGCTCTGCCCCCGCATGCCCTCTACCAGCAGTTCGGATCCATTTCAGAGGGCAAGGGCTTGGAAACCCCTCGAAGTGGCGTCGACTTCACCGCAGAGCGGTTGCGATTGTGTCCAATCGCCAGTAGCGTTCCCCCGCGACGAGAGAGGAGCCGCGATGCCGGCGCATGGACCCGTGGTATGCGGCAACGACGGCGGCCGGCCGCACACTCGGCAGACAGGAGCCGGACGCCGGTGCGCCATCCTGAGCCCATGAGCGACCAGCAACCCAGCCAGGATGCCCCCGAGGGCCTCGAACCCGCGAAGACCGGCGTGAGCAGTCGGCGGATCGCCGACTACCTGCGCACTGCCATCCTCAACGGAGAGCTCGCACCGGGCACGCGGCTGCGTCAGGAGGAGATCGCCGAACGGCTCGGCTCCAGCCGGATCCCGGTCCGGGAGGCCCTCCGGATGGTGGAGGCCGACGGGCTCGTCGTCGTCAAGTCCTACAGCGGCGCGAGGGTGGCGAAACTCGACTTCAACGAGTTCGACACGGCATATCGGATCCGCGAGCGCATCGACCCGCTGGCGCTCACGCTGAGCCTTGAGGGGATCACCGACGAGGACGTCGCCCGGCTCGAGGCGCTCGAAACCGAGGTCGAGGAGACCACGTCGCCGGACCGGTTCGTGGCCCTCGACCGGGAGTTCCACCTCGCGACCTACGCAGGCTGCACCGACAAGCAGCTCTTGGAGACCGTCACCCGGTTCTGGAACACCACCCAGCACTACCGGCGCGCCTACGCCCAACTCATCGATGACCGAGGCCGGTCGATCATCACGTATGAACACCGCTTGCTCATCGATGCGATCCATCGCCGCGACCCGGTCGACGCCGAACGATTCCTCTCCGGACACATCCGCCGGACCAGGATCACTCTCGCCGAGCATCCCGAGCTGTTCGACTAGAGACCGAAAGGCCGCCATGGCTCACGGGGCGGCAGGGGTCCTGACGAGCTTCCCGCCGGATGCGTGTACCTGCTCGCCAGGCACGATGTGCGACGGCCTCGTAGTGGCCGGGACCCGGCTCAGTGAGATCACCACGACCAGGGCATGCCAGTGCCGGACCCGGTCGGTGCGGGCCGGTCGATGCGCGCCCGAGGGCGAATCGGCCCGCTGTGCGTCGAGGCGGCGCTCGCCCCGCAGGCACGAGCCTTTCGGACTGCCCCCGATCCTGAGTCAGGGCGACGAGGCGAGGCCATGCCAAGCGGGCGATCCGGGCGCCGAAGTCGCCGGTGGGCCTCAGCCGGTGTGGCGCGCAGCTACGACGCCGCGACCCGATCGACCGTCGACACCTCGTATATGCGCCACGGCGCGGACCGGCTCCACGAGGCCGTCGCGACTGCGCGCGCTGACGCGTGGGCTTCGGCCGCGGCGACGGCGACCTCGGCCGAGCTCCGCGGAGCGCCGCATGGCCCTCGGGTCCCGCAGCCGATCACCATGCGCCACTCGGTGCCGGCCCCGGTCCTCGGCGGGTCAGGCAAGGATCTGCAGCGAGTGTTCGATGATGCCGGTCAACTCGCGCATCCATTCGGCCGCCGTGACACCGTCGACAGGACGATGGTCGACGGAAAGGCACAGCCGCATGATGGTCGCGACCCCCAGCTCGCCGTCCACGACGTGAGGCTGCCGGCTCGCCGCGCCGACGGCGAGAATGGCCGCGTGTGGCGGATTGATGATCGCCGCGAACTCCTCGGTGCCGAACATCCCGAGGTTGGTGACCGTGATGGAGCCTCCCTCGAGCTCGTGCTGCCGCAGCCGGCGGTCGTGTGCTCGCCGAATGAGGTCCCGCGTGCGTTCGGCCAGCTTCCCGATGGGCATGGTGTCGACACCGCGGACGACCGGTGTGACGAGCCCGTGCTCGGTCGCCACGGCGACCGCGATGTCGGCCTGGCGGTACTGGCGGACGGAGTCACCGTTCCACCGCACGTTCAGGCCAGGCACCCGGGAGTGCGCCACGGCGACCGCCTTGACGACGAGGTCGTTGAGCGAGATCGCGGCCTGGGTGCCGTCGTTGAGCTCGCGTCGCACATCCAATAGGCGGTCGACGCGGACGGTTCCCCTCAGGTAGAAGTGCGGCGCGCTGTGCTTGCTGTCGACCAGGCGGCGTGCGACGGCCTGCCGCATCCGCGAGATCGGCACGTCCTCGAACTCCGCCCCCGCGGTCGCGGGTTCGACAGCATGATCGGAAGACGGTGACGCGGCGGCGTCCGGACCACCGGCCGCCGCCTCCGCCGAACGGGCGGCCGCGAGCGCGGCTTCGACATCACGACGACGGATGCTCTGGTTCGGGCCCGTGCCCACGACAGCCGCGAGATCCAGACCGGCCTCCGCCGCCAGCTTGCGAGCGATCGGGCTGGCGAAGATTCGGCCGCCGTTGGCGGGCGACGCCGCACCGGCTCCGCGATCGGCGACGGCGGACTCGGCGGGTACCGCCTCCGCCCGACGTTCGTCGTCGGAGCCGGCACCAGTGGTGATGCCGGTCGGGAGATCGAGCGTGGCGACCAAAGCGTCGACGGCATCCGGGGTCTCGCCAGGGCTGCCCCAGACCGCGATCGGTGAGCCGACGGCGACCGTCTGGCCTTCGTCGGCGAGCAACCGGAGCAGCGCTCCCTCGGTTTCGGCCTCGATGTCGACGGCGGCCTTCTCGGTTTCCACCGTCACGATCGCCTCGCCCGCGGCATAGGGCGTGTTGAGATCGACATTCCAGCTCGAGACGACGGCCTCGGTGGTGTTGGCCGCAACCTCGGGCATACGCAGGATCTCGGGCACGGGAATCACACCTCGGCAATCTGGCGAAGCTTGGCGGCGACTTCCTCGGTGCCGGCGACGGCGGCGCGCTCGAGCACCTTGCTGATGCTCGGAGACGCCTCACCTCCGGTGACGCGCTCGATCGGCGCGTCGAGCCAGTCGAAAAGGCGCCGCTGGATCTCGTCGGCCAACCAGCCGCCGTAGGAGGTACCCCTGGCCCCCTGTTCGGCGATGAGCACGGTGTTGGTCTTCTGAACGCTCGCCGTGATGGTGTCCCAATCGAGGCTCGCGCGGTCGAGCCATCTCAGATCGATCACTTCCGCGTCGATGCCGACGTCCTCGACCGCTGCCAGCACGTGCTGGGTCATCGCGAGATAGGTGATGATCGTGATCGCGGATCCGCGACGCCGGACCGCCGCCTTGCCAACCGGAAGGTAGTGGTCGTAGTCATCAGGGACGTTGGGTCCGCTGGACTGGTAGAGGTCGACGTGTTCGAGGACCACGACGGGGTCATCACATGCGAGGGCCGTGTTCATCAGTCCGATGTAGTCGAACGGCGTCGAAGGCGCGACGATTCTCCAACCCGGCGCGGTTGCGAAGACCCCGGCCGGGTCCATGGAGTGTTGCGAGCCGTAGCCGGTACCCATGGCGACCTTGCTCCGCAGCACGAGCGGCACCTTGCCGGTGCCACCGAACATGTGTCGAGCCTTGCCGATCTGGTTGAACAGCTGGTCGGCCGCGACCCACATGAAGTCGGCGTACATGAACTCCACGATCGGCCGGAACCGGCCATCCATCGCCAGACCACCACCGAGCCCGGCGAAGGCGTTCTCGGAGATGGGCGTGCCGAGGACCCGGTCTGGGAACCGTTCCTTGAGCCCACGAGTCGCACCGTTCGTCCCACCGTTGAGGCGATGCACGTCCTCGCCCATGACGACCACGCGGGGGTCCGTCTCCATGCGGCGCGCCAGCACACCGGCGATCGCGCCGATGAACGACGACTCAGTGAGCTCACCGGGATGGTTGTCGAGGTCGGTGAAGGTCATCCCCGCGAGCTCGCTGAGATCACCGCGAACACCCTCGTCGACGAAGCCGGGATCCGGCCACTCCTCGGGTTTGATCCGCTGCTCCTTCGGCTTCCCACCGGGTTTTGGTTCCAGGATGACCTCTCCGAGCTCCGCCATCAGCGCCTTGGCCTGCTCGATGCAGCCGGCGACGTCGTCCTGAGCGAGAATTCCCCGGCGCACAATGTGTCGAGCAGTCGTGTCGAGCGGGTCCCGTCGGCGCCACTCCCGTTCCTCCTCCTTGGTGCGATAGCGAAACGCCGAGCCGGGAAACGGCCCGTTCTGGTGGAAGTACCGGTACACCTCAGCCTCGATCAGTGCGGGACCCTGGCCTGAGCGCAGGTGCTCGAGGGCTTCCCGCATCGCCAGGTGAACCGCCAGCGGATCCATCCCGTCGACCTTCCAGCTGCGGATGCCGAAGCCGGGGCCACGGCCGGACAGCCGGGTTTCCGCGGTGACCTCGGCGATGTGTGTCGACACGGCGTACTGGTTGTTCTCGACGAAGAAGCACAGCGGCAGCGACCACGCTGCGGCGAGGTTGAACGTCTCCAGCACCGAGCCGATGTTGATCGCACCATCGCCGAAGTAGCTGACGGCCACTGCATCCGTTCCGGCGTGTTTGTGCGCCCACGCCGATCCCGCGGCGAGCGGAACTCCCCCACCGACGATCGCGTTCGTTCCGATCGCACCGGCTTCGTTCCACTGCAGATGCATACTGCCACCGCGACCGTGGCTGAAACCGCGGTCCAGGCCGCAGATCTCGCGCAGGGTACGCAGGAGCGCGTCACGGACATCGTCCGGTACCGGCTTCGTCGGATCGATGCCATCGGGGTGCAGGTGGGTGAGGACCTTGGCCAGAAACTGGTGATGGCCACGGTGGGAACCGTTCACGGTGTCCGCTGATGTCAAGGAGATGCAGGAACCGACCGCTCCCCCCTCCTGCCCGATGCTGGAGTGCGCCGGACCGTGGATGAGGCCCTTCGCAGCGAGGTCCAGAACGAACTCCTCGAAGGTTCGGATGAGAACGAGCTGGCTCAGCATCGCGGTCAGGAGCTCGGCGGGCGCGGCGTCCCAGTCAGCGTCGGTCACGACGAGCTCGGTCCAGGCGGCGGCCGGCTCTATCGCCTTACGGCTAGGCATCTCGGTTCCCTTCGGACGAGTTCTCCGCGGAAGGTGACATCGGCGAGCATGATCGGCCGCTCTCGGCCCGTCCGGCCGATGCCGGGCGCAGCGTGGCGTGCCTGCTCCGTCACAGCGTCACACCGTAGCGGCTGCATCCCACCGAGGCAATCGTTTTGGATCCAATCATCGGCAGATAGCCTCGATAATCCGACCTTGTCCCCGGTGACCGCTTGTCAAAGTATCCAATCAGTGTCAAAGTGGCACAGTCGCACAGCGGTGGGCGAAAGCCCACGGCCGGCGATGCCGCGACAGAGACGAGAGGAGTCAGCGATGACCAGCGCGGGTAGGATCGCTGTGGCGGACGGGGAGCTTCACGTCGAGGACACCGGGGAGGCCGATCTCGTCCCGGTGGTGTGCCTGCACTCGCTTTTCCTGGACGGCCGCCAGTTCGATGGGTTCACCGAGGCCGCCTCCGGCCGGTTCCGGGTAATCCGCCCAGACTTTCGCGGACAGGGACGAAGCAGCGGGGCACCCCGCGACATCATCAGCGTGGAGAGCTGCGCCGGTGACATCCAATCCCTGCTCGACACGCTCGGAGTCACCCACGCGCACTTCCTCGCCTCCTCGATGGGCGGCGACGTAGGAGTCCGGGTTGCGGCCAACCGCCCCGATCTCATCCGGTCCATGGTGATCACCGGCTCGTCCGCGCGCGCGGAACCCCCCGGACAGCTGGAGGAGTTCCTGCAATGGGTCGACAACGTCGGCGAGCGCGGATTCGTAGACGACGTGCTCGCGACCACGATGCGGATCATGCTCGGCGAGACCACGCTGAACGACCCGGCCAAACGCGAGATCGTCGAACTCTGGACCTCACGCATCGCCGCGCTGACACCACAGCTCAAACCCGCGATGGCCGGCGTGATCCGACGACGGTCGGCCCTTCCCCTCCTCGAGGACATCACAGCCCCCACGTTCGTCATCTCGGGCGAGGAATGCATCGCGAGGCCACCCGAATGGGCGGAGGAACTGGCGAACGGCCTGCCCAACTCCCAGCTCTGGATGCTGCCGAAGATCGGGCACAGCCCGCTTCTCGAAGCCCCAGAAGTGGTCCTCCCCCGGGTACTGGCCTTCTTCGACGAGCACTGACCGCGGGATGAAGGCCCGCGGAAGGCGCCAGGTTCTGGCTCAGCCTGCCCACCGGTAGCGAAACCCGACGCGTCGGCCACGTGTGCATGGTGGTGGTGCGCGACGAGCCGCGTGGGGCTTGCCCGAGGCGACCCCCACGGCGCGGGAACGCGCGATCGTGCGGGCCTGCGGGAGGCACCTGTCCGCCACACCTTCCGCTCTGCCTGCCTGAAGTACCGGGCCGCACTGGCCCGCGTCCCTCGAACCGGTCCACCCCGCGCCAACCGAGTCCACCGCCAGGGAACGCTGCGTTTCCTGGGCTACGACGTCGAGCTCCGTCGTGCCGTCTGCGGCACGGATGGAGTCGTCAAGTCCGCGCCGGGCTCGCGTCGGCGCTGGTGGACCGGTGCCCGCGGGCACCGTCCGGCCGACAGGCCGTCGGGAGGGTGTGGCTTGACCGTGGCCCGCGCTGGCGTAGAGGCACGCCCGGCTTGTTCGACGAGTCCGTGTGCCTGGCGGCGAAGTCGCTCGTCGCGGTGGCGAAGACCGCGACCTGGAACCGCTCCGGCCTTGATCCGCTCATGGCGCAGCCGCACGACTCGCCGGGGCGGCCTGCCGACCACCCACACGGGCTCGCGGCGCACTGAGCAGGAACGGCCTGCCGTCCTCGTTCCGCCACAATGCCCTGTGCCGGACGGTCACACAGTAGGACCGCACCCACACCCGCAGCCGGGCCGCGCTGAACACCTGCCTGGCCACCCGAGCGCTTGATGGTGCCGGCTGGTACGTCTGCACCGCCGGAGAACCCGCGTTGTTCTTCCACGTAGCGTCAGCAGCGGCGTCGCGGCCTTCAACGACGATGCCGACGACGCCGAAACCTACGGCGAGCACTGCCCACTGACGAGCCTCCCACCGGCGCAGGCGTGTTCCACCGGAAACGAACGGTACGCCTTGACGACCGTCGACACATGTCGTAGGTTCCTCTCACTTGAGATTGATGTCTTAGTTTGGGAAGTGATCGGCTTGGCTGCCACCACCGGCTCGGCCGCGCCAGCCTCGACCAGCCGGTTCGCTACCTCGCCGGTTCTCGGGAGCGACGCGCCGGCCGCTGTTGTCGCGTACCCGGCGCTGATTCGACACCGATCAGTTCGCGCCTTTTGACTTCCGCCACCAAGTGACAGGCGCGCACGGTCCACAGCCATGCACGCAAGGAGGCTGCATGCTACGCATATGGAAGTACTATCGTGACACGTCACTGATAGTAAAACTGGCCGCTGGATTTGTTCTGGGACTGATCGTAGCGGCTGTTTTCGGATCGTCCGCCAGTGCGCTTTCCCCGCTCGGCCAGCTGTTTCTGCGCCTACTGCAGATGATCGTCATACCACTGGTTGTGGTAACCCTTATCGGGGCGGTCAACATGGGTTCGCCCGGCAGTCTCGCCCGCATTGGACCCAAGGCGATTCTGTACTACCTGTCGACCACCCTGGTCGCGGTGGTCATCGGACTGGGCGCCGCGTCACTCGTCGACCTCGGCGCAGGCATGTCGTTGCCCCAGGAGAAAATAGAGAGTCCCGAGACGACGTCCGCCGCCGATGTACTCCTCGGCATTGTTCCCGAGAACATCGTGAGCGCTCTCGCCAACGCGAACATGCTGTCGGTGATATTCGTCGCGATCATCGTCGGGCTCGCGATTTCAGCAATGCGCCATGCGAACGACTCGGTTGTTTCGGGTCGAGGTGAAGGTCTGCTGAATCTTGTTTCCGGGGCGAAGGACGTGACCTATCGGATCCTGGACGGGATCCTGCAGTACGCCCCAGTCGGCGTGTTCGGACTCGCGGCCTCGACGATCGGCGGCCAGAGCCTCGACGCGGTCGTGACGCTGGGCACGCTCATCGGAACGTACTACGGGTCGATAGCGGTCCACATCGCAGTTGTCTACGTCCTGCTGCTCGTGCTGTTCCGGGTCAACGTCCTTCGCTTCTTCAAGAACTCCTCCGAGGCCTTGGTGACGGGTTTTACCACGGGGAGCAGCTCGGGCACGCTGCCGGTGGCGCTGAAGTGCGCCCGGAAGGCCGGGCTTGCCGAGAACGTCAGCGGTTTCGTTCTCCCGCTCGGGGCCACCGTCAACATGGACGGGGCGGCGCTTCGTCTCGGCGCCTATGCCGTGCTGGCCGCGAACGTGGTGGACAAGGACCTGTCATTCACCGCCATGGCGGGGCTCGTGCTCACGGCGACCTTGGTGTCGATCGGTGCCGCTGGGATTCCCGGGGCAGGTCCGGTGGTGCTTTCCATCATGCTCACGCAGGCAGGGCTTCCCTTGGAGGTCGTCGGGATCGTGGCCGGAGTGGACATTCTGCTGAACAGCGTGTCGACGATGTGCAACGTGACCGGCGACATGGTGGGCGCCCACATCATCGACAAGACCGAGAAGAGGCGTCAAGCCAAGGACGGAACTTCGTCCACGGCAGGATCCGCAAGCCAGAAGGCGACCGACTACGGGCCGCCTTCGCCGGGCAACGTCTAGAAGAAAGCCAGGTTCACGAATACATGTTCATTTCTGCGGCAACGGACAACATCAGGGTCGCGCCCACATGGAAGAGACCTGATCCCGATCTCCTCGCACCCTTCGGCGCCGTTTCGGTTGCCAACGTGGGCGACGTGCTTCAGCGGATGACCGTGATGGACGGCGGAATTCGGTTGCTGACGGGGAACGATGCCCTGGTCGGCCACGCACTGACCGTCGATGTACGCCCGGGGGACAATCTCGCGATCCATCGGGCACTGGATGAGGCGCGACCAGGCGACGTGCTCGTGGTGAACGGGCGCGGTGACAGCACGCGTGCCCTGATCGGTGATCTGATCGGTGAGATCATGATCTCGGCCGGAGTCGTCGGCGCCGTGATCGACGGCGCCATCCGGGACGTCGCCACCCTGTCCCGGCAGGGGTTGCCGGTGTACGCCCGCGCGGCGACGCCGGCGGGCCCGTTCAAGACCGGGCCCGGCGCGGTCGGGGAACCGGTGGCCGTGGGCGGCGTCGTGGTCGGGCCCGGTGATGTCGTCGTCGGTGACGCCGACGGTGTGGTGGTTGTGCCTCAGGGCCGTCTCACCGAAATCGGTGCGAGGCTTGGCGCGGTAGCCGACGCAGAGGAGGGCCTGCGCGCGCGAATCCTCGCGGCCAGGGCGAATGCCTCGACGGGGGCAGGCCGATGACGGATCTCGCGCACTGGACACTCGCCCCCCGAATTCGGGAGCTGAGGCGCCGTTCCACCCGGCCTGCGCTCGCCCCGGCACGCCCCGGCGTCGTCTCCTTGGCGATGGGCGAGCCTGACTTCCCGACCCCGCCCGGAATCGTTGAGGCCGCGGTTCGCGCATTGCGCGACGGGCACACGCACTACGCTGATCAGAACGGCCTTCCCGAACTCCGCGAGGCGATCGCCGAGAGCCTTTGCGGCGACACGGGGCGCTGGTCCGCCGCGGATGTGCTGGTGACGCACGGCGCGACGGCGGCCTTGTCGGCGGTGGTGTTCGCGGTGGTCGGGCCAGGGGACAGAGTGGTCGTGCCGGAGCCCGCGTACTCCCTTTACGCCGACCTGGTCACCCTGGCGGGAGGTGTCGTCGACTTCGTACCGCTCGACGAGTCGCTGCACTGGGATCTCGGCCGGCTCGCCGAAGCCCTCCCGGGTGCGAAGATGGTGATCTTCTCGAATCCCGCCAACCCCACCGGTGTGGTTCACGGCGAGCAGGAGCTCACCGAGCTGGGGCGGCTACTCGACGGCACCGACACCCTCGTCGTCGCGGACGAGGCGTATCACCGTCTCGTCTACCCTGGGTACACTTTCCGCTCGGCGCTGGAGATCGAATCGCTTCGGGGTCGCACCGTCTACGTGCAGACCTTCTCGAAGACCTACGCGATGACCGGGTGGCGGGTCGGGTTTCTCGTCGGGCCCGCCCAAGTCGTGTCGGCCGCCGCACACGCCCACCGGTCCGGCAACGGATCGATGAACACGGCGGCGCAGCACGCGGCACTCGCCGCACTGCGGCTGCCGCCGGACGCGATCCAGCCCATGCTGGACGCGTACCGAGCTCGCCGGGATCTCGTCGTCAAGGAGCTCGCCGAGGCGCCCGGTCTTCGTTTCTCGCCACCCGAAGGCGCGTTCTATGCCTTCCTGGGTTACGACGCGGAGCTGCCCGCCGCCCAGGTGACCGCGGAGCTGGCGGAACATGGGGTGATGGTCCGCGCGGGAACGGAGTACGGCCCGACGGGTGAAGGACATGTTCGGATCTCTTTCGCGACCGCCGAGGCCGAGCTGCTCACCGGGCTCGATCGCCTTCGCGCCTACGCCGGTGAACGACTTCAGATCCGCTGAGCGAGAGCAGCGGCGCGGGACGTCCGAGATGAGGCATGTTGACTCATCTGAGAACGTCTTGTTAACTGAGTTGTGATTCTGCGTGCTGGGATAGCCGAGGTGGTCAGGTGAGCGTCTGCGGAGACGCGGGCAAGTCGGGTCCGCCACGGCGGCTTCGTAGTGACACCCGGCGAAACCGTCGGAGGCTCCTCCAGGCAGTTGGCGAGGTGGCCCGTGAGACGCCCAATGAGCTGACCATGCAGGCGATTGCCACACGCGCCGAGATCGGTCCGGCCACGGCCTACCGGTACTACTCGACCATCGAGGATGTCCTGGCCGCCTACAGCCTCGGTGTCGTCGGAGAGCTCATCGAATACAGCGAGGAATGTGCGCTCAAGGGACGCTTGCTGTTCGAAGCCGTCCTCGGGAAGTGGCTGGAGTTGCTCGAGGAGCACGGTGCCGCCCTTACGCAGCTGCGCTCGCGCCGTGGTTATCTTGAACGGCTCCATGCCGGTGCGGACACGATCGTCGCCACCGAACGCGCGTGGCGTCGGCCGGTCAGCAGCCTCCTCGACGAACTGGGGCTCCCGACCGATCAGCTCGAGTACGCCCTGTTCTTGAGCAACATCATCTTCGACCCCCGCGAGATCGGCGACCTTCGCAAGGAGGCAAAGCTCTCCCAGTCCGAGATCGCCGCGCGCCTGACCGCCAGCTACATCGGCGCGCTGCGGGGTTGGTTCCAGGGCTAGCAGCCCGCGCGGGAGCGTCACAACTCGCGCGGGCAACCGCTCCACGTGCGCCTGTCCACGGGTGGGCCGACCGGTGAAGCGGAAGGGCTGCGTGTGTCCGGCGTTGCCGAAGCACAGGCCGATGACTTCACCGCGGATGCGTTCGACGCCGCTAGCGGGGACTTGCCAGCGGGGCATCAAGCCTGGGGCGCTTCAGCCTGCCACCGTTCGATCGTGACCCAGCTGATCGACCCCGACCCGAACAACAACTCGATGTCCTCGGCCGCGCCCCCGTCATCCGCATCGTCGATACCCGGCGTTTTCACGCCCAGGCTGGTGAGCGCCCTCTCCGCTTACTTGATTTTAGATGTATAAACTCTTCGGCGATCGTACACCGATATCCTTGTCTCGACTTGAGCCTGATTCCCTAGTAACTCTATGGCATGTATAGTTTCTACTATGAGGTCCACGCCTGACGCTCACCGAGACGCTGAGTTCGAACTGGTCGTCAGCACGCGGCGAACCGTCGCTGACCGGGTGTGCGTGCTCACGCTGAGCCGGCCGGACGGATCCGCACTCCCCCGCTGGTCGCCCGGAGCGCACATCGACCTCGTTCTCGGCGCGGGCCTGGTGCGGCAGTACTCGTTGTGCGGCGACCCGCACGATGCCGCCTCCTGGCAGGTGGCCGTGCTACTCGAAGAACAGTCACGCGGTGGGTCCGCCACCGTGCACCGCGAACTCACCGCAGGCACCTCCGTGCGAGCCCGCGGTCCACGTAATCACTTCCCCCTCGTGAGCGCACCGCGGTACCTCTTCGTGGCGGGAGGGATCGGGATCGCGCCGTTGGTTCCCATGGTCGCGACGGCCGACTCAGCCGGGGCGGACTGGCGACTCGTCTACGGCGGGCGACGACGATCCGCGATGGCTTTCGCGGATACGCTCGCCGAGTCCTACGACGACAAGGTCCACGTCTTACCCGAGGACGAGACCGGCTTGCTGCCGCTCGAGTCGGTCGTGCGCGCGGCTGACGACAGCACCGCGATCTACTGCTGCGGGCCGGCAAGCCTGATAACCGAGGTCGAAAAGCTCCACGCCGACGCCGGCAAAGGGACGTTGCACGTCGAGCGGTTCGGTCCGCAGGCCGCCGTCGAGCCCGAGGGACGCGGAACGTTCGAGGTCGAAGCAGCGAGGTCGGGCACCGTCGTGACGGTCGGCCCGGACACGACCGTCCTCGAGGCCTTGAGATCCGCAGGGGTGGACGTCCTCAGCGCCTGCACGGAGGGAATCTGTGGCACGTGTGAGGTGAAGGTCCTGGCGGGTACGCCCGAACACCGCGACTCGATCCTGACCGAGCAGGAACGGGCGGCCGGCGACACGATGTTCGTGTGCGTGTCCCGCTGCCTGTCCCGCCGCCTCCTGCTGGACGTCTGAGCAGGTCTCGGTCAGAGCAGGTGTTTGGCCACCCTCGCCACGATCCCATCGACCGAAGGGATCGCGGCGTCCTCCAGGACTCCGGCGTGCGGCAGCGGGATGTGCGGTGTGGTGATCCGGATCGGTGCGCCGTCGATGGAGTCGAACGCCTCCTCCACCACGATGGAGACGATCTCGGCACCCCAACCGCACAATCGCGGATTCTCCTCGACCGTGAAAAGCGCGCCGGTCCGGTGAACGCTCTCGAGAATCGTGGTCATGTCCAACGGAACCATCGAGCGCACGTCGATCACCTCGACGTCGAGCCCGTGCCCGGTCAGCGCCTCGGCCGCTTCTCTCGCCCGGTGGACCATCATGCCGACCGCGACGATGGTGGCGTCCTTGCCCCGGCGGACGATCCTGGCCTTGCCCAACTCGTCGACGATGTCGCCATCGGGGACCTCGCCCTTGGTGGCGAGCAATCCCTTGTGCTCGATGAACATGACCGGGTCGGGATCACGGACCGCGGCCGCGAAAAGGCCGATGACATCCTCCGGGTTGGACGGCGCCACCACCTTGAGACCGGGGATCGCCATCAGCCAGTTCTCCACGCTCTGCGAGTGCTGTGCGCCGAACCGGAGGCCACCGCCCGAGCCGAACCGGATGACCAGCGGGAGAGTCAGCTGCCCGTCGCTCATGTAGCGCGCCTTGGCGATCTGGTTCGCCACCATGTCCTGGGTCACCATCACGAAGTCCGCGAACATGATCTCCGCGATCGGCCGCAGCCCGGCGGCCGCGGCACCCATCGCGGCACCGACGATGGCCTGCTCGGAGATGGGCGTATCGAGCACGCGCCGCGGGCCGAACTCCTCGAGCAGCCCACCGGTCGTCTTGAAAACGCCGCCCGCCTTCGCGACGTCCTCGCCGATGAGGAACACGCTGTCGTCGTGACGCATCTCCTGCCGGATCGCGCGGGTGACAGCGGACCGGTACGTCATTTCCGCCACTGGGAACCTCCATCGGCCCACACGTTGGTGTCCAAAGTGCTCACATCAGGCAGCGGAGCGGCCACGGCGTACGACGCGGCTTCTTCCGCTTTGGACCGGCTCTCCCGCTCCATCGCCTCCAGCGTGGCCTCGTCGACGCCCGTGCCGAGCAGCCGATCACGATAGATCGAGATGGGGTCGCGCTTCATCCAGCTGGCCACCTCTTCCGCCGGGCGATACTTGCCCGGATCGGAGCTCGCGTGGCCGAGATGCCGATAGGTGAGCGCTTCGATGAGAGACGGGCCACCACCGCGCCGGGCACGATCGATCGCGTTCGCCGCCGCGACGTACATCGCGTCGGCGTCGTTGCCGTCCACGACAATCGGTTCCAGTCCGTATGCGGCGGCCCGATCGGCCGCGGGTCGCGGAACGGCCGTGACCTCGGTGATTGGCGTGTACTCCATGTAGTGGTTGTTCTCGCACACGTAGACGACGGGGAGCTCCCACAGCGCGGCGAGGTTCAACGCCTCGTGGAACGCGCCGATGTTCGTGGCGCCGTCGCCGAAGAAGCAGACGGTCACCTTGTCCTCACCGCGGTACTTCGCCGCGAGCGCGGTGCCCGCCGCGACGGGCAGATGGGCGCCGACGATGGCGTAGGAGCCCATCATCCCGTGCTCCACGCTGGTCAGATGCATCGATCCGCCCTTGCCGCCGTTGATCCCGGTGGACCTGCCAAGCAGCTCGGCCATCGTGCCCTTCATCGGGACGCCGCGAGCGAGGGTGTGCGCGTGGCCGCGGTACGTGGCGTACGTCGTATCGCCTTCACGGGCCTGCACACCGAACGCGGCGGCGATTGCCTCCATCCCGATGGACGAGTGACCGGGTCCGGTCTTGCCCGCGAAGAACAGCCGGGTCCAGGCTTCTTCGAAGAACCTGATCTCGAGCATCAGGCGGTGCATCGCCAGCCGGTCGTCGAGCGGGACGACGGTGCCGGCCCCGGCTTGCGAGGAGTGCGTCTGCGTCATGGTCGTTCTCTCGTTTCCTCAGCTTCCCGGTGGGCTGGGAACTGGAGCGATTGCGGGCTCAGGTACTCGGCGATGCCGTGGCGGCCGAGCTCGCGTCCATAGCCGGACTGTTTGAACCCACCGAAGGGCGCGGCGGCGTTGAACGGCGCGCCGTTGATCGATACTTGTCCGGTACGGATGCGCCGGGCGATCGCGACAGCGCGGTCCTCGTCGGCGGACCAGACGCCGCCCGAGAGGCCGTAGGGCGAGTCGTTCGCGACCCGGATCGCCTCCTCCTCATCGTCGACCACGTGGACGACGAGCACGGGCCCGAAGATCTCCTCCTGGGCGATCGTCGCCTTCGGGTCGACGTCGGTGAAGACCGTCGGCAGCACGTAGTGGCCATCCTGGAACTCGGCAGGGAGGTCGAGCCCGCCGGCGAGCAGCCTGCCTTCCCCGCCGAGCCCCTTGCGGATGTAACCCTCGACGGTGCGCCGCTGCGCCGCGCTCACCAGCGGGCCCACCGTGGTCTGCGCGTCGCGGGGGTCGCCGACGACCTGCGCTTCGACTTCGGCGGTCAGCCGTTCCTCGACTTCCGCGGCCAGAGAGCGCGGAACGATCAGCCGCGTCAGCGCGGAGCACGTCTGCCCGTTGTTCATCAGGAAGTACCGAACCGCTCCCGGAATCGCGCGGTCGAGGTCGGCGTCGGCGGCGAACACGTTCGCCGACTTGCCGCCCAGCTCCAGCGCGACCTTCTTCACCGAGCGGGCCGCGACCTCCGCGATCCGCGAACCGGCGGCGGTGGATCCGGTGAAGCTCACCATGTCCACCAGCGGATGGTCGGCGAAGGTTTCACCGACCACCGGGCCACGGCCCTGCACGACGTTGACCACGCCCGCCGGGACCCCGGCGTTCTCCAGCTCAGCCACGAGGTCGTACACCGTCAACGGTGCCTGCTGTGGCGGTTTGACGACCACCGTGCAACCGGCGGCCAGCGCGGGCGCGAGCTTGCCCATGATCTGGTAGAGCGGGTAGTTCCACGGCGCGATGGCCGCTACCACCCCGATCGGCAGTCCCTGCACCCGGGAGGTGCCGATGTCTTCCACCTCGGCGATCGCGTCCATCGCATCGATCGTGCCTTCGAGCGCCCGGACCGGGAGCCCGGCCTGCACCCGCAGCGAGAACGCCGACACGCTACCGACCTCCGCGGTGGCGGAGTCGGAGATGCGCTGACTACGGCCTTGCAGGCCGGTCATGAGCGCTCGCAGGATGTTCTTACGTTCCGCGAGCGTGGTCGCCGACCACGCCGGGAATGCCTCGTGGGCGGCCCGGACAGCCGCCGCGGCCTGCTCAGTGCTTCCGAGGCTGACTTCGCCGACGGTGGTGCCGTCCGCGGAGTCGGTCACGGTGACGGCCTCGTCGCCCATCTGCCACGTGCCCCGGATGTAGGCGGCAGGTAGTACGTCCATCTCGTGTCCCGTCTCGTGGGTATCGGTCGGTGTGCTCACCGTTCGCCGGACATGTCGACGACCCGGCTGGTCCGGTGATGGTTCTTCGGCCGGGTGCGCGACATCCAGATGCACAGCTCGGGATCGGCCTCGAAGAGCGGACCTTCGACGTGCTCGCCGACCGGGGTGAACCTGCCCCAGCGCGAGCCCATCGTCACCAGCACGGTGCCGGTGCTTTCGTCGAAGACATACGCGGCCCGCGGGTTCCACGGGTTGCGGATCGCGCCCTGCGCGACGTCGTCGCTGGCGAGGTCGGCGTAGCGCGGCCTTGCTGCGCTCATCGCGCATCACCGTCTCGGTGTTTACCGACCCAATCGTCGAGCAGGTCGTGCCGCCAGCAGATCATCGCCTCCTGGTAGGTCGACATCGTGGCGTGCGACCGGCGGCTGGCCATGAGCCCTCGCTGCACCGCCTCCATGTTGAAGCAATCCTGGTCGATGACCATCCCGAGCGTGGAGAGCTCGGTTGCCTTGGTTGCCGACTCGTCGAAATCGACCCACGTGCACTCGGCGGTCTTCGGCCGTTCGCCCCGGTACGGCGTCAGGAACATGACCTCGAAGATGCACTCGTCGTGCCGGTCGCCGTTCGGGCGGAAGCGGTACACGATCCGGTTGTAGCCACCCCATGGATGCAGGTTGGGGAAGATCGCGTAGTTCCAGTGGTCGAGCAGCTCGGCGTCGGAGATCTCGTCGACCTCGTCTCCGAGGGCGGCCCGCCACCGCTCGCGCGCGGCGGCCGACATGCTGCTGCGCGCCGTCGAGTCCTGCTGGAACGGGATGGGCAACGGCTCACCCTCACGGACATCGAGCATGCGCTTGATGATGTCCACATCGGTCACCTCGGCAGGCAGGTCCTCCACGGGCGTGCCGGACGGACTGATCTGCCGTGCCCAGTTGCCGTAGACGTCGACCGCGGCGTTGATGTCGCCGACGTACGGTGACGACTGCGGGTGGGTCGCGCCGAGGTGCAGCCCCTCGTCGAAGGCCTCTTGCGCGACCTTCCAGTTGCAGCGAAGCTTCTTCGCGACGTGCGCCTCGAGGTAACGGTGTTCGAAGTCCCAGCGTGCGAAATGGTTCGGCAGGTCGCCGAGGAAATCCTCCAGCGGTTCGGCGTCCGGGTCCGGGTTGATGAAGACGAAGCCGCCCCAGGTGCCGACTCGCGCCTCCGGCAGTCGCCAGCGCGGGCTGTCCTCCTTGACCGAGGGGAATTCATCGCGGGCGGGCGCCGATCGCAGCGAGCCATCCAGGCGCCAGGTGAAACCGTGGAAGCTGCATCGGAACTCGCTGCACCGGCCGTCGTAGTCCTTGAGCACGCGGCCCCGATGCAGGCACACGTTGACGTAGCACCTGATGCCGTCTCGCGTGCGCACCACGAGGTAGCTGTCGCCCGCGATGTCGTAGACGATGTAGCTGCCGATGTCCGGCAGATGTTCCTCACGGCACGCCACCTGCCAGACCTTGCGCCAGAGGTGCTCCTTCTCCAGCAGGTGCCACTCCCGCGACGTGTACCGCTCGATGGGGATCTCGGTGTTACGCGGGACGTAGTGGTGTGCCTCGCGCAAGTACTCGGGCACGGCCACCGCGTCCTGGTGGACGAGCTCGTACCACGGCACGGTCTTGTTGGCTTCGCCCGGTTGCCGTGCGTTCGACGGCCCGGTGGTCGTCATACGAACTCCTCCCCTTCGACCCGGAAGGGTCACCGATTTCCGGATGCCGTGTGCGGCCCGGTGTGGTCTGTCTTGCCGTCTGGTCGTCTCGCCGGCTACCGCAACGTGGCCACGATCTCGGTGAGCCGGTTGAGGAACCTCAGGTGCACCGCCGTGCCGATCGCGAGCAGGTTCGGCGTCGTACTCACTCCTTCGGTGAAGATGCGCAGCGCGGTGAGATTGACGCAGGCGCCCTTGAGCTGGTTGAAGGCCTCCCAGGCGAGCCAGTCGCGGTCGTCGATCTCGACGTCGGCCTGCTCGGCGAACTTGGCGCGCCACGTGGCGACGTCGTGCATGCGCCGTGCCCTGATCGCGCCGAAGTATGTCCAGTCCTCCGCGGGGTCGCCGTAGTGCGCGAGTTCCCAGTCGGTCAGCGCGGTGATCTCGCCGTCGACGTGCAGGAAGTTCCCCGGCCCTGGGTCACCGTGCACGATCGCGGTCGGTCCGGTGGGGCGGAGGTGCCGGCGCAACCATTCGGCCGACTCCTCCAGCAGCGGGATGCGTACGTCGACCGAGTCGCGGTAGATGCCGAGCCAGTGGTCGATCATCGCGGAGATTGCGGCCTCGGGTGTGGCGGGCACCGGCCCGAGCCCGTTCTCGACGAGCGCCGGGTCCAGCTGGTGCAGTTCCTGCAGCCGCCGGATGTAGGTGTCGACGACCTGTGGATCCTCGATGACCGGCGAGCCAGGCACCCGGTCCATCACGAAGAACGGTTGTCCGAGCACCTCGGGATCGGTCACGATCCAGCGCACGCGCGGCGCGGGATAACCCGCCTCGGCGAGCGCCCGCATCACCTTGGCTTCGGAAGTGCCTTCGGTGCCGAACATGCCACCTTGCTCGATCCGGACGATCAGGTCGTACGCCACGCCGTCCGCGGTGACGCGCACGCTGAGCATCCGGCGCGAGTGACCGCCGACCATCACGGACGCGGTGAGCTCGACGGGCGCGCCGAGCACATCGGCGAACCACGCGCGCAACGCGGGCGCCTCGGGCACGTCCACCTCGTCGTCCGGAATGTCCATGGGTGCGTGGCCGGAGAAGGTTTCCAGCAGCGGCGCCGCTTCCGCGATGTCCTCTTCGAGAATGCTCGTCAGGTGCGCGCGGACCGCGTCGGCGCGGTCCCGCACGACCGGATCGTCGGGTGTGGAGATGGCGTCGACCAGCAGGTCGGCCGCCGTGCCGAGCAGCCCCGGTAGGTCGGCGGCCTCGGCATCCGTGGGGCCGACCACCGTCGCCAGCTTCTCGGCGCGCCGGTCGGTGACGTCGTCGTGGCTCGCCTGGGCGTAACGGCACAGACCGACCAGCTGACGGGCATTGTCACGCTCGAACCCAGGCCGCAGCGCCGGAATGATCAGCTCTTCGAGCGTCGCGGCGACCGAGCGCCACAGCACCGACTCGTCAGGGCGACCGGTGGAGGTCATGGCGACACCCCCAGCCGCTCGGCGATCTCCGCCTCGTATTCGAGATCGAAACCTTTGCCCCACAGTGGGTCGGCCAGGGTCGTGGAGTTGGCCAACGGCGACTGCTGGAACCATTCGTAGGTCAGTTCGTGGCCGCTGCGAAAGTCGCGTTCCGGCGGTACACCGAGCACGTCGTGCAGCTTCTGCGTCGAAAGAACGCCGTGGTGGCGGGCACGGAAGAGCCGGCAGAAGGCGGGCTTGTCCAGACTTTCGACCGTCTCATCGGGCAGCGGCACCACGCGCGGCTCGGCACCGACGATGTCCGCCAGCGTCTGGACGTATGCCAACGCGGTGACACCACTCCCGGTGACGTTGAAGATCTCGCCAACGGCCGCCTCGTGGTACGCCATCGTGGTCAACGCGGCCACGAAGTCGTCGACGTAACCGAAGGAGCCGGTGACCAGGCCACCGTGCGGGAGGAGGATCGGCAGTCCCCTGCGGAGCCGGATGAACATCGCCGACTCCATGTCGAAGATGTTGTTCTCAGGCCCGTAGATGGCCGCTGGGCGGGCAACGGTCGCAGGCAGGCCGGTAGTGCGGTACCGGTCGAGCAGCAGGTTCTCGGCGAAGACCTTGAAACCGCCGTAGGTCGTCGGCGGCTCGTCACGTTGCGCGAAGTCCTCCGTCCAGGGGAAGACCCCGGACTGCTCGTAGGCCATCACGGAGGAGACGAAGACGTAGCGGCCGACAGTGCCGTCGACCAGATCGACGAGCGCGCGGAAGTTCTCCGCATCGGTCGCCATGATGTAGCCCGAGACGTCGTAGACGGCGTCCCACTCGGTACCGCTCAACGCCGCCTTCATCGAATCCACGTCCCGGCGGTCAGCGATCAACTGGTGGACACCCGCGCGGGAGTTGCCCGACCGGCCGCGGTTGAGCGTGGTGACCTCGTCGCCGTTCTCCAGCAGCTTCCTGACCAGTCGTCCGCCGACGAAGCTGGAGCCACCCAACACCAGTGTGCGCATCCGATTCCTTCGCAGTGTGCTCGTCCGAGGCAAGTACTCGGCATACCTACGGCCATCGAGATTTTGTAGTCCGTCTAGCTTAACTCTCCACCAGCCGCAGGGGAACAGAACTCGTCCCACTTTTTTTAGTGCCGCTCCACTTATCACCCCTCGAGGCCGTCGGCGGGCCGGTCGCGCACCGGTCGACTGACCGGGACCGGCCTCCAGTGGAACCACGCGAAGAGCTCGAAAGCGGCGCGGAGACGGCCGAGCCCACCGAGCCGGGTTACTATACGTTGAATACAGTACGTCCAGCGATGCTGAAAGCCACGCGACGACCTGGCCATCCGACAAGGGATGGACCGGGAAACCATGCGCCCGTGCTGCACCTCCGCAGGCGCGCGCCGTCCCAGCATCGCGGTGACCCGGAGGCGAACCGGCCGAGGCAGGGTCGTCGGCCCCGTTGTGGTCGCCCGGTTCTCGATTCCACTCGCACCGTGTCGAACGCCGAGTGCGCCGCGTCCATCGCCGCGATCGGCTACCAGACGGATGCTGAGCGTGAGGCCGGTCGTTCGGGTTCGGCTCCCGCCGCTCTTGGACCGGCGAACGGCGGGACCAGCCGGTATCCGGCTTTCCTTAAGTGCGATGCAGTAACCGTGACTCGGGGTCACACGGCGTGTTCATCCGCCGCACACCGGGGATCACCGCTCGAGGTGTTTCCACCAGCTTACGACCCTACAGTCAATCTGATCATCAGGACGAGGATCCCGGCCCGTCACCTGCTCACCTCGACGCACTATTTCAAGCTGATATATAGAAACTGTTGACAGGCTCAGATGAGTTACTCAACACTGACACCATCTTTACCCCGGCTACAGGAGGCTCCCGATGAAAGTTCGCAACGGCGTCCGCGCGGTTGGCGCGGTGTTGGCAGTAACACTGCTGCTGTCTGCGTGCGGTGGCGCCGGCGACGCAGCCGACGAGGGAGGCGCTGCGGAGCTGAAGATCGGCCGCGCACCAGCATGGGCTCAGTTCCCGCTGTTCGTCGCCGAGGAGGAAGGCTTCTGGGGTGACCACGGCATCAAGCCCGAGTTCATCGGCATCAAAGCAGGGCCCGAACAGACCGCCGCTCAGGTGTCCGGGGAGCTCGACGTCGTCGACAACGTCCCGAACAACATGCTACCGATCATCGACAAGGGCACCGACCTCGTCGCGTTCACGGAGACCGTTCGGGCATCACAGTTCGACATCATCGTCGACAAGGACTACCCGATCAGCGCGGAACAGGGAGACTGGCGCGGCGCCATGCGAGACCTGAAGGGCGCCAAGGTCGGCGTTATCGCGCGCGGCACGGGCGCGGAGGACATCGCCCGCACCCTCTTCAAGGAGGCCGGGGTCGATCCGGAATCGGCCACCTACATCGCGACCGGTCTCCCGTCGACGACCATGGCCGCGATGGACAACAATCAGATCGACATGGCAATCACCCTCGAGCCGGGGATCGCTCAAGCGGTCGAGAGCGGTCTTGCCAAGACTCCCTTCTCGGTTCGCGCCGGTGAGGCGCCGGATAGCCTGATCTGGCCGGGCGTGGTGACCACCGCGACGCGTGAGTTCGCCGAGGAGAACCCTGACTTGCTGCGGCGGTACATCGACGTCATGAACACCACGCTCGATTTCATCCGCGACCCCGCCAACAAGGGCCGGGTGATCCAGTTGATGCAGCAGACGTTGTCGACGCCGCCGGAGACCGCGACCTACCTGTACGAGAACCACCTCGACGACTTCCCGGAGAGCGCGGCGCTGAGCGACGAGGAGATCCGGCAGCTCGACGCGGCCGCTCAATGGGTCCAGAGCATCGGCACGGTCGGCAAGCTCTACCCCGCCGAGTCGTGGACCGTCCAGCCTTGAGCCGTGCCCTGCCCGATCAGCCGCCAGAAAGCGAGACGGCGATGACAACAAGCGAAAGCGCGCTGACGGATGGCGGCGTCGACCCCTATGACCCCACATTGCAGCAGTGCCCGGTTCCTACCTACCACGCACTGCGATCGTCGGCACCGGTGTACTACTCGAAACCAGCGGGTGTCTACATCGTCACCAGATACGACCTCGTGGAGGCCGTTCTCCGCGATACCCAGACGTTCTCCAACAACTGCCCCCGTGAAGACCCCCCAAGCCAGGCGATGGAGCAGGAGATCGCCGGAATACGCGCTGAAGGCTGGCCCCACGTCCCCACGCTCGCCACGCAAGATCCGCCCTTGCACAGCCAGTACCGCGCGGTGGTGACGCCGTTCTTCAGTCCGGCCAGAATACGCGCCTACGAGGCGCGCGCCAAAGAGGTCTGCGACCGGCTGCTCGATCGCTTGGCTGATCGAGCGGTTGACTTCGTCACGGAGCTGGCTGAGCCACTGCCGATCCAGGTGACGGCAGAGCTGATGAGCCTCGACACCAGCATGACGGATACCTATCGACGGTGGACGAAGGACGCGACCGTCGCGGTGGGCAACCACGTCGAGGAACAGCGGCGGCTGGAGGCAGAACGTGGGCTCGTCGAGATGCAGCGTTACTTCCACGACCGCATCGAGCAGGCGCGGCGCGCCCCTGGTTCTGACTTCTTCTCCGCGCTGGTCGAGGCGCGCATCACCGAGGGCGACCGCGAACGGCCGCTGTCGAACGAAGAGATGATCTCACTCAGCCGTCAGCTGTTCGTCGGTGGTATCGAGACCACGACGAAACTGCTCGCCGAGGCGGTGCGGGTCCTGGCAGAGGAGCCAGCGCGGTACCAGGAGCTGGCGACCGACCCCGAGGGCATACCCCGATTCGTCGAGGAGGTGCTGCGGCTGGCGAGTCCTGCCCAGGGCATCCCGCGCAAGGTGACGACCGATACTCGGCTCGGTGACGTCCCGATCCCGGCGGGATCGACCGTCATCATCATGTACGCCGCGGCGAACCGCGATCCGGAGTTCTTCGAAGGACCGGACGACTTCGACAGTGGAAGGCCGAACGTGCGCCGCCACCTGGCCTTCGGGAAGGGCACGCACTTCTGCCTCGGCGCGCCGATCAGCAGGATGGAAGCACGCGTCGTGCTCGACGGCCTCATCCAGCGCTTCCAGCGGCTCGAACTCGTGGCCGGCGCGAACGATTTCGCCTACGAACCGAGCTTCATCCTGCGGGGACTCACGTCCCTCTGGGTGCGGTTGTTGTCCAGGACAGACGAGTCAACGGAGGTGCCGGACCATGCCCGACGCGAGTGACCCTCGCCAGCTGGTAGTCAACCTGTTCCAGGCTTGGAGCAGCGGAGACCCGGACGAAGTCGCCGCCTTGTTTCAGCCCGACGCGGTGTTCTTCGACAATGTCAACGGCCGGTTCGACGGCAGGGCAGCGATCCGCCAGTTCTACGCGGGCAGTCTCGAGGTCTGGGACGACCTGAAAACGGCGCCCACGCGCATCTGGGTCGACGGTGACACCGCCGCCTGTGTGTGGACCATGACGGGCCGGATGAAGACCGACCGTTTCGGCGCGGGACTGGCAGGCTCCACGGCTCGCATCGATGGCATGGCCTGGATCCGGTTCGTCGACGGACTGGTCGCCCACGACGAGGAGTATTTCGACCGGGGCGCCCCCCTGGCTTCCCTCGAGGGACGCGGTTTCCTCACCCCGCAAACGGCACCTTGAGCAGCGGAGGATCGATGACTCGCACATGTCTGGGCCGCCGATACAGGTGCCGGCCCGGACATGTGCGAGGCCCGGGCTCCCGGTCTGCTCGAGGCGACTGACGACGGCTCAGTCCACGTGCTGCGTGCCCGGCCAGGCCCTGAGTCCCGCGCTGAGCTGGCAGCGGCCGTCGCATCGTGCCATCCGCGCGGGACCCGGCTAGGCCTGGCGCGGTTACGCCCCGTCAGAGCCGAGGAATACCTCCCTGCGACGGCATCGCCGTGCGACATTTCTTTGCCCACCGCGGCAGACGACCGCATTCGGTACCCGTCCACGGTGGTCCGCGAAGCCCTGGGGCGAACCCGGCTCGGTCCGTGGATCCAGGCCGTGAACACCGCAGGATGATTTGTCGATCGGGCACTGTCGTCGGACGCGCTCGCCTTCGCCGAAGTCGGCTGATACGCACGCAGGTGCTGGCAGACCGCGCGACTCATGCCCGACGATCGCCGACCTCGGCTCAGTACTGCGCGGTCCCGCCGTCGACAGACAGTGCCTGACCCGTGATCCCCGATGCCGCGTCGCCCGCGATGAACACCGCGAGTGAGGCCACCTCGTCGAGAGTGACGGGCCGCCCGGTGGCAGCTTCGCTGCTGTACTTCTCGACAACCGCGTCAACGCCGGCGAGCCCCTGACCCGCTCCGCCGCGGTCCGCGACCAGGTCGGTGACGACCAGGCCGGGACACAGGGCGTTCACCGTCACCCCGGACTTGCCGACCTCGTGCGCCACCGCCTTGACGAGGGTTATGATGGCCGCCTTGTTCGTCGCGTACCCCGCGATTCCCGGCCTCCCGCGCTTGCCCTCCACTGACGACATGCAGATCACGCGACCGGACGACTGGGCCACCATGTAACCCAGCGAGCGACGGAGACCCCAGAACGTGTGGTTGAGGTTCACATCGAGCTCGAACTGCCACTCGTCGTCTGTCATCTCGAGTATGGGAGCGGACTGCCGCACTCCCCCGGCGTTCAGCACAGCGATATCGAGCCGGCCGAACCAGCCATGGGCGGCGTCCACGAGCCGCTCGACGTCTTCCTGCCTCGTGACGTCCGTGGCAAGAAAGCGAGCCCGCTCACCGGCACCGAGCTCGGCGAGCATCTTGTCGCCCTTTTCCTGACTTCGACTGCCGATCAACACAGCCGCGCCCTCGGCGAGAAAGGCTTCCGCGATGCTGCGGCCGATACCCGCTGAGCCGCCCGTGACGACGGCGGTCTTGCCCTGTAGTGAACCCATATCGTTTCTGCCCTTACCTGTTCTGACTGCGGTCGTCCGGCACGCTGACACCAGCGCCGGCTACTCCAGTGCGAGGCCGATCTGGCGTGCTTCCTCGAGCTTGCGTGACGCCGCGTCGGGAGCGAGTTCCCCGGGCTCGTACCGAACGGCGCGCAGCTCGCCGCTGAACGGAAAAGTGCCACGCCGTTGTGCCAGGTCCCAGTCCACCGGTGAGCGAAGGTCCCTTCCGACGTCTATTCCGTTGAAGGGCAGGAAGCCCGCGAACTGCCGGAGGCCTGCGGCCTTGGCCTCCGGTGCCCCGTCCACGACGAGCGAGACGTCCCAGACACCACCGCCTGGCGCGCTGACGTCAACGATCACAGCGCCGCAGTGCTCACCCAGAGCCACGGACATCGAATGCAGGGCACCACAGTTGTTGTGGGTGAACACCAGTTGCCCGTCCTCGACATAGAGCACGTACCCCGACTCCTGACCACCGTGTGCGACGAGCACTCCCTCGTCGCCCTGATGGTAGTTCCACTCGACGACGATCCGGAAAGACCGGCCGGAGATGAGCTGGCTCGACCGCCAGCGCTCGAGTGTGGGTGTGCCTAGCGGGATACGGAGCTGCCCGGCGAATCGCTCGTGCGACGATGGCCGGTAGTAGTACTTGAGCCGGTTGCCCTCATCCAGTGGGAAAACCTGGTTGGCCCAGGCTTCCTCCTCCCACGTGGCCACCAGCCCGGCGAGCCGGTCGGGGTGCTGCTCGGCGAGGTCGCGAGTCTGCGTCGGATCCTGGGCCGTGTGGTAGAGCTGCCACCGGTCTTCGGAGAACGGTGTCAGTGCTTTGTGGACGGTCAGGGCCTCCCAGCCGTCGTCGTACAGCGCTCGGTTGCCCATGCACTCGTAGTGCTGGCGAGTGTGTTCGGTAGGCGCGTCGGGGTCGTCGATGGCGGACCGGAGGCTGACCCCGTGCAGCGGCTCCGCCGGCCGTCCGTGACGTGCGGTGACCGGTGTGAGGCCGATCCAGTCCACCAGCGTCGGCAGGACGTCGGTGACGTGGGAGTACTGCCACCGCACTGGTTGGTCCCGCGCTGGTAGCCGGGCGGGCCAGGACAGCACCATCGGAACCTGGTGCCCGCCTGCGACCGTGGACACCTTGTAGAGCCGGAACGGTGTGTTGCACGCCATTGCCCACCCGCGCGGATAGTGCGGCCAGGTGGTCGGCCCGCCGATCTCGTCGATCCGCTCCAGCGCCTCGCGGATCACGCTGCCGTCGACGTCTCGCGTCTGGCTTCCGCCATCCCGGAAGTACGCCGTCGTCCCCGTCGCCTTGCCTTCCCGGGACGCGCCGTTGTCGCTGGTGATGATGACGATCGTGTTGTCGAGCTCGCCGAGCTCCGCCAGCACGGCACGCAGCCGCCCTACGCTGCGGTCCACGCTCTCGACCATGGCCGCGTAGACCTCCATGTACCGCGGATACAGCGCCTTCTCGTCATCGGTCAACGAGTCCCACGGCGGCACGTCCTCACCCGGTTCGTCGTTGCGTGGCGGGAGCACGGTGTCCTCGGGCATGATGCCGAGTTCCTTCTGGCGCTGGAACCGCTCGGCCCGAAGCGTGTCCCAGCCCGCGTCATAGCGTCCCCGATGGCGGGCGATGTCGTCCGCCTTGGCGTGCAAGGGAGCATGTACGGCGCCATGGGAGTAGTAGAGGAAGAACGGCTTGTGCGGGTCGGCGGTCTTCGATTCCTTGATCATCCGCACCGCGCGGTCAGTGAGGTCGTCGGTGAGGTAGTAGTCGTCGGGAAAGCTTTCCATCTGTACCACACTGTTGCCTTCGTAGAGGCGGTGTGGTTGATGGAAGTTCGTCAGCGCCTCGAGAAATCCGTAGTACTGGTCGAACCCGCGTTGCAGTGGCCAGGACTGCCGGTTTCCCGCCTCGGACATGTCCTGTTCCTTCGACAGGTGCCACTTGCCGACCATGAACGTCGCGTAGCCGTTCTCACGGAGCACCTCGGCCATCGACGGCTGGTTGGCGGGCAGTTCCGAGGCATAGCCGGGAAATCCGGGGTCGATGTGCGCGACGAAACCGACACCCGCCGCGTGCGCGTTTCGGCCGGTCATGAGGGCGGCCCTCGTCGGCGAGCACATCGGAGTGCTGTGGAAGTTGGCGAACCGGATACCCTCGGCGGCGGTGGCGTCGATGTGCGGGGTCGGAATCTCCGAGCCGAAGCAGCCGAGGTCCGAGAAGCCGAGGTCGTCGACGAGCATGACGATGACGTTCGGTGCTCCTTCGGGCGCCTCCGGTCGCGGCGGCCACCACGGTTGGGAGGTCGCGAACGTCGTACCGACTCTGCCGTGAAAACCGGCGTACGCTCCTGAGTCGCGCTGCTGCACTGTTCGTCTCCTCAGTCGGAATCGAGGGGTGCTGAGTCGTGCCACCGCTTATGGCGAAGTGGACAGCATCTGCTGCGGATGTCCGAAGTGCTTGAGCGCGGCGAGCGACCGCACCGCCATCGCCGCGGCGAGTTCGCGAGTGCGCTCTGCCTCGGCATCGGCGACCACGACCAGCGAAGCCGCCACCGCGAAACTCAACGGCAAGGCCAACGCGATGGCGCGGCGCAGCCTTTCCGTCGAGTACTCGACACCCGCCGCGGCCAGCCCACGCTGATAGCCCGCGAGCAACTCCTCACCATGGACCTCCAGGTCGGCGGCCGGGATGTTCTGGGCCAGGAAGTACGAGACGTCAAGGGCGCATGCGCCGCGGGAGAGGCTCTGCCAGTCCAGCAGCACGACCCACTCGTCGAAGAGGAGGTTGTCCAGGCGGACATCGCCGTGCAACAGCGTCTGCGGCTCAGCCGCCAAGGCCCCGAAAGCTGTCGGCAACGCTTCTGCCATCGCCCTGCCCACCTCAAGCGCGTCGGGTGGCAGCCGGTCCGCGAGCGCCTCACAGAGGACCGGCCAGCCATCCCGGAGGATCCCCGTCAGGTTCTCGACCCGATGCTCGTCGGCGTGCCGGGTCACCCACGTCATCTCGGCGAGGGTTGGCCGGTCCCACCAGCTGGCATGGAAGGCGGCCAGTTCGGCTAGCACCGTCTTGGCATGTGCCAGGTCGCATCCGGCGACCTGGTCGACCTCCCGTGCCGCGCCGAGGTCCTCGAGGACCAGGGCGAAGCCGTCAGGCTCGGCGTAGCCCGCCGCCAAGCACCGCGGAGCACGAACCGCCGTTCGATGCGCGAGTTCGTTGAAGAACCGGAACTCTCGAACGTACAAGCCACCGCGGTTCGCGGCCTCCCTCGCCGCAGCTTCCGGTGCCGGAAGCTTCACGACGACGGACCTGGCCGGGTGTGACGGATGTTCGCATTCGAACGTCAGCCGGTAGGACGATCCCATGTGTCCCCGGTCCTCGCCGATCCGCGCGACAGCGACCGAATGGGCAGGCACGTCGGGAAGCTGGAGGACGCGCGGGAGCCAGTCACCACGGAGTTCGCGGCCGTCGCGAGGGAACGGTGCCGGAATCGGCAGCGGGGGCCGATGTTGCGTCATCAGATCGACACTGAGCTCGCGCTCGACTCCAGCGCCCGCCAGCGAAGTACTCGCCGCTCGATCGCCGAAACACCGAGATTGATGACCACAGCGAGTGTCGCGAGCACGATCAGCAGGGCGAACGCGGTGCGCATGTCGAACTGGTTCGTGGAGGTGATCAGAGCCTGCCCCAACCCCACCCGCGCGGCGATGAACTCCCCCATGACGACCGCGAGCAGGGAGTACACCGCGGCCAGCCGCAACGCACCGAACACGGGCGCCATGATGCCGGGCAACACGACCATGCGGAACTTCTGCAGCTCCGTCGCACCCATCGTGGTGGCGACGGTGTTGAGGTCGGGCGGAACCTGGGACACGGCGGCCTGGGTCGGGACCTGGACGATGAAGAAGACGATGACCGCGGCGAGCACGACCTTCGACGACGGGCCGACGCCGAACCACAGGATGAAGAACGGTGCCAGCGCGATCTTGGGCGTGGCGTTGGCGAAGGTCAGATACGGATCGGCGATCGATGCGAGCCGGTTCCAGCGCCCCAGTATCAATCCGACGATCAGGCCGGCCGACGACCCGAGCACCCAGCCCAGCAGGGTCTCCGACAGGGTCACTTGCATGGAGTGCCAGAACGACGACTGCTGGACCATCTCCACGAGCCGCTCGAATGTTTCCATCGGCGTCGCGGTGTACATCCGGGGAAGCCACTCGTCCTCGACCGACCAGTACCACACGCCGATGAGCGCGACGAAGATGAGAATGCGGACGGCCACGACCGGCAGATCGAGTGCGCCCATCCTGCGGGTCCGGCGCCGTGCCTGCTCGGGAGGCCTGGTCGCGTGCTCTGCCGGCGCCGCGGACGGCCGGTCCACTTGATCCTTCGCCACGGTTTCGGTGCTACTGGATTTCATGCCGCAGCTCCTCCCACAGCGTCCGCTCGATCTCCTCGAGCCGTGGATCGAAGAGTTGTTCCTGGGGGTTTCTGGGGCGCTCGACGTCGACCATCATGTCGAGTTTGATCTCAGCGGGCCGGTGGGTCATGACGATGACCCGATCGGCGAGAAGCACGGCCTCGGAGAGGTCGTGGGTCACGAACAGCACGGTCTTTCCGCTGCCTTCCCACAGCGCGAGGAACTCGGACTGCACGCGAACACGCGTCTGGGCGTCGAGCGCGCCGAACGGCTCGTCCATCAACCACAGATCAGGATCGATCGCCAGTGTCCTCGCGATCGCGACGCGCTGTTGCATCCCGTGAGACAGCTGGGACGGGTAGGCATCCGCGAAGTGATCGATCTTCAACCGTTCGAGCAGGGCCATGGCCCGGCTCTTGCGCTCGCGAGCGGCCACCCCGCGGATCTCGAGCCCCAGCTCGACGTTCGCCCGGATCGTGCGCCATGGTGTGAGCGCGGACCGGGCGAGCATGTAACCGATGTCCCGGGACGGGCCGTCTACCGGCTTGCCGTAGCGGCTCACCACGCCCGCGCTCGGCCGCATCAGGCCCGCGAGCATGTTCAGCACGGTCGTCTTCCCGCACCCGCTCGGTCCCACCAGTGCGACGAACTGTCCCGCGGGAACGTGCAGATCGATGTTGTCGACCGCCAGAAGGTTGCCCTTGCCGGGTACGTCGAAGGCGACGCTGACGCCTTCCAGGCTCACCGAGTATTCTTGTGGCGACGGACCCGCGGGTGGTGTCGCCTCGCTTCCGTCTGTCGTGTGCATGACGACACCAGTTGCCCTAGCTCCCATGTCACTTGCCGCCTTCGAGTGTCTTGTGGTCAACGCTGGCCGTTGCCTCGTACGCGTGCGAGCCGAGATGCTCCCTATGCCTGGGGCTCAGGCATAGATTCTTTAGTGCGTGTAGTGTAACTGTCGGGAAACGTCCGAGGAACAGATCCCGGCAACTTTTTTTAGTTCGACTCCACTAAGACGCAGGGTGTCTCGTTCAGTGAGCGGATGACCACCTTGCCGCCCCGCACGCGCTCGACCCGGGAGACGCTGGCGTAGTCCGGGTGGAACCAGAAGACGTCGGAGATGCCCGCCAGATGACCGACATAGGCGTTGATGGTTCCGCCGTGGCAGACGACCGCCACCCTGCCCGCCGGGTGGCTAGCGAGGATCTCGTCGAACGCGTCGACCACGGTCGCCCGGAAGGCGGTGAGGTCTACGACGTCGGGCACGAAGTCCATGTACCGGCCCTCGGCGATGGCCGTCGATCGTGGGTCGTCGCCTTCGAGGAGCTCCAGGGCGACGTACTCCATCGCGTCCGCCGGCAGCCCCCATTCCCGGAGCCCGGGAAGGCTGGTCGGCGCGTGACCGACGGCCGCACCGACGATGTCGGCGGTCTGCCTTGCCCGTCGCAGATCGCTGGAGACCAGCGCCGTCACGCCCGCGCCTTCGAGCGCCCTCGCCAAGCGCCGCGCCTGGGCTATGCCCTCGTCGTTCAACGGCGGGTCGATCCGTCCCGACTCGGGACGCCCGTGCCGGACGAGCAGCAACTCGGTCATCGGCTGCCACCGGCGAACTCGGCCGCAAGCGTGTTCATCACGGCGCGCGGCCGACTGAGCAGATCGAGCATCCCGGTGTCGACCTGGGTCCTGACCAGGGTGGCGAACCGGTCGGGCCAGACGACGTCGTCACCCGCCAGGTGCCCGTCGACCGAACGCTCGGCGACCTCGCGAGGGGTCGCCTTCTCCGCGGCCAGCCCCGCGGCCATCTCGGTGTCGATCCAGCCCGGCAGGGACACGGTCACCGCAACGCCGTGCTCGCGGAGCTCCTCCCGCACGGACGACCCGAGCATCAAGGCGGCGGCCTTGCTGGCGCTGTAGGCCGGCGCGCTCCGGGACAGCGAGACCGCCGCCACCGAGAGGATCATGATGACGCCGCCGCGACGCTGCCTCAACTGCTCGGCGAACGCTCGCAGCAGCAGCATCGACCCGAAATAGTTGACCTCCATCGTCCGGCGGAAGTCGCCGATGTCCGGCGCGGCGAGGATCGGCGCCTGGCTGGTGATGCCGGCATTGCTGATCAGCAGGTCGACATCGCCGGTCGTCGCGGCGGCCTCGATCTGTTCTGGCCGCGTGACGTCCAGCCGCACGGGAACGACCCGGCCACCGCTCCGCTCGGCCGCCCCCGCCAGCGACTCCGGGTCGCGTGCGGCGGCATAGACTTTCGCGGCGCCGCGGTCGAGCGCGACGTCGACCAACGACGCGCCAAGGCCCCGGTTGGCTCCGGTGACCAGCACTGTTCGATCCTCCAGGTCCATTACCGGACCCCTTTCCTTGCCGTCCTGCGTTGCGTGAACCCGCTGCCGGGCCTTGTCTCGGCTCATCCGCTGACGACCTGGCGGTTGCCGCTACGCCAGGAGTACTCCTGCAGACGCTCGGCGATGCGCCAGCCTGCCGTCGTGCGCACGAGCCGGTCGGCATAGCTGCCGGCGATGGTGTAGAGATCTCCGCCCGGCGTGCCCGCACGCACATGCTGGGCGTGGAAATAGCAGCGTGCCCGTGCCGAGTCGCCGTCGACCGCCACCGTGATGCTGCCGATGAGATGCTGGGTCGCGTCGAGTCGCTCCAGCGCCGTGCGCGCCCGGTGCACGATCGCCTCCGCACCGCGCAGCCGTCCGCCCGGGTGCTCGAAGACCGCGTCGTCGAGGAAGGTCTCCGCTACGGCCACCCAATCCTTGCGGTCGAGGGCGTACGCGTAGCGCGTGCACAGGTCCGCGATCTCCGCCCGATCCCGTAGCTGCCGAAGCTCCGCGTCCGTCGAGGTCAGCCGCTCCACGATTCGCCCTCCCTGATGACGACGCATTCGTAGTGAGCGGAGCCGGTACCGCCCGGTCCGGTCAGCCGGACGAAGCTCTCCGCCCAGTCGTGGTCGAAGGTCCGCTCGTTCCCCGCGGCGTCGACGATCACGGTCGGATGCGAGACGTCCCAGACCTCGCCCTCGAGGTAGTCGTCACCGCGGTAGACCCCTTGCCCGAGACCGTCGTCCCAGCCGCCGAAGTACCCGCCGCCCTGGCAGTAGATCCATCCCAGGTCGTCGATGCGGTACTCGCGGTGCCCGCCCTCCGCGTCGGTCAGAGCGAACGAGCCACCCGAAAGCCTGCGGCCGCCGTCGTAGAAGGTGAGGTCATGCTCGACGCCGGTCACCTCGACCAGCCGGTCGGCCAGCATGATGACCCCGCGACCCGATGCGCGGCGGCCGCTCGGATCTTCGAAGAAGTGCCCGCCGTGGTCTGGCATGTTGAACAGCACCCATTGGCGCACGCCGGGCACCCTGCGTTTGGCGGCTCCCGGCGCGGCGTACGGCCGCGGGCCGCCTCGCCCCGGGTGCATTCCCCAGGAGTGGTTGCGGAAGAAGTCCGCCGAGCCTCGGACGAGCTCATACCGCTCGCCGGCGACCTCGACCGTGCCCGAACACGTGCCGGTGAGCTCGTAGGTCGTCCGCTCGCTCACCAGCCTGCCGTCGACTCGGGTCGTCTCCACCGGGCTCCTCGACGGTGGTGTCGTGCTGCGGCACAGCAGGTCGAGCGCGATGCCCAGCTCGTTGGACCCGAGGGTCAACCTGAACTCGCGCAACGGTTCGACGATCTCGATGGCGAGCGGACCGACCCGGAGCATGTCGAGCTCCGGCCGTAGCCGCCGGGAGACCCGCAGGTTGTACTGCCGGCCGCCGTGGCGCAGGCACACGAAGCCGTCCATGACGTCGTTGTTGGGGTAGAGCCGCAGACTCGCGGTCAGACAGACCCGTCCAGCGTGGTCGGCGACCCCGACGTAGTGACCGTCATTCCAGGAGGGGTCGCCCGTCGCGGCGCCCGCGAAGGACTCCGCGATCTGATGAAACGGGTATTCGTCCAGACCGATGAGCATGCGAATCCCTTTCGTCCCGGCCGGTGGACTACCGCAGCCACCATACTATAATCTGACTTCAGAATCTATCGGGTCAGTACGAGCAGACGCGAGGTGACAGATGCCGGACGAGGAACAGGTTCGCCAGGCGCGAGAGGACACGATCCAGGCTCTCTTCAAGGCATGGTCCAGCGGTGACCTCGACGCGCCGCGGCGCTTTCTGACCGAGGACCCGGCACTGGAGGACTCGGTCGGCGGCCGGTACGAAGGCTGGGAGGCGATCCGCGCTTACTTCGGTCACGGTCTCGACCGGTACCCCGACCTGAAACTCGAACCGTCCGGACGGTTCTGGCACCGGCCGGACGGGGTGGCCTTCACCTGGACGATGTCGGCGACGCAGACGGACTCGTCCCTCGGCCCGGAGTACGTCGGAAAGCCGTGGCGGGTCGATGGAATGAGCTTCGTCGTGTTCGAGGGCGACCGCATAGCCGAGGAGGTCGACTACCACGACGGCGGCGCTCGGCTGCGCTACCTGAAGGCCATGGAGCCGGAACGGCGTTAGGAGTCCGCGTCCCACCCATTGGCCGCGACCAGGCGGACGCAGACGTCCGCGAGCTCGTCGGATAGTTCCGGCAGCGGATACCCGGTGAGGGCCCCGCCGGGCAGCACGGCCGCCTCGGCGGCGAGGATGATGTCGAGCAACGCCCTGATCCGCAGGGTGTCGCGGGCGTGCTGCTGGCGCGCGGCCCGGCCACTACGGACACCGTTCGAGAGGTAGTCGTAGGCGCGGGAGCGGTGGCGCTCCTCCCACTCGGCCCGCAGCTCCAGAGCCCGGCCGGTCGTCGACTGCGAGTAGCGGCCGATGAGGACGCTCTCGTCGGGGTGCGTCGTCCACCATTCCCAACCGGCCTTCACGACCCGCCGGAGCACGTCGGCGCCCACCTTCTCGCCGGACGCGCGTAGCCGCATGACGTACGCGCTGAACTGCTCCATCGCCGACTTCAGGGCCTCGTGCAGCAACTCCTCTTTGCTGCCGAAGTGGTAGTAGATCGCGGTCGGCACGACGCCGGCTTTCGCCGCGACGTCCTCGATACTTGACTCCGCGTAGCCCTGACGTGCGAAAACCTCGGTCGCGACCTGGATGATCTCCGAACGCCGGGACGGACGATGCGCGGGCTTGCGTTCACCCTCCATCTCGTCGGTGACCGCATCGCCCCTACTGCCCATGGCACACTCCGCTCATCGCTCGGCGTCGCACCTGTGCCATCACCTTAGCACTGGATATTGTAGTCCCATGCCAGAATCAAAAGCGCGTCGACCGGCTCATCGCCCTTCCCGGCGTTTCCAGCTCATCGAGGCCGCCGTCGAGCTTTTCGCCGTTAAGCCCGTCGACCTCGTCACGATCGCCGAGATCGTGCGGCAAGCGGGCATGACGCCGGCCGCCTTCTACTACCATTTCCCGTCCAGGGAAGATCTCCTGCAGGAGTTCGTGACGCAGTTCGCCGAGGACTGGACCCACCAGGCCGAACGGTTGTGGAGCGATGCGCAGTCGGCCGACGATGTTCTCGCGGTGGTCCAGCGGTTGCTCGACTGGGCGAACGAGCATCGCATGAAGGCCTCGGTCTACTTCGTGAACTCACGAGGAGCCTCGGTCGCCGTCGAGGAGATCAGGCAGAACGCCACGTCGCGGACATCCGCCGCGGCGGCGGCCGCCATCTGCCGAGCAACAGGGCGGGAGCCGGGTGCCTCCACATCGCTGGAGGGATTGTCCCTGGTCACCGTTATCGAATCGGCCTTGCGTGCGGAGCTGTCTCTCGACGCCGCGTATCGCACGCTCGGCCCGCAACACTTTCGCGACGAGGTCCACGAGCAGTGCGCCCGCGTGATCAACGTGCTCTACCGGGTGGCCTGATCAGCGGAGCGTGACCCAGTGCGCTGGGTGCCCGCAACGGCGGGGATCGGTAGCGCGGGAACTGGTCAGCCGATCGAGGGTGTGCCATAGTGCAGGGCAAGTTTCAGTAGTTTGTATATCGAAACTACCCATGCAGCGGAACTACTCACGAGAGGTCGGGCGCGTGGCGAATCGGTTGCGAAACAAGGTGGCGGTGGTTACCGGCGCCGCGAGCGGTATCGGCGAGGCGATCGCCCGGTCGATGGTCGAGGAGGGAGCGTCCGTACTGCTGGCCGACATCGCCGACAGCAAAGGGAAGGCCGTCGCCGGTGAACTGGGAGACAGCGCGGAGTTCGTCCACTGTGACGTCACGTCGGAAAGCGACATCCGCGCGCTGGTCGACCGTGCGGTCGACCAGCACGGACGCCTCGACTGCATGGTCAACAACGCGGGCGTCGTCGGCGCATCCGGTCCGATCGACGCGCTCAGCGTCGATGACTTCGAGTTGGCGACGTCGGTTCTGCTGCGCTCCGTCTTCCTCGGTACGAAGCACGCGGCGCGCGTCATGAAGCCGCAGGGGTCAGGCGTCATCCTCGCCACGACGAGCATCGCCGGCGTGCAAGGCGGCTGGGGTCCGCACCTGTACGCGGCCGCGAAGTCCGGCGTGATTGGACTGACGCGCAATGTCGCCGCCGAACTGGCCACCTGGGGTATCCGCGCGGTTGCCATCGCTCCCGGCAAGATCGTCACGCCGATGACCGCCGGGCGGGTCGCGGGCGACTCGAACGACTTGGCGGCCACCACCGAGGCGTTCAAGTCGCGGACGCCGTTGCGAGGACACATCGGTCTCCCCAGGGACGTCGCCGCGGCTGCCGTATGGCTGGCCAGCGACGAGGCGGGATTCGTGAGCGGCACGACGATCATGGTCGATGGCGGACTGACCACGGGCTCGAAGGAAAACCTTGCCCCTGAGGATCTCGGCAGTTGGGCGCAGCCGCAGCGATAGTTTCTTGACTTCCACTGTTTCTATATGGCTAGTATAGTTACCGACTCGCCCGTCGGTGACAGGAGGAACGGTGGAACTGGGACCGATCGCCGAGCGCGCCGAGGAGCAACCCGACGCCGTGGCCGTTGTCGACGACGCGCGATCGCTCACGTGGCGTGGGCTCGCGGCTGAAGTCACCGCTGTCGCCGGCCGGTTCGCGGCGCTGGCGCCACACCCCGACCAGCGCATTGGTGTTCTCGGCGAGAACCGGATAGAGACGGTGGTCGCCCACCTGGCGGGCCTGTTGTCCGGCGTCGGCACCGTAGCCCTCTCACGGCAGCTCACCAAGACGGAACTCTCCGACCAACTCGCCGATTCCGGTGCGGTGGCCGTGGTCACGGGCCCGCTCGGTATCGCGGCGAGTCTGGTCGCCGCTGACGCGGTGGACGCCACCGTCATCGCCCACAACGTTGATCCCTGGCAGGACATCCCAGCAGGCGGCGCCATCACGACCTGGGCCGACGTGGCGTCAGCCGCTGTCCGGCCCGGCACTGAAGAGACTGACCACGCGGCGAAACGGCCGCCACGACCACCGATCGTGTACACGTCTGGAACGACAGGCCGGGCACGGGGCACGGAGGTTCGCTGGCTGCCCAGATCGTTCGCCACCGCGCGGGAATACGCCGCGGCGCTCGCCGCCAAGGCCAGCTTCCCGTCCGGAGCGCATCTGATCGTGGGTCCCCTCCAGCACAACGGCCCGTTGACCGCCCTCCGGCACATCATCTCTGGCCAGCCACTGGTGGTACTCGGTCGTTTCGACTCGGAGCGGGTGCTGCACCTGATCGAGCGGCACTCCGTGACATCGTCGGTCATGGTGCCCACGCACTTCCAGCGCCTCCTCGCCCTCCCCGCCGACACCCGTGCGCGCTACGACGTGTCCTCACTCGTCACGGTTGCGCACACCGGATCGGCATGCCCGCCCGACGTGAAGCGGGCGATGATCGACTGGTGGGGCCCGGTGCTCACCGAGTCCTATGGCGGGAGCGAAATCGGCACCGTCTGCCGGATCACCTCCGAGGAGTGGCTGGCCCATCCGCGGTCCGTCGGCCGCTGCGTCCCGCCGTTCGAAGTCGTCGTGCTCGACGAGAACGGCAACCGGCTACCGCCCGGCGAAGTCGGCGTCCTCGGCTTCCGTGCACCGGCGGAGTACGACGTCGAATTCCATCGCGACCCGGAAAAGACCGCGTCCGCCCACATCGCGCCCGGCGTCGCCTCACTCGGGGACGTGGGATACGTGGACGAGGAAGGCTACGTGTTCATCACGGACCGGATCGCGGACATGGTCATCTCCGGCGGTGTGAACCTCTATCCCGCTGAGATCGAGCGTGTCTTGCTCACGCACCCGGCGATCGCCGATGCCGCCGTCATCGGCGTGCCCGACACCGACCTCGGCGAGTCGCTGCTCGCGCTGATCGTGATCGCAGAGGACGCCGAACAACCGGCCGAGCGCGTGCTCGTCGACTTCCTGAAGCGGTCGCTTGCCGGCTACAAGGTGCCTCGCCGGTTCCGATTCGTTGACGAGGTCAGCCGCAACGCCATGGGCAAGATCGACAAGAAGCTGCTCCGCAAGCGGTACGCCGAAACCGCTGGAGCGCACAAGGAAGGGAGCGCGCTGTGAGCGACAGCCGTCAAGGCCCGGCCTCCATCAGAGACGTCCTGGTCGAAGGAATGGACCTCTTCGAGTCCGAACTCGACCGTGTGACGGCCCACGACTGGGCCAACGCCACGCCGTGCGCCGATTGGACCGTCGCCGACCTGGTGCGCCACGCCGCCGACACCGCCGACCGGGCAAGTGCCTTCCTGCGAGACCAGGCGTGGCAGGCCTCGGAATCAGCCTCGCCTGCGCGAGAGCGTTGGTCGGAGGCCGGCGGGCAGCTACGCAAGGTCCTGGCGGAGACGGCCCTCGATGACCGATGGCCGCTGCCGTCCGACTCTCCGCATGCCAAGTTGCTGTTCCACGGCTGCGATTTCACCGTCCACCGATGGGACCTTGCGGTCGCCCGCGGGGAGGAAGCGGAACTGCCGGCCGCCTGGGTGTCCTTCATGGAGTCGTTCTTCCGTTCGGTGCCGGCCGAGGTGCTGCGCAGGCCACGTGCGTTCAGCGACCCGCTCGAGCCCGCCGACGGTGATGGACCGACGCGGCGGCTCATGGCGTTCCTCGGTCGCCGCCCGCTCCCCGCGTGATTCCACCGAGCCGGCAACGGAGGCGCGGCAAAGAATGACGATCGACTTCACCATCCCTGACGAGGTCGCGGAGCAGCAGGACCGGATCCGGCGGTTCATTGCCGAGCAGGTCATCCCACTCGAGGAACGCGTCATCGGCAGGAGCGTCGACGACGCGCTCACCGCCGAGCTGCGGCGCCGCGGCCGTGCCTCAGGCGTATGGGCGCCGCAACTCAGCGCGGAGCTCGGCGGCGGGGGCTTCGATCTGCTCTCGAGCTCGATCCTGCTGGAGGAGGCGGGTTACTCACTGCTCGGCCCGCTCGCGCTGAACTGTGCCGCGCCCGATGAGGGCAACCTCCATCTGCTGGACACGGTGGCCACGCCCGAGCAACGCACCCGGTTCCTGGAGCCGCTGGCCCGGGGAGACGTCCGGTCTTGCTTCGCGATGACGGAACCACCGCCCGGCGCCGGGTCGGATCCGTCCGCGCTACGGACCCAGGCCCGTCCCGACGGCAACGAGTGGGTGATCAACGGCGAGAAGTGGCTGATCACCGGAGCCGACGGTGCCGGGTTCGCCATCGTGATGGCCCGCACCGGCGAACACGCGACCATGTTCCTGGTCGACGCGGACAATCCCGGGATGGTCGTGGGCGAGCATGCGCACACCATCGACGCCTCCATGCCTGGCGGCCACTGCCGGGTGACCTTCACCGAGTGCCGCGTGTCCGTCGATGACGTGCTCGGCGAGGTGCACCAGGGTTTCCGGTATGCGCAGGTACGCTTGGCGCCCGCCCGGCTGACCCACTGCATGCGATGGCTCGGGGCGGCGCGCCGCGCCCACGACATCGCGGTGCGGCATGCCGTGCGGCGTGAGGCGTTCGGGTCGCGACTGGCCGACCTCGGGATGGCCCAGCAATTGATCGCTGACAACGAGATCGATCTGCACGCCAGCCGGCTGCTGCTGTGGCAGGCCTGCTGTGCCATCGTGCAAGGTTCACGCGGCGGGCAGGAGTCCTCACTCGCCAAGGTGGCCATCAGCGAGGCGGTCAACCGCGTCGTCGACCGCGCGGTGCAGCTCGCGGGGGGCATGGGCACCAGCGAGGAGGCGATCCTCGGCAGGATCTACGCCGACGTTCGCGCCTTCCGCATCTACGACGGCGCCTCTGAGGTGCATCGCATGTCCTTGGCGAAGCGGGTGGCGCGACGAGCCACGGCGTGAATACCTGTAGCCCACCCAAGCATCTCCCGAGCGGATCTGGGCTGCTCCGCCCGACACGGACATGGGCATCCGCCGTCGAATGCCTTGACGACAAGTAACTATATTCGTACTTTACAAACTGTCCCAAAGGGTCAGCACCGCTGGCTTTACCTCCCATCCCGAAGGAAGGTTCCTCATGGAACTCGGCCTCAAGGGCCGCAAGGCGATCGTGACCGGAGCCAGCCGTGGCATCGGCAGGGCGATCGCCGCGCAGCTCGCGGACGAAGGTGTCGACCTGGTGCTCTGCGCACGGGGCGAGGAAGCTCTCGACAAGACAGCGGCGGAGCTCGCGCACTTCGGCGTCAACGTGCACACCGCCCGGCTCGACGTGTCCGAAACGGACGCCATCGTGCCGTTCGTGGAGCGCGCCGCCGATCTGCTCGGCGGACTCGACATCCTGGTGTCGAACGCGTCGGTGGGCACCCAGAAGGGCCCGGAGCAGTGGCAGACGAGCTTCCAGGCCGATCTGCTCGCATTCGTGCGTCTCGCGGAAGCCGCCGTGCCGTATCTGGAACGCTCTGACGCACCGGCGATCGTCTCGATCGGCACGACGTCCGCCTTCGACACACTGCCCCCGACCGGTCCCAACTCGTATGGCGCCGCGAAGGCCGCGGTGACCCACCACGCCGCGGCGCTGGCCCGCACCCTCGCGCCACAAGGAATTCGGGTCAACACCATCTCTCCCGGTCCCGTGGAGTTCCCCGGCGGCACGTGGGAGCGGATCAAGGAACAGCGCACGGAGTTCTACGAGGGCGTCCGATCTCGCATCCCGCTCGGCCGGCTGGGGACTCCCGAGGACGTCGCCAGGGCCGTTGCTTTCGTCGCCAGCCCGGCCGCCGCGTACTGCACCGGCGTCAATCTCGTCGTGGACGGTGGCTTCGTCAGTCGGGTGCAGTTCTAGAAACGCCAGGGGTACATCATGCTCGACACCTTCCCCGCCACGACCCGCGTCGTGTGCCTGGCCTCGCGCCCGGCGGGCGAACCGGGTCCGGAGAACTTCGGCATCGGCCACCAGCCGATCACCGAGCCCGTGCCAGGTCAGCTGCTGGTCCGCAACGTCTACATGAGCGTGGACCCCGCCATGCGGGGCCGCATGGAGACCACGGAGAAGCACTACACCACCAACTTCGAGGTCGGCGGCCCGCTGGACGGCTCGGCCATTGGCGAAGTCGTGGCCGGTGACGTCGACGGCTTTCCGGTCGGGTGCTACGTCCGGCATCGGCTCGGGTGGCGGGACTATGCTCTCGTCGACGCGGCCACCGCGACAGTCGTGGATCCCGACCTGGCGCCCCTGCCGGACTGGCTCGGCATCCTCGGTCAGACCGGGTTCACCGCTTACGTCGGACTCGTCCGAACCGGTGGCCTGCGGGAAGGTGACACCGTCTTCATCTCGGCGGCGGCGGGGGCCGTGGGAAGCGCGGCCGGGCAGTTCGCGAAACTGCTCGGTGCCGAACGCGTCATCGGCAGTGCGGGCGGGGCACGCAAGGCCGAGCTGCTCGAGTCTCAGCTCGGGTTCGACGTAGGTATCGACTACCGCGCGGATCTACCCGGCGGTCTGGCGGCCGCTGCGCCGGACGGTATCGATCTGTACTTCGACAACGTGGGCGGCGAACACCTGGTGGCTGCGCTCCACGCGCTGCGCCAAGGCGGCAGGGTCGCGCTCTGCGGGATGATCGCTGACCTGCGCAGCCGCGCAGACTCGCCGCCGATCGCTCACCTGATCCAGGCGACGCTGAAGCGGCTCACGATCCAGGGTTTCATCGTCCGCGATCACGAGGATCTCCGGCCGGAGTTCGAGCGCCGCGTCGCGAATTGGTTGCGCACCGGCGAGGTGGTCTCGCGGCAGACCATCACCGACGGTTTGGAGAACGCGGCCGACGCGTTCCTGTCCATGCTCACCGGTGGCAACATCGGCAAGGCGTTGGTGCGTATCGGGCCGGAGCGGCTGTCGTGAGCAGCCCGGCGCCGCCCATCGATGCGAACGTGATCGCCTCTCTGGACCCGATCCGCCTCGCCGGGGCTCGCTGCGCGGAATGCGGCACCACGACATTCCCGGCGCAGGCCGACTGCCCACGTTGCGCCCGCAGGACGATGAATCGGATCGAGCTTCCCACCGAGGGCGTGCTGTGGACGTGGACCACGCAGACCTTCCAGCCCAAGGCGCCGTACGCCGCGCCGAGCACCGGCTTCGAGCCGTTTCCGGTCGGCTACGTCGACCTCGGTGACGTCATCGTCGAGGCACGACTCGAGGCCGACCCCGAGGCGTTGCGCGTCGGCACGCGCATGCGCCTCGTGCCGTTGACACTGCTGGTGGACGGGGGTCAGCCCGTGATCGGCTACGCGTTCGCACCTGCGACGGGAGGATCTGCATGAACCACGGCGCAGTGGCCATCGCGGGGATCGGCATGACGCCGTTCGGCAGGCACTCCCCCGACTACTCGGGCCGGGACATGGGTGTGGACGCCGCACGCGCGGCACTCGCCGACGCGGGACTGTCCTGGCAGGACATCGACTACGCGGTCGGCGGGAGCAACGTCTCCGGGAAGCCTGACACGACCGTGTCATCCCTCGGCCTCACTGGAATTCCCTTTGTCAACGTCCGAAACGGCTGCGCCACGGGCACCGTCGCACTGACCACCGCGGCGCAGGCGATCCGGTCGGGCGAGGCGGAAACCGTGCTGGTGCTCGGGTTCGACAAGCATCCGCGCGGCGCGTTCGGGGCACGACCGGCCGACTACGGGCACGGTGACTGGTACGGGCAAAGCGGGCTGATGGTGACCACCCAGTTCTTCGCGATGAAAGCACGCCGCTACCTCGACGCCCACGGGCTGCCGGACGAGGTGCTCGGCGAGGTCGCCGCGAAGGCGTTTCGTTGTGGGGCGGCCAATCCCGACGCGTGGCGGCGTACCGAGTTCACCCCCGACGAGATCATGGCGGCGCGAGTCATCAACCCGCCGCTCACCCAGTACATGCTCTGCTCTCCTGCCGAAGGCGCCGCCGCCGTAGTACTCACCAGCGCGGACCGCGCAGCGGACCTCACCGACCGGCCGGTCACTTTGGCTGCCGCCACCATGCGCACCCGCCGGTTCGGCTCGTTCGAGGTCTTCGCGAGCTGGCTCCCGCCAGGAGCCGATGCGAGCCCGACGGTCGACGCGGCCCGCGCCACGTTCGCCAAGGCGGGGGTGACCCCGCGCGATGTCGACGTGGCCCAGCTGCAGGATACCGACGCCGGGGCCGAGATCATTCATATGGCCGAGACCGGCCTCTGTGAGCACGGCCAGCAGCGTGAACTTCTCGACGCCGGAGCGACGTCACCCGAAGGGACGCTTCCGATAAACACCGATGGCGGGTGCCTGGCCAACGGCGAACCAGTCGGAGCCTCGGGCCTGCGGCAGGTACACGAAGTCGTCCGCCAGCTGAGGGGCACGGCAGGAACCCGCCAGATTGCCGGCGAGCCGCGAGTCGGGTTCACCCACGTGTACGGCGCACCGGGGATCGCCGCCTGCACCATCATCACCCGCTGAACCCTCGCGGTCGAGAACCAGTTCGGCCCCGTAGACGGATACCTTCCGTGATGGGTCTGCAGGACATGCTGCGCGCGGCGAGTTCGGTGTGGGCGACGAGGTGACGCAACCGGCAGCGTCCCTACTGGACAGTCCATTCCGAAGCGGACGATCACGTTGCGGACGGCGCAGGGCGGACACGGCGTGGTCGACCGCCGCCCGGGCACGCCCCTCGGCCGTCAGCGAACGACCGACTGCTCCGGATTGCCGCATTTCCCGTCCTACCGGTGCCGCGGCGCGAAGAACCGCCGGTCACGCCCGCCTCGCCCTCGGCGTGGTAGCGCGCGCCCGGCGCTGCGGTGGAGACGGAGACTTGAACCGCTCCCCGGCTCGGCGCAGTGGCCCAGCCCTCCCCCACCGCACACCGGGCGGAACGCAGTCTGCCGGTGGGGATCAGCAGGGCATTACGGTGGGACACGAGGGCCTCGCGGGCGTCAGTGCAGATGTGGTGGTCCACGCCGAACCCGGAGGCCCTCGGTCACGCCACGGTCGTCCCTTCACGTGTCTCTCGCGTTCGCAACCCTCAGGGCAGTGCGGCTAGTCCCAGATCGAGCTGATCGCTTTGGGTGCCTTGGGGCGGACTTTGAGCGTGCTTGGTAGCCGGTTGAGTCGTTTGACGAGCAGGTTCGTCTTTGCGTCGGGTGGGGTGGTGTCGACGACGAGGTGGAGCATCCAGGTCTGGACACCGGTGGGTTCCATGCGGAGTGAGCGCACGGCGTAACGCCGTTGGTGCAGCAGGCTGATGACGCGCAGGACCCCGCCGAATCCGGCGACATGCATGGCGAGGCGTTGCCGAACGAACGCGTCCTCCGTCGTCCTGCTGCGCTCGGAGTCGGCTGCCTTCACGGCGCGACCTCACGCGGCTGCGGCGCGGTGGCCTGGTTCGGCCTCCAGCTGCCGCGCGGGCGGCTGATCTCGGCGATGCGCTGTTCGGCGAGGTGGTCGGCCGCCCGGGCCGGTGTGATGTCGTGGTCGGTTGCCATGGCGAGGATGCGCTGGCAGGTGTCGAAGATCTTTTCCGCGCGGGCGCGGGCGCGCCGTTCGTCGAAACCGGCGATCTCGTCGGCGACCTGGATCAGCCCTCCGGCATTGACCACATAGTCCGGCAGGTAGAGGACGCCGTGGTCACGCAATAGCGTGGCGATCCCGGCGTGGGCGAGCTGGTTGTTCGCACCTCCGCACACGATCTCTGCCCGCAGAGCGGGAACGGTCTCGTCGTCGAGCACTCCGCCGAGAGCGCAGGGCGCGTAGACATCCAGGTCTCGGGCGAGGAGTTTCTGCGGGTCCTCGGCCTCGATGTCCGGGTGGCGGGCGCGGAGTTGGTCTACGGCGGCATTCGCCACGTCGGCTACGACGATCGACGCGCCATCGGCGATGAGGTGTTCGGCCAGTCTGCGACCCACTTTGCCCGCGCCCGCGATCCCCACCCTCCTGCCGCGCAAGGACGGGGTTGCCCAGGTGTGCGCGGCGGCCGCGCGCATCGCCATGAAGACGCCGAACGCGGTCAGTTCCGAGGAGTCGCCTGCTCCGCCGTGTGTGCGTGTCCTGCCTGTCACGAACCGGCTTTCCCGGGCGATCACGTCCATGTCGTCGGGGAAGGTGCCGACGTCGCAGGCCGTGTAGTAGCGGCCTGCCAGGGATTCCACGAACCTGCCGTAGGCACGCAGCAGCGGCTCCGTCTTCAGCTTGGCAGGGTCACCGATGATGACCGCCTTGCCACCACCCAGATCCAGGCCCGCGCACGCCGCCTTGTAGGTCATGGCGCGCGAGAGCCGGAGAACGTCGCTGAGCGCGTCATCCTCGGAGCTGTACGGGTGGAACCTGGTTCCGCCGAGGGCGGGCCCGAGCGCGGTGGAATGGATCGCGATGATCGCGTGCAGTCCGCTGGCTCGATCGCGGCAGAATACGACCTGTTCATGGTCGGCGGACTCGACAACACCAGACATTCTTGGCTCCTTGTGGGAGTGGAGGATCCGCCGGAAGGGTGCCGGCGGCATCCGACAACACTGCCCCACCTCAGCAGGGCGGGGTGCTGGACCAACAAAAAAACCTCCCGTGCGAATGGCACGAGAGGTAGGCGCAGGCGGTGATTCGTCAGCCTGCGCCGCACATAATGATCAAACCGAAGACCATGGACCTACCATAGTTCGAGCCCCCCGACGTGGCAAGCGCGGGGGCAGAAGTTCCCCGACGGACTCGATGGCATGCCGGAGGGAGCCGAGAGCGACGTCGGAGAGCTCTCCCATCCGGCACCGACACGGCAGGGCCCATGGGCCACGCTCCGTCTGGCTGCCATACAGCGCTACCACAGGGTCGGTCCACGTCTTCGACGGATGACGTCGTTTGGCCTGGAGAGATCCGACAAATGCTTGATGCTGCGCGGCTCCATGCGTCTCCACAATGGGTGTCATCGTGCGTGGTCCGCGTCGCGCATTCTGTAACGCGAGGGAGTGGGTCTATGGCCACGGATGTCGTCGTGATCGGGTCCGGGGGTCGTGGGTGCCTCGATCGCGCTGGAACCTGCTCGGCGCGGCTGGCGGGTGACGGTCGTCGGCAAGGCCGGAGGAGCGCGGGACACAGCTCCACGGCTGCGTCGAGCACGGTGGTGCGATGCAACTTTTCCAAGGGCACCGCGAGCGCCGAACAGGTTGTAGAGCGTGCCGTGGCTCACCCCTGCCCGCAGGGCGACGATCTTCCCGATCTCGAGGGGTCTGGGGCGCATTGGTGTGTCGATGCGTCCGGCGCGGCACTGTGGATGTTCACGATCGATGTCTGCGGAGTTCCTGGCGGGCGATCGTTCGCTTGTGGACCTCGTCTGGGCCGTCGGCGAGGCGGAGGGTGCGCACGTGCGCATAGGCTTGCGCGAGTGGGAAGTCGGCGGTGACGCCCGCGCCACCGTGTACCTGGATCGCCCGGTCGATGACCTTGAGGGCGACCTGGGGGGCCGCTACCTTGATCGCGGCGATCTCCGTGCGGGCGCCCTTGTTCCCGGCGGTGTCCATCATCCACGCCGCTTTGAGGGCGAGTAGCCGCACCTGTTCAAGATCGATGCGTGCTTCGGCGATCCAGTCTTGGACATTGGCGCGTTCGCTGATCGGCAGCCCGAAGGTAGTGCGGGAGTCCGCTCGGCGGCACATTGCCTCCAGCGCGCGTTCGGCCATGCCGATCGTGCGCATGCAGTGGTGGATACGTCCAGGCCCCAACCTCGCTTGGCTGATGGCGAATCCCTCGCCCTCGCCCTTCAGCAGATCGGTCGCCGGAACGCGGACGTCGTCGAACAGGATCTCGGCGTGGCCCTCACGGTCGGTGTAGCCGAAGACGGGAAGACTACGGACCACTGCGACGCCCGGCGTGTCGATCGGAACGACCATCATGGACTGCTGACGATGCGGGGCCGCATGTGGATCGGTCTTGCCCATGACGATGAGAAGCCTGCAGTTGGGGTGCATGGCGTTGGTCGCGAACCATTTGTGTCCATTAAGGACGTAGTGGTCGCCGTCTCGGACCATGCGTAGTTCGATGTTCGTTGCGTCCGAACTGGCGACGGCAGGTTCGGTCATGGCGAACGCCGAGCGGATGGTCCCCTGCAGGAGCGGCTTGAGCCACTTCTCGCGGTGCTCGTCGGTTCCGAAGAGATCGAGGATCTCGATGTTCCCGGTGTCCGGCGCGGAGCAGTTACAGGCTTCGGGCGCCAGGTGGCTGCGGCCCAGGATCTCACAAAGGGGCGCGTACTCCACGTTCGTGAGCCCCGGCGACCCCCATTCCTCGCTCTTGTGTGGATGAAACAAGTTCCATAGTCCACGTCGACGAGCTTCGGCCTTGAGCTTCTCCATGATCTGTGGATAGTGGTGGGGGTTCCCGGCCTGGCGCATCTCCTCCTCGTAGCTGGCCTCGGCCGGATAGACGTGCGTACTCATGAAGTCGAGCAGCTCGGTGTGGTACCACTTGGTGCGCTCCGTCATCTCGAAGAAGGACACTCATACCTCCGCGGGAAAGGTTCACGAATTGTCTGGTCAGCGGGTGGTGGAGATGCCGCCGTCGACGGGCAGCACGGCTCCGGTCACGTAGGAGCCGGCGCGGGAGGTCAGAAAGACGGCCGCACCGGCCATGTCGTCCGGCCTGCCGATGCGGCCTAGTGCTGAGCTGGCGACGAACTCGTCGGTCCGCTCCTCGAGTGTCCTGGCCATCATCTTGGACTCGAACGGACCGGGCGCGATCGCGTTGACGGTGATGCGACGTGGCCCGAGTTCGGCGGCGAGGACTCTGGTCAGCTGGTGCAGTCCGGCCTTACTCGACGAGTACGAGTAGGTGGGCATGCCGGGGGGCCGCAGGCCGTCGATGGATCCGATGTTCACCACGCGTGCGGGGTCGTCGAGGCTCGCGGTCCTCGTCAAGCAGGGCAGCATTGCTCGGGTGAGATAGAAGGGACCCTTGAGGTTGAGGTCCAGGACCTTGTCCCAACCCGAGGACGGGAACTCGTCCAACGGCGCATTCCAGACCGCCCCGGCGTTGTTGACCAGGATGTGCAGATCATCGGCGCGCCGGCTGACCACCTCGGCCAGCCGCAGGCACTCGTCTTCGCGGGACAGGTCCGCAGGCACCGCCGACACCGGGCCCAGTGGGGACAGCGTGCGGACCGCCTCCTCGCACGCCTCTGCCTTGCGTGAGCTCAGGATCACTCTGGCGCCTGCCGACAGCAGTCCGCGGGCGATCATCAGGCCGATGCCGCGCGTGCCCCCGGTGACGACGGCGGTCCGGCCGGAAAGGGAGAAGAGGTCGTTCATGTCAGCCTCCTGAATGGGACGTCGTGTTGGTGCGCTGCGGTGAGGGGCGTCAGCAGGCGGAGTAGCCCGTCGAGGGCTGTCCTGCCGTAGTGCATGCCGCTCTCCTCGACCTTCGCTGTTGTTCATGGGTTGTCGAACGTGATGAGGCCGTCCGAGATCGACGGCGTCCCGTCCGCTGCGCGGACGTCGAAGGCGATGGAGTTGTCGGTTACCCGGGCGGCGTTCACCGCCAGCGTCATGCCGGGAAAGACCGGGCTGGTGAAGCGGCAGTCGATGCCGGTGATGTCACCGGTCCTCGGAAAGACGGCGGCGCGTGTGACAGCCGAAACCGCTCGGGCGAGGGTTTCCGTGCCGTGGAGCACCGTGTTGGGTAGTCCCGCGGCGCGGGCGATTCGGACGTCGGTGTGGATGGGGTTCCAGATTCTGGTGCATTCGCTGTACACGACGGCGTTGGTCGCGTCGACCACGAAGGTCGCGACGCGGGTAAGTCCGGCCGTGACGTCCAACCCGGGTTCTCGTTCCGGGCTGGGTTCTTTCACGCCCTCGAGCCGGGCCCCGCGATAGAGTGTGCCCAGCTGGGTGGTGACGATCGGTTTCCCATCGAGAGTTACGGTGCGGAACTCGGTGGTGATACGCACAGAAGTGCTACCGGCCTCCGCCCGGTACAACCGGGCTTCCGTGCGTACTACCTGGCCGGGCCGCAATGGTGCGTACATCCGCATCCGGTGTGACACGTGCAAGCCCAGTCGAAGGGTTGCCGCCGACAGGTCGATTCCCGGGGCCCCGTACTCGATCAGCGGCCATTCGACGCAGACGGGGAACACGGGGTGGCCGACGATGCCGCCGTCGTGGTCGAGGTCGAAGAACTCTGCGCGGGTGTCGCCGACCGCGACCGTGAAGGCTCTTAGCCAGCGTTCGTCGATGCGGTGCTCGGCTGTCCGAAGCAGCCCAGGGCTGTCCGGGCTCAGCACCCGGATTACGTGATCTGTCAACGTCACAGCGTCCGTCCCTACTTGCTCTTGAGCTGACGTAACCCGCGCCCGACCAGAGCTCGAACGGCGTCGTCGAGCCCCAGCTCGTCCCGCTTCGCCATGTGTCCGGCCCGGAAGCGAGCACCGACTCCCTCGAGGATTACGGCCAGCTTCATCGCGCCCATGCCCAGGTAGAAGTTCAGGTGGTGGAGATCTCTGCCGCTGAGCGCGGCGTATCGGTCAGCGACTTCGGCCGCTGTCAGAAAGCCCGGACGAGCCGTCACCCCTGCCGCGGCAGGGATGAGTGCCCGCTCCTGGTCATCCAGGTCGTGCCAGTAGGTCAGCGCGAGACCGAGGTCGCCGAGGGGATCGCCGAGAGTCGACATCTCCCAGTCGATGACGGCCTCAACGCGTGGGTCGCCGCCCTGGAGACCGACGATCATGTTGTCGAGCCGGTAGTCGCCGTGCACGATGGAGATGTCGTTGACCGGCGGGATTCGTTCCGTGAGCTCGTCCATGAGCCGGTGCATATCGTCCACCTGCCGCTGCCGCACGCGGTCCCATTGACGGCCCCACCGGCGCACCTGGCGTTCGTTGAACTGCTTACCTCGGCCGAAATCCCCGAGCCCGACCTCGTCCGGCGTGATGGCGTGCAACCGCGTGAGCGTGCTGACGAACGTCTCTGACAGTTTCGTCCGCTGATGGACCTCGAGCCCACGAGTGTCCTCGGCGGAGCGGAGCACAACTCCATGAACGTCGGACATCACGTAGAAGGTGACGCCGATGACGGAATCGTCGGTGCACAGCGCCAGTGGTTCCGGCACGGGCACGCTCGTGGGGTGGAGTGCGGTGAGGAGCCGCCATTCGCGGCGCATGTCGTGCGCGCTGGGCAAGACGCCGCCGAGTGGGGGCCGGCGCAGGATCACGGACTGGTCTCCGAACGTCAGCCGATAGGTCAAGTTGGAAAGTCCTCCCGAGATCACCTCGGCGCGCCAGTGGCCGAACTCGAAACGGTCTCCAAGGGTCGATGCCAGCCATCGGTCCAGCCGGCCGCGAGGTAGTCCGACAACCTCGACGTTGTCTCCGCTCATGTCTGTGGGCTTCCTCCTCCGGCGGCCGCAGCGGCAACGTGCGGTCGACGAGCTTGTTCGAGAACTGAACAGTCGGTACAGTAACAGAGTCTCGCGGAGGTTGGGTCCACAACTTTCAGCGACCGCCAAAAAAACCGTACGGACGGTACACTTTCAAACGCTAGGGAGCACAGTGCGCGCGATCCAGATTTCCTCACTCGACGGCCCCGCTGCGGTGGAGTTGGTCGAGGTCCCCGAGCCGGAAGCCGCCGAGGACGAGATCACCATCGACGTGAAAGCCGTGGGCGTCAGCTTCGTCGATGCGCTCATGACACGTGGCCAGTACCAGATACGGCCAGAGCTGCCGTTCATCCCCGGGGTCGAGGTGGCCGGTGTCGTCCGCTCGGCTCCCCGCGGCGCATCGGTCAAGCCGGGTGATCGGTGTGCCGCCTACGTGCCGCGCGGCGGGTATGCAGAGGTCGTCGTGGCCAGGCCGGCGGTGACGTTTGCGCTGCCCGACGAGCTGTCGTTCCAGCAGGGTGCGGCATTCGCGATGAACTTCCAGACCGTGCACTTCTCTCTCGTCCGCCGTGGTCGGCTCAAGCCTGGTGAGCACGTGCTGGTACACGGCGCCGCCGGAGGCATCGGCACGGCGGCGATACAGGTCGCGAAGGGCCTTGGCGCGACGGTCACCGCTGTCGTCGATTCGACGGCCACCGTGCCGGTCGCCGAGTCCGCCGGCGCCGACCACGTCGTGGTGGCTGGAGATCGCTGGGCCGACGCAGTGCGAGCGAATGCCGCCGGTGGCGTCGATGTGACGGTGGATCCGGTCGGAGGCGAATACTTCGCGGATTCGATCCGGCTGCTGCGTCCCGAAGGACGTCACCTGGTGATCGGCTTCGCCGCCGGCGGGATCCCGGAGATCGCCGTGAACCGGCTGCTCCTCAAGAACATCGAGGTCGTCGGTGTGTACTGGGGCGGCTTCATCGAGCAGGACGACACCATCGCGGCCACCTCCGCCGCGGAGCTCACCCGGCTCGCCCGCGACGGGTTCGTCCGCCCGGTCGTGGGCGGTGTGTATCCGCTGGCCGATGCCGCGAAGGCGCTGCACGCGATGGAGGACCGCACCACTTCCGGAAAGGTCGTCCTCGACGTAGGTACCATTGAATAGCCACGTCCGGAGCGACGTGTCGGCTCCTCGATCGATCAGCGAAGGAAGCGCTACATGGCTGTGAAAGCCGGCATGACGTCGCGGCGCTCGAACCGCGCGGGCGTAGAAGCGAGGCAGCGCATCATGGAAGCCGCCGTGCGACTGTTCGCCGAGAACGGCTACCACGCCACCGGAATCGAGATGATCTCCAACGAGACCCAGATCGGCCGCGGGGCGATGTACCACCATATCGGCAGCAAAGAGGCCCTACTGTTCGAGATCTGCCACACGCGGATGTCCGACCTGCTGACGCAATCAGGTCGGATCGTGGCGATGGACACCACCTACGAGGAACGGTTCCGCGAACTGATGAGGTCGACGATGCGCAACCTCGCCGAGCACGCGCTGGAATGGACGGTTTCGTTCCAGGAGTTCAAGGCGCTGACCGGCCAGCGGCGCGCTGTGATCCAAGACGCGCGGGACAGGTACGAGAACATGGTGGCCGAAATCCTTGAAGGTGGAGCCAAGGCGGGTGAGTTCCGGCCGTTGGACCCCCTTGTCACCAAGGGCATTCTTGGCCACTACAACTACTCGTATGCGTGGATACGGCCGGACGGCGAGCGTACCCCCGAGGAGATCGCGGATCTGTTCACCGACACGCTGCTGAAGGGCGTGCTCGATCCCGGCGGCAAGGCTTCGGCCACCCACGAATCGGATCGCGCGTAGCGGACAGGAACAAGAGCGGGGCCGGCTGATTGCCGGCCCCGCTGTTGTCTCATCGGCTGCTCACGCCGTCGATGCCCATGACCTCACCAGACGGCCTCCAGAAGTTCATAGATCACCGCTTCGTCGACCGTCCGGGGCGACTCGCGGACCACGATGTCCCCCAGCGCTGCCCGCGCGACACCTTTCATCTTCTCGCGTCCGACACCGAAGTCGGAGACTCGCCGGGGCACCCCGAGCTCGTCGAGGATCCGCTCCAGGCGATCGGCCGCGGGGAGATCCAGGCCGTCGCCCTGGACCTGCGCCAGCGACCGTGCCATCCGAGCCTGCTCCTCGGAAGTCACCGGTTCCAAGAAGCGCATCACGTGGGGCAGCATGATGCAGGAGGTCACCCCGTGCGGGATCCCGACCGCACCGAGCTGATGACCGATGGCGTGGGACAGGCCGAGCGAGACGTTGTGGACCCCGATGATCGACATCCAAGCGGCCTGGAGGCAGTTGAGCGCCGCCTCGTGATCCTGAGGATCTCGGACGGAGCGCGGAAGATACTCGGCGAGGATCGTCAGTGCGCCGTTGGCCAGTGCGGTGGTGAACGGGTGGGCATTCTTGGCGTAGGCGGTCTCGACAGCGTGATCCAGGGCCCGAACGCCGGTGGTGGCCCACAGGTCGCGCGGCGTGTGGGCACAGAACTCAGGATCGAGGAAGACCGCTCGCGGCGTGGCCTCGAGGTAGACGGTCAGGTCCTTGGTATCGCCGGACTCGTCGACAGATCCTGCGAAGCCGTCCCACTCGGCCGCCGACAATGTCGTCGGGACGGCGAAAACCGGCATGGGGGTGCCAGTGAGCGGACGTTGCCTGATGGTGTTCGGGTACTCGAACTCCAAATAGTTGCGCGCGACATCCTCAACCGAGTCCGAACCCTCACAGATGCCGATCGCGGCCAGCTTCGCGGCATCGCACGGTGAACCGCCCCCCACCGCGACGAAGGCGTCCGCGTTCGCGGTCCGGGCTTCTTTGATCAACTCCACGATCAACGCGACCGGATTGTGCGCCTTGACGCGGTCGAACGTTCCGACAACCCGATCACCCAGGTCAGAGGCCAGCCTCGCGAACGCACTGCCCGACCCGACGGACGTGCCGGTCACGAGAAACACACGCCTCAGGTCCCGCCGCTCGAGCTCGGCGCTGATCTCGCGCACGGCCCCGGCACCTTGCACGACAGTCTCGACCCGCGGCATCTCGAACTTCACGATCTCAGGCATGGCTCAACCTCCAGGTTCGCACGTCATTGTGGGCAGCCTGATCAGACGCCGCGGAAAACTGTACCGGTCATCCGGTACAGAGTCCAGCACACCCGGAGCGGTAGCACGGGCTTGACGAGCGTGTATCGCACATGTAACTGTACCGGTCATTCGGCAAATATGCCGTGGGAGTGCGGGCGGAAAGGAGCACACCGTGTCTGTGGATCCGAGAGTCCCTCCCCGCGAGGAGCTTGTCCTGAGATATCTGCTCGAGCGCCGAGCCGCCGAGGACCCGAACAAGATCTTCGCGATCTTCGACGGCGGACCGACCTGGACCCGGGAAGAACTGTTGCGTCAGGTGCGGCAGACGGCAGCGGCCCTGGAGGAACTGGGCGTGCGGCAGTTCGACAATGTGGTCTGCTGGCTGCCCAACGGGCCGGACGTTCTGCGGTTCTGGTTCGCCATCAACTATCTCGGCGCGGTGTTCGTGCCGATCAACACGGCATATCGCGGCAGCCTGCTTGCGCACGTGCTCGACAACTCCGACGCCGAACTCATCATCGCGGACACGAACCTGCTGCCGCGACTCGCGGACATCGAGCGACGCGGCAAAATCCATCGCGCCGTGCAGGTCGGCGGTGATGACCGGCTCGATGTCGACGGCATCACGGTCGTGCGCGCCGAGGAACTCACCATCGGCCGAGGCGAGCCGTCAGGACCACCGAGTCCGGTGGAACCCTGGCACACCCAGGCGATCCTCTACACCTCGGGCACGACAGGCCCATCCAAAGGAGTCCTGACTTCCTACATGCAGGCGTGGTCGGCGTTCGGCCCGGAGACGATGCCGATCATGACGGCCGACGATCGCTTCCTCATCAACATGCCGGCATTCCACGCCGGCGGCTCGACCCTGCTCTACGCGATGCTGCTCAACGGTGGCTCGGTGGCCGTCGTCGAACGTTTCAGCGGAGAGCAGTTCTGGCGGCAGATCCGCGAGACCGACAGCACCATGGTGTTTCTCCTCGGCGTGATGGCCAGCTTTGTCGAGCGCCGCCCGCCGACCGCGGACGACGCGAACAACACGCTCAAGAAGGTCTTCATCGTTCCCCTCCTCGACGACATCGCCGCATTCTCACGACGCTTCGGAGTGGACGTCTACACCATCTACAACATGACCGAGCTGTCCGCTCCGATCATCTCCGGTCCGAATCCCACACAGAAGGCAACCTGCGGCAAGGCCCGTCCGGGTGTGGAGATCAGACTGGTCGACGAGGCCGATCGCGAGGTGCCGGTCGGTGACGTCGGCGAGATCATTATCCGCACGGACGCTCCATGGGCGCTCTCCCATGGATACTTCCGGATGCCCGAGGCGACAGCCAAAGCGTGGCGCAACGGCTGGTTTCACACCGGCGACACCGCGCGCAAGGACGCGGACGGCAACTACTACTTCGCCGACCGGCTCAAGGACGCCATCCGGCGCCGTGGCGAGAACATCTCCTCCATGGAGGTGGAGGCTGAGATCATGGCGCACCCTCAGGTCAGAGAGGCAGCCGTCATCGCGGTCCCCAGCGAGATCTCCGAAGACGAAGTCATGGCGGTGATCGCTCCCGTCCCGGGAGAGACGATCGATCTCGCCGAGCTGATCCGCTTCCTCGAACCGCGCATGGCCTACTACATGGTCCCCCGCTACATCCGGATCATGGACGAGCTTCCCAAGACCCCGACCTCGAAGATCCAGAAGAACGTGCTGCGCGACATGGCAGTCACTGGCGACACGTGGGATCGCGAGAAGGCCGGCGTGGCGGTGACGCGGTGACATCGGCTGACGCGCGCTATCCAACCGACGCCGGGATCGAAGCCCATTCCACAGGGGAGTCGCGAAATGACCGATCTTGACCCGGCACTTCCGCAGAACCGACGCGCCATCATCCGCATCACGGCAGCGAGCTCGATCGGCACGGTGGTCGAGTGGTACGACTTCGCACTTTACGGCGCGGCGTCGGCACTGATCTTCGCACCACTGTTCTTCCCATCAGGTAACCCGGTGGCCGGAGTGCTTGCCTCGTTCGCGGTGTTCGCCGTCGGCTTCGCGGCCCGGCCACTCGGCGGGCTACTCGCCGCTCACTTCGGGGACCGGTACGGGCGCAAACCCATCCTGATCGCGACGATCTGCCTGATGGGCGGCGCGACAATGGTGATCGGTCTACTCCCGACCTACGACACTGCCGGCATCTGGGCACCCATCTTGCTGACGGTGACCCGCCTGCTCCAGGGTCTGGGCGCGGGAGCCGAGTTCGCCGGCGCGGTCACAGCCGTGTCAGAGTTCACCCCTCCTGGGCGGCGAGCCTTCTTCACCTCCATCAGTCAGGCCGCGGTGGCGCTGTCGTTCATCCTCAGCACCGGCACCTTCGTAGTCCTCTCGCTGATCCCAGTCGAAACCCTGCACGCCTGGGCATGGCGGGTGCCCTTCCTGGCCAGCGCAGTGATCTTCCTGGTCGCGCTGTACATCCGTCGGCGTGTGCAAGAAACCCCGGCCTTCAAAGCAGCCAAGAGGGCCGCCGAACGACACGGCGCCTCAGAGAAGTTGCCCATCACACAAGTACTCAGGGAGCGGCCCCGAGCACTACTGGTCGGAATCGTCTCCGGATTCGGTCTGGTCAACGCGGGCTATCTGGTCAACACGTTCGCGCTGAGCTACATCACCGATACGCTGGAGCTTCCGGCCCTGACAGCAACGGTGAGCCTGCTGGTCGCCGCCGGACTCAGTCTCATCACGATTCCCTTGTTCGGAGCCCTGGCGGACCGCATCGGCCGACGTCCGGTCTACATCGGTGGCGCGGTCTTCGCGGCCGCCTTCGCGGCACCCTTCTTCATGCTCCTCGGAACCCGAACCCCAGCCTTCGTGATCGTCAGCATGACCGTCGCCTACTCGGTCGGCTACGGGGCGATGGCCGGAGCTCAATCAGCCTTCCTCACCGAGCTGTTCCCAACGCGCTATCGCTTCACCGGCGTGGCAGCCGCCCGAGAAACGACGGCGATGCTTCTCGGTGGCACAACGCCCTTCATCGCGGCGGCGTTAGTCAGTGCAGCCGACGGCCAGGCGACCCTTGTCATCATCTTCGTCATTGCCTGCCAGGCGCTGACGGTCCTCGCCCTGCTGTGCGCCCCGAGGCCGGCACCGGACGCAACCTCGGAGATCACCTCGCCTGATCGAGCCGCCGACAGCACAGCACCTGGCCAGTCGCGAAACGACTCCGACCCTGTCGGTAGCGGAGGTTGAGCAGCACCGCAATCAGGTGGTGACTCGGTAGCCCGTTCGGTTGCACGCATGAATGGAGTTTAGGACTGCGTCGACGACGTCGACGCAGTCCTGAACAGACGTTGTCGGCCCCAGCGCGGGTGGCTGCCTGGGCGCCGCGGTGGCATTGCATGTGGAGCCGTGAGGCCAACATCCAGAGCTGGCAGACATGGCTCGGCGAGGACCTCGGTACCGACCGGGCTCGCCCTGCGCCGCGCCGATGTCAACATACGTTGACGAGCGTACCGACGTCAACGTATGTTGACATCATGGTGATCGAGAAGATGGTCGACGTTGGTGGGCATGAGATCTGTGCGCAAATCCTGGGCTCCGGGCCGACGGTGGTGCTGGACGGTGGCGGAGCGGGTCAGGGGCTTGGCACTTGGGGGCCGGTACCGGAGCGGCTCGCCGATTTCGCCACGGTGGTGACCTACGACAGGGCCGGGGTAGGCCGGTCTGGCGGCACGCAGGCGCGGTCTCTCGCGGAGCAAGCCGACGCCCTACGCCGGATGCTTCGCGGTCTGGAACTCCGCCTGCCCGCGGTGTTCGTGGGCTGGTCGTACGGCGGGCTCGTCACCCAGGTGTACGCGGCCCGGCATCCCGACGACGTGGCGGGGCTGGTCTTCGTCGACCCGACAGCCGCCGGAACACCTCCGGGCTCCGCACTGGTGCGGAGTCTCTCGTTCGATGTCGCGGCATGGTTGCTGCGTGCGCGGGCGGCACTCGGGGGCCGGAAATCACGTGCGCTGCGCGAACTGGCCGTGACACTGGGCGGGATGCAGGACGCGATGGCCGAGGCCAAGAGCACACGCGAGGAGTACGGACTGCCGCCCGTGCCGATCCGCGTGATCGCCGCGGGCAAGCGGCCTCGGATGCCCCGCGCGCAGCTCGACCACCTGACCGCCGATCACGAGGCCCTGGCCGGACGGTCCCCGCAAGGACGTGTTCTGGTGGCCGAGCACGCGAGCCATCAAGTGCCCTACGAACAGCCGGAGACGATCGTCGAGGCGGTCCGCGAAGTCCTGGCCGGATGACGTCCGGACATCAGTCCGGAGTGAAGGCGTCCCGGTGGTCCTCCACCCACGCGGCGAACGTGGTGGCGGGCCGGCCGAGGATCGTGGTCACGTCGTCGGTGAGTACGGCATTGCCTCCCGCGCGAGCCCAGGACATGCCGGTGACGGCCGTCTCGACCGCCGCGGGCTCGGCTCCGTGGTGCGCCATTCGCTCCCGCACGACATCGAGCGAGATGTCCACAGTGGAGACCGGCCGGCCAGCGCAGACCAGTGGCCAATCCTCGTCCGCGACCTTCCCCATAGCAACACATCCTGGATGCTCGTTCTCGAGCTTGTCATCGCGGTCCCGGCAGGACGGCATCGCCCAGTGCCTGGGCGAGTAGCAGGGCGGCGTGTAGCTCGAAGCGCCGCTGCCCTACTTCGTGGCCGAGCATGGCCTCGGCCTTCTTGACGCGATAGGCGACCGTTCCCCGTGCTAGATGTAGGTGCGTGGCGACGGTGCTGATGCTGCGCTCCTGCTCCAGGTACTGGAGGAGGGTTTCGCGTAGGGCGGCGGTGACCTGGCTCGTCGAGTCGGCCAGCGGACCCAATTCGCGTTCTACGAAGTTTCGGGCACTGTCGATGTCCTCGGCCAGCAAGGCAATGGCAGAGATCTCCGCGTAGCTGGTCACGGGGGCGGCTCGGTCGCCGGCGAGCCGGGCCAGCCGCTCTGCGCGGGTAGCCTGCTCGTGGCTGCGGCGGAAGCCGTCTACCCCACGCCCGGGCAGGCCCAGTGCGATTCGGATGTCGGCGTGGATCGGTGGCGCGGGCAGGGTGGCCGGGTCCGCGTCGTTGGCGATGGTGCCCCAGGCCCAGAGCGCGGAGCTCCCGATCGGCACGGCGAGCGTGGCCGTAGCTCCCCGAGCGCGAAGCTGGGCTTCGGCGATGCGTTCCAGGGCGGACACCTCGCCGGGCGAGTTGGCCCAGGCGACGAGCGCGAGGTGGCAGCGGTCGAGGTCGTAGCCCAGTACCGAGGAGGCTGCGCGCACCTCGAGCTCGTCACCGGCGAGGATCTGGTTGACGGTTTCCGCGCGGGCCGCCGCGGCACTGGTAATCCAGCGGTCGCGCTCGGCGAGGAACTCGGTGACCATGGAGCCGGAGAAGGCGTCGATGTATCCGAAGAGGTCCTCCGATACGGCTTTCATCTCATCGGCGACACGGTCCGGGTCGACGAGTGCTTCACAGGCGGTGAGGAATGCCTGGGCCATGCCCGCGTGGCCGAGTCGGATCCCGCGAAGGACCTTGTCCAATGCGATGCCGCGGCGCACGAACTCCCGGTCGCCCTCGAGGGCTTCCTCGGTGATCGGGCTCAGCTGTACGTCAGGGAACGCGAGTAGCACCATTGCGCGCAGGGTGGAGGACTCGGTACCTTTGCGCAGGATTTGAAAGGGCCCTTCGCCACCTCCGAAGGCAGGGATCTCCCGGGTGATCGTCGTGGCCATCTCCCGGCCCACCTCGATGGCCCAGCAGACCGGGGACTCGCCGACGTGCGAGATCGTTTCGGCGATTGTCGCGGGTGAGCTCGCTGCGGCGCTGGTCATGTCAGGACCGCGGGGTTTCAGATCGAGCAGCCATTCCCGACCAGCCGCAGGACGTTGTGTTGTCATGGCTTCGAGACTCTCTGGACCGAGGGCGTTTCGACCATGTCGGCCTCCAACTTGCGGTTCCGCTCATCCAGGCGCCCACGAACACGTAGCCTGACCAGCTGTAGCATAGGCGCGCCACGTTCCCCGGGCATCCGCGCGTTTCTTCCCTGGGACAGAGTCGCTGGTCAGTTCTCTACAACAGGGTGCACGGTACCGGGCGGCTGCGATTTACACGCCCGTGTGAATCGCGGTGGGAGCAGGGACTGACAACAGCCGGACCTCGCACGATGAACGGTCGAATCGTTTCGTGCGAGGCCCGGAGGGACGCGTCCTGGTCAGGCAGTCGGCGGGACGCGGGGGATCAACAGACGTGAGGCCCGGTCGCCTCCGGTGTGGAGAACGTGGCGGCCGGTGTTGACCAGGGCAGCGTGCCTCTGCGCGAACAGGCCGTCGTCGTAGGCGTTGAGGTCGTGCCCCTGGACGACCAAGCGCAGGGTCTCGCCTGCATGGAAGAGCGTGCCGGAAGGCCAGATCTCGATGTCGACGGGCACGACCTCCCCGGGACTCAGCGGTAGGTCGCGCTGGTGGCGCAGCACGGGGCGCTCGGGGGTGGAGACGGCTTCGTCGAGCTCGCGCCGCGACACCCGTAGCCAGCCCAAGGCGACGTGGCCGTCGTCGAAGGTGGAGAAGAAGGGGAAGTTGACCTCGTTGCCGTCGGTGTCCAGTTTTTCCACGCCGACGAAGAGGTCCATATCGGTGGCGCCGTCGGCCTCCACCCAGAGCCGGAGTGCCATTCCGCCGACCAGTTCCGTGTCCTGGTCGAACCGGTGGTCGAACACGGCTCGGCCTTCGAGGGCATCGTATTCGAGGCGGCCCCTCGAAGCTGGGGCGTGAGAGAGCAGGCCTCCGCTGTCCGCGTCCAGGTACAGCGGGGTGTACTCGACGCGTTTGAGTGGCCACTCGCTCTCAGCTCGGACCTCTCCGGTGTAGGCCCGGTCCCGGACCTCGAGACGGACCGTGGGCCACTGCGCGACCTCGGTGGCATTGCCCTTCAGCACGTGGTCGAAGAAAGCGAGCTGACGAGGCAGGCTGTCCTCGGAGTAGTAGTAGGCCCATTTCTTGCGACCGTGGACCTCAAGCCACTTGTTCGGCGAAGAGATGCGGCGGAAACCTTCGAGGGTGCCTCGGGTGTGCAGCCCGTGATCGGACCAGCTGGCCACGACGTAGGCGGGCACGTCGATCTTCTCGAGATCGGCGACCTTGGACTTCCAGTAGTCGTCGTAGAACGGGTGATTCATGGCGTTGGTGGCAACGTCCTCGACCTGGCCGTGGGTCTTGGCGATGAGCGGGCCGAGCAGTGGCAAGAATTGGGTCTCCGGGATCCCGCCGTGGGTAGCCACTTCGTAGTAGGGGTCGTGGAACCCCTCGAACGGGTTGATCGCGGCGAGGTGCGGCGGGCGCAGTGCGGCGACGTTCCACTGGATGACCGAATACCAGGACACCCCCGACATGCCCACCTTGCCAGTGCTCCACGGCTGGACGCCGGCCCATTCGATGAGGTCGTAGCAGGCAGCGGCTTCGCCGGGGCCGAACATCTCGACGTCGCCCTCCGATCCCCAGGCGCCGCGCGCGTCCGCGATGATGACCGTGTAGCCGTGCGCGGTCCAGTACGCCGGATCGGGCGTTTCGAACGCGGTGTAGGGAGAGAGCCGCTCGAGGTCGATGTCGTGACCGGGCCAGTTGCGCCACTCAAGCGCACCGTGCTTGCCGTACGGCGACCAGGCGATCAGCACCGGTGTGGGTTCGTCGGAGTCGGCGGGGGCGTACCGGTCGACCAGTAGCCGCAGGCCATCGCGCATGGGAACGGAGACGTTGCGCTCGATGCGCATCCCGTTCTCCATCGAGCTGCTCGGCTCAGCTCCCGGCCAGCCGGCCTCCTCTGGAGGAATACCGCGAGTGAAGACGTACAGCGACGGCTCGGCGTTCATGGTGGCTCCTGCTCCCTCGTTGGACCTGGATGCGCTGGGCGCCCAGTAAAGGGCGCGATCCGGCGAGCACGCTTGGTCTGCCGATTCAAAGCTCACGCGACCGCTTGTATCCGCGTTCAAGTCAACTGGCGAACAGGAACAGCAGTACAACGCCCGCGCCGGAATCTGATCCCCCGGGACAAGCCCGCGGACGGGTCGGAGCCCTGTACTACGTCGCAACCCGTTGTGCAGCTCACCGGTCACTGCACCGCGGCCCTCACGACCGGTCACAGCTACTCGAAGAGGAGAGCCTGATGACGACCTCTGCCGAATCCGCGCCCGTGGTGAGCGTCGACGAACCGAACACCCAGGAATTGGTGCGTCGAGTCGCCGAGCTACAGCCGCTGCTACGTGCCAACGCCGCTCAGGCGGAGGCCGACCGACGGGTGCCGGACGAGAACATCGAGGTCCTGCGTGAGGCGGGGGTCTTCCGGATCATGCAACCGCGCCGCTGGGGCGGGCTCGAGACCGACTTCACCACCTTCATGAAGATCAGCGAAGAGATCGGCCGGGGTGACGGCTCGACCGCTTGGGTCAGTGCACTGATGAACGTGTGCAGCTGGTTGATCGGGCTGTACCCCGAGCAGGCTCAGCGCGAGGTGTGGGGCGTGGACCCCGAGGCCCGTGCGTGCGGCGTAGTCGCCCCCACAGCGGAGACCCGCGCCGTCGACGGCGGCCAGATCGTCTCGGGATCGTGGGGGTTCGCCTCGGGATCCGCGCATTCGGCGTGGGCGCTACTCGGGATTCCCGTCGTCGATGCTTCAGGACAGCAGGTCGATCAAGGTCTGGCCCTGATCTCGATGAGCGACCTGACGGTCAAGGACACCTGGTTCGTCGCCGGCCTCCGGGGAACCGCGAGCAACACCCTGGTCGCCGAGGAGCTGTTCGTGCCCGACCACCGCATCCTGTCGGTCGGTAAGGCCCTTGGCGGTGAGTACGGCACCGAGCACAAGGAAGAGGCGCTCTACCACTCCGCTTTTGTCCCTGTCCTGGCGCTCATCCTCGTCGGGCCGCAGATCGGGATGGCACGCGCAGCGCTCGATGTCGTCTCCGAGAGCCTCGCCAAGCACAAACCGATCTCCTACACCTTCTACGAGGACTCGGCCGCGGCGCCCACGACGCAGCTGAACCTCGCCGAGGCCACGCAGCTGATCGACACCGCACACCTTCACGCGATGCGCGCGGCATCCGACGTCGACGAGTGGGCCTCGTCTCTGAAATACATGGACCGGCTCACGCGCACCAGGGTTCGGATGGACACCGGATACATCGCCCGGCGCTGCCGCGAGGCGATCGACCTGCTGGTGAGCATCGCAGGGGCGAGCTCGTTCGGCGAGAAGAACCCGCTGCAGCGCATTTGGCGAGACCAGGAAACCGGCAGCCGCCACGCCGTCGTCAACCCCTCGATCGCCGCCGAGATCTACGGACGCGAGCTGCTCGGCCAGCAGGACCAGATCACACCTCTGATCTGAGGAGAAGAACGATCTGCTGCTGGTCAAACGCACTCAGACTCACGCGGGAGGCATCGGCCGACATGAATCGGATCCGCGAAACAACGGCCCGTGCGGAGGTCCGGGCGGTGGCGGAGCAGCTCCTCTACACCTACGCCGCTGCCGCCGACGAACTGGACATCGAGACCCTGACCGAGCTGCTGTCCGAGGCTCAGGTCAATTTCGCAGGCCGCGCCGGCACAGGTGCGGAGTTCGTGGCGAGCCTGTTCGGTGACCTGTTCGCGAACGCTCCGCGCGTACGCCACCTGGTGAGCAACGTCAGGGTATGGGAGGCCGTGGACACCGCCGGCGCGATCAGTTGCTCGGCGACGTGCCGATACACCCGGTGGAGCTACGAACCGCAACCCGAACTGCTCAGCATGGGCGACTACTCCGCGCGCTTCATCGAAGCGGAGGGACAGTGGTCGTTCCAACGCTTCCAAGTCGAGCCCTTGTGGAGCGCTCCGCCCCGCTGAAACGACACTCGCTCAAAGGCGGCAAGCTCAGGAGGACTCATGAACACCCCTTCACACACCGCTCCGGATACAGTGCACCCCAGCGAATTCCGACGTGCGATGCGCAACGTCCCCACCACGGTAACCGTCGTGGCCACCATGAACGGCGACCAGCCGATCGGCATGGTCGTCGGCACGTTCACAGCGATCTCCATGGACCCGCTGCTCGTGGGCTTCTTCGGTGATCACCGCTCCAAGACGCTCACAGAGATCACAGCCGCCGATCGCTGGAGCTTCAGCGTCCTGCATCAGGACGACGCCTTGGCAGCCGAGGCTTTCCGTGGGCCGCCGGAAAGCAGGTTCTCCGCACTCACCTGGGATGTCTCCGATTTCGGCACGCCGTTGATCAGGGGCGCGATGATCACCATCGAGGCGATCAACGACTCGGTCGTCCGCATCGGCGATCACGACCTCGTGACCGCCAAGGTGATGTCCCTTCGCGAGGGCGATCGTTCGCGGCATCCGCTCGTGTACTTCCAGGGCAGGATGACGAGGCTGGATCCCGAGCAGGTCTCCCATTCCGGAGGCACGATCCAGGCGGGGAGGTCACGATGACCGCCGTGGCTTCCGCGGAGGCCTTGATGATCAAGGACCTGCAGGTGGTCGCCGACCTCGCCGCGGGCAAGCCCGTCGTGCTGTACGACCGCGAGCAGTGCGCGGCCACTCTCGTCATCGCCGCAGCCACAGCCTCAGCGGATGTGATCGCCTTCGCGGTGCGGCACGGATCAGGCCTACTCACCGTGGCACTTCCAGAGCAGGACTGCGACCGTCTCGGACTGACGCGCATGATCGGGGCCGGCTGTCACTCCTCGTTGCGCGATGGCCGGGTCACCGTCGACGCGGCAGAGGGCATCAGCACTGGCATCTCGGCCACTGACCGAGCGCGCACCGTTCGACTTCTCGGCCGTCCTGAGACCAAACCTGACGACCTCCACCGCCCCGGCCACGTCATGACGACCGCAGTTCCGCCTTCCTGCTGTTCCTGCGGCCAACCATCGGCACCATCGAGCGCGACGGTCGCCCTCGAACTAGTGCGCACGAGCGGACTGCGTCCGGCCGCCGCGCTGACCCACCTCGTGCATCCCGATTCCGCGGAGTTGCTCGACTACGACAATGCCCTCCAATTTGGACATACGTACGGGTTGCAGGTCGCTGACTCCCTCGAGCTTCTCACCCACACCTGAGCAGTATTTCGCGCTGCTCAGCACAACCCCACAAACCGAGGAGCACCAACCATGGCCTTCGTCAACGAAGACAACCTCACCGAACTGGCCACGGCGCGTTGGGCCACAGCCCAATCACCCCGCCTCGCCCAGGTGATGACGGCGTTGGTCCGCCATGTCCACGCATTCGCCCGCGAGGTGAACCTCTCCGAGGAGGAATGGCAGGCGGCGATGGACTGGCTGGCCGCGACTGGCCGGATCAGCGACGAGAAACGACACGAGTTCATCCTCGCCTCGGACGTCGTCGGTCTCAGCACGCTGGTCGTGCAAATGAACAACCAGTTCTCAGCCTCGGCGACGCCCGCCACCGTGCTCGGCCCGTTCCACATCGACGGATCGCCCGCACTGTCCTACGGCGAGGACATGTCCGACGGGCTTCCGGGGACTCCCCTGTTCATCACCGGCCGCGTCACCGACCTCGACGGCAAGCCCGTGCCGAATGCACTGCTGGACATCTGGCAGGCCGACTCCGACGGATACTACGAGGCCCAGCTGTCCGAAATCGACGAGGCACGGCTTCGTTCGAAGTACCGCACACGAGAAGACGGCACCTACTGCGTCCGCACCATCGCCCCGCTGGGCTACTCCATCCCCCTCGACGGCCCCGTAGGCGACCTGATCGGCAAAACCGAGATCAGCCCGTTCAGGCCCGCCCACATCCATTTCCTCATCGACCAACCCGGCTACCGCAAGCTCATCACCCACCTGTTCCAGGAAGGAACCGACTATCTCGAGTCCGACGTGGTGTTCGGCGTGAAGGACGCGCTGATCGTCCGGTTCGAAACCAAGCAGCCCGGTACGGCACCGGACGGCAGCCAGGTCGACACACCCTACCTGCACGCCACCTACGACTTCGTCCTCGAGCCCACCGGGGACACGGCGACGCGCTGACCACACCTCAGACAACGACGCAAGAAGGATGAAATGATGACTGGTCCGCTCGAGGGCCTGCTGGTCGCGGATTTCTCGCGGATCTTGGCAGGCCCGTACGCGACGATGTTGCTCGCCGACATGGGTGCCGACGTGGTGAAGGTCGAAGGGCCACGCGGTGACGACACGCGCAGCTGGATGCCTCCGGTTCGCGACGGGGTGTCCACCTACTATCTCGGCATCAACCGAGGTAAGCGGTCGATCGCACTGGACCTGGGTGACGAGGCCGACGCGCAGGTCGCGCGAAGTTTGGCCGAGCGCGCGGATGTGCTCATCGAGAATTTCAAGCCGGGTGGCCTCGGTAAGTATGGCCTGGACTTCGACACCGTGCGCGAGTCCAATCCGGGCATTATCTACACGTCGATCACCGGTTTCGGCTCGGGTGCGGGCAAGCACGTGCCTGGTTATGACCTGATGGTCCAAGCGATGTCCGGTCTGATGAGCTTGACCGGTGAGCCCGACGGCTTACCATATCGGGCCGGGATCTCGGTGTTCGATGTGATGGCCGGCAACCACGCGGCCATCGGCATCCTGGCAGCATTGCGCCACCGCGATGCGACCAGTGTTGGCCAGCACGTCGAAGTCAACTTGCTGTCTTCGGCGCTGACAGGCTTGGTCAACCACAGCTCCGCCTACGTGGCAGGCAACACGGTGCCCTACCGGATGGGAAACGCACATCCGAGCGTCTTTCCGTACGAGCCGCTGCCCACCGCGGACAACGATCTCGTCGTCGCCGCCGGCAACGACGCTCAGTTCCGCAAGCTGTGCGATGTGCTCCGGATTCCCGACGTCGCCGACGACCCCCGGTTCGCCCGCAACGCCGACCGCACCGCCAACCGTGAAGAACTGCGCCCGATCCTCACCGCGAAACTCAGCGAACGCGGCGCACTGGAGTGGTTCGGGCTGCTCACCGAGGCCGGCGTCCCCAGCGGGCCGATCAACACCATCGATGGTGGCTTCGCGATGGCCGAGCGGTTCGAGCTCGACCCCATTGTCGAGGTCGGCGACGGGGAGCGCGCCGTGCCGACCACGCGGCACCCGATCCGGTTTTCCGAAACACCGGCGTCCTACCGCTTGCCACCGCCGGAACTGGACGAACACGGCGCAGAGATCCGCACGTGGCTGGAGGAGACCGATGCCTGAGTACCCGACCGCACTAGGCGCATCGTCGCTGGAAAAGATCACCTTGCTGGGCCAGGACCTGGCCCAGGACATCATGGGCAACACCTCCTTTGGTGAGCTGGCATTCTGGCTGGCGACCCAGCGCAAACCCCAACCCAGCGAAGTTCGCGTGTTCGAAGCGGTACTCGCCGCCCTGGCCGATCACGGCTTCACACCCACCGCGATCGTGACCCGCCTGACCCACCTGTCAGCCCCCGACTCGATTCAGGGCGCACTCGCCGCCGGACTGCTCGGCGGCGGCTCACGCTTCCTCGGCGTCACCGAGGACACCGGCCGGTTCCTCCACGACGTACTCGCCGCAGCGGACCAACAACCGAACAACGAAGCCGGTTGGGACGAGCTCGCCCTGCGGACCGTGCGAGCCGAACGCGCAGCCAACCGCATAATTCCCGGACTGGGCCACCACGTCCACAAGAACGGCGACCCCCGCACCCCTCGCCTGTTCGAAATCGCCCGCGAGGAGAACCAGTTCGGCCCCCACCTGGAGCTGTTCGAGGCCATCGGCCGCACACACCCACAGGTCCTCGGCAAAACCCTGCCCCTGAACGGCGCCGGTGTCTGCGGCGCCGCCCTAGCCGACCTGAACCTCCCGCTAGAGCTACTGCGCGGATTCGCACTGCTGGCCAGAACCGCCGGACTCATCGGCCAACTCGCGGAAGAACTCCACACACCAGTCGCCAACGAGATCTTCCTGTCCATCGACCTCAACAACCGCCCCATCCCCCCTCGGGAGTAAGGACACTCGCGAGACAAGCACGCCGCCCAGATCATCACCACCTCCGGCAAGCCAAGCCTGGCGCGCTCGCTCAGCCGGACAGCACACGTGTCCCAGCACCCAATGCCTTGTTCAGCCGGGGCATGGGCAGCATGCGACGTCAGTAGGGTGGGCGTCCGGCGTTTGAAGGCGATCCGCAGGCCGACCTGCTCCTCATCGCCCAACCGGCCTCGCGAAGGACTGGCAGGACTAGGCACGGCGACGTGCGCACGTGACTGCAACACGGTGGTTCACACAGGGTCACAATCGACGGACACCATGCCGGAGAAGGCTCACGCTTTGCCAGTCCGGCACGCTACGGGGTCAGCTACAACTGACCAAGGCGGACCGTGGCAGGGTCCGGCTGCCCCTGTCCCCTTGTGCGGTAACCGGCTACGTGTCTGTAGCGCTGGTGAGGCTCACCAACCGGATGCAGAGCGAGCCGCGGCGGTCGGCTGCACCCGCGACGCCATCGCCCATCTGGCCACCGCCCAGTTCATCGCCAAACCCAGACGTGGTCCTGCTCGGCCCACCCGGAACCGGCAAGACCCACCTGTCCATCGGACTCGGGATCGCCGCCGCCCCAACACCTCGGGGACCCGCGCTCGGTGTATCGCCTCGCCTCGCTCCACGAACACGCCCTTGCCGGCCTACTACGGCACCGGATCAACCGCGAGAACCCAAACGCCCACCTACCCGACATCCAGCACGTTGACCGCGTCGCCGCGGGATGACGTCCGGGTCGCCGCACGGTCGAAGTGCGCGCTCGCCGACGAGTGAACAACGCGGGGATGTGAAGATCGTCGCGGCGTTGTGGGCAACGGCCACGACGGAGGCCACCGACATCACGAGCAGTCCCACGCGCATAGTCCCGCTCGCGCGGCGGGCGAATCTGCCATCGCGCGGGCGAAGGCCATTCGGCGAGCCGTTCTACTGGGTGCCTCGATCATCACGATGGTGATCATGTTCGCTCTGCCGCATCCGGTTGAGCTGACCGGATCGTTCGACGAGAGTGCCCTTGACTATCGGGTTCCGTAAGGCGTAACTTACGTTAGTGGCCACTTACGTAGATGACGCGTGGACCGCCCTCGGCGACCCGAGTCGGCGGCAGATCCTGCGCCGCCTCGCCGAGCGGCCCTGTTCGGTCACCGAGATCGCCGAGGAGCTGCCCATCAGCCGGCCGGCGGTGTCGCAGCACCTGCGGGTGCTCAAGGAGGCGGGCCTGGTGCTGGTCCGCCCGCAGGGCACCCGGCGGATCTACGAGGTCGATCTTCAGGGCCTCGCCACACTGCGCGAGGAACTGGACCAGTTCTGGGGCAAGGCCCTGGAGAACTTCAAGCGCTTAGTGGAAGAGGAAACGGAGCAACCATGACCAGCACGTCCACCGAAACGTCCGTACGGCGCGAGACCGAGGTCGCCGTCCCGGTCGAGCGCGCCTTCGCGGTGTTCACCGAGAAGTTCGACCGGATCAAGCCCCGTGAGCACAACCTGCTGGCGGTGCCGATCGCCGAAACCGTGTTCGAGACCCGCGTGGGCGGCTCGGTCTACGACCGCGGCGAAGACGGGTCGGTGTGCCGTTGGGCGCGGGTGCTCGAGTTCGAGCCGCCGCACCGGTTTGTGATCAGCTGGGACATCGATCCCCAGTGGCAGATCGAGAGCGACCCTGACCGGTGCAGCGAGGTCGAAGTGCGCTTCATCGCCACAGGACCGGACCGGACCCGGGTCGAACTCGAGCACCGCCACCTGGACCGCCACGGCCCGGGCTGGGAGCGCGGGCGCGACGGCGTGGCCTCCGAGGGTGGCTGGCCGCTCTACCTGCAGCGGTTCACCGAGCTGGCTTCGGGCGCGTGATCCGGGCAGACAGCCACACCAGCTCAATCCGCGGGCACCGGCCGTTGCGCGTCAGCGTTCCTTGGCAATCAGCGGCAGTACGGGCAGGGCGAGAAGTCCGCGGGCACGGCGCACACTGGGCAGCTGGTGGCCGCGGTGACCAGTCCGGAGGTTATGCCCCCGGTGGCTCCCGCGATCGCGATGGTGACGTCGACGACGCCTTGGACGTTGGGCGAGCGCGGCCAGCGGCAGGGTCTCTAGGCAGCCGACGACGGTCTGACCTCCGCTCGAATCACAGCATCTCACGACACAAACGATCTTGAAACAACCCTGAGGAGCCCACAATTGTGGTCGGCTATGCCATCCGGGTGAAATAGTCATTGTTTCCATAGAACACACGGCGAGTGATCGGTAATGGTGGCCGTATGGACGGTTCAGCGATCGCCTGGGGCAGTTGCCCTACGCTGCATTCGAGGATGCACGCGACGGCCGGCGGATTCTGATCGCAAGGGACTCAGCTGCGGGGCCCGTCGTGGCCTATGCGCTGCGCCGGTTGCCGCGCAACGAGTATCACTGGCGCACTGGTGCGTAGCACCTGATGCCCGCGGCACCGGTGTCGCCCGTGCCCTGGTGGACGCGATCTCCGAGAAGCACGCGCAACGCTTGGGGATACGAGCCAAATGCCGGGACGACTACGAACTCGCTGACACGTGGACGAGCCTGGGTTACTCGGTGGCGAGCTTGCGCGCCAGGGGGCGACGTACGGGCCGTTGCCGTCACTCGGCGCCGACTCGCGGGCCGCTCTTGCGGCGCGGGCTGAAGGACCGTGTGCCGCGCGGCGAGCGGAGGGCTCGTACCACCGATCACGGCCGGCGTGCGGGCGACCGGCGAGGGAACCTCGGTGTCGACCTTGTCGATGGAGAACTCAGCAGCGGCGTCGATGACTCACCCAGCTCCGGCAAGGTCACCGGAGTGCACTGGGATCGTGGCCGCACGCCGGTCATTTACCCCGCCACACGGGAGCTCGCTTCTCCGCGAAAGCACGCGCACCTTCCCGTGCGTCCTCGGAATCGAAGACGGGGCGGACCAACGCCTCCTGCTCACGGAAAGCTTCGTCCGTGGTCCAGTCGAGGCACCGGCTGATGACCTCCTTGGACACCCGGACGGCCACTGGCGCGTTCGCGTTGATCCGGCGCGCGAGCGCGAGTGCTTCGGTGACCGCTTGCCCGGGCGCTACCAGCCGGTTGACCAGCCCCTGGTGATATGCCGCCTCCGCCTCGATCGGATCGCCGGTGAGTGCGTGTTCCATGGCCAGCTGGTAGGGCATTCGCAGCGGCAGTCGGAGCAGGCCACCGGCCGCGGCGACGAGACCGCGCTTGACCTCGGGAATCCCGAAGCGCGCGTCGTCGGCCGCGACGATCAGGTCGCACGCCAGCGCGAGCTCGCATCCGCCGGCCAGCGCGTAGCCCTCGACGGCCGCGATCACCGGCTTCCGCAGCCTGCGTTCCGTCATGCCCGCGAGACCCAGGCCGGGTATCACGACACTTTCACCGCGCAGGAAGGCCTTGAGATCCATGCCGGCGCAGAAGGTGCCGCCGGCGCCCGTGAGGATTCCGCACAGCAGGTCCTCGCGTACCTCCAGCTGGTCGAGTGCGGCGCTGACGGCGCCGGTGACCGCCGCGTTGATCGCATTGCGAGCCTGCGGCCGGTTGATCGTGATGATCAAAACGTGATCCTGCTCGTCGACCCGTACCTCGTCGCTCACCGCGGCAGCTCCTTTCCCGATGGCGCGAGGCTTCGCGCGATGACGTTGCGCTGGACCTCACTGGTCCCTTCACCGATCTCGAGGATCTTCGCGTCGGCGTAGAAGCGCGAGATCGCGGATTCGCGGATGAAGCCGTAGCCGCCGTGGATCTGGACGCTCTCGCTGGCGACGCGGTTGGCGACCTCGGACGCGTACAGCTTCGCCATGGCCGCCACCTGGGCATAGGGACGTCCCTGGTCACCCAGCCACGCGGCACGGTAGACCAGCCAGCGCGCGGCTTCCACCTCGGTGGCCATGTCGGCGAGCTTGTGCCCCACGGCCTGGAACTTGTTCAGCGGGCGCCCGAACTGTTCGCGATCCTCGGCATGGCGGATCGCGAGGTCGAGTGCGGCCTGCGCGAGCGACAGGGAGAGCGCGGCGACGCTGACTCGCCCTGCGTCCAGAACCTCGAGAAACTGGCGCAGCCCGTTGCCCTCCTCCCCCAGCAGATGGTCGTCCGGGAGCCAGCAGTCGGTGAAGACGAGCTCGCGGGTGTCGAGGGCATGCCACCCGAGCTTGCGTAGGGGCTGGCCCTTGTCGTAGCCGGGCGTGCCGTCCGGCACGAAGAAGGTGCCGTACCTGTTCCTGCCGTTGTCGTCGGTGCCGGTGACCGCGAGCACGGTCACCCCCAGGCTCATCTCGGTGCCGGCGTTGCTGATGAACATCTTGGTGCCGTTGAGCACCCAGCCGTCTTCGGTCCGGCGCGCCCGGGTGCGGATGCCCGCCGCGTCCGAGCCGGCCGTGGGCTCGGTGAGTCCGAATGCGGCGAGCTTCTCGCCGGTCGCGAGCGGGACGAGCCAGCGCTTCTTCTGCTCATCGGTGCCGAACCGCGCCAAGGGGAGGATGCCGATCGTGGAGTGCGCGTTCCAGGCGGCGGCGACGGACTGGTCGGCCTCGCCGAGGGCTTCCATGGCGGCCACGTAGGACACCAGCCCGGCGTCGGCGCCACCGTAAGTCTCTTCGACGAGCATGCCCATCAGGCCAAGCTCGCCGAGGCTGCGGAACACCTTCGCCGGGAAGTAGCACCGTTCGGACCACTCGGCCGCGTACGGCGCGATCTCCTTGGCGGCGAAGTCGCGGCACATTCGTTGCAGGGCAACGGTTTCCGCTGGCAGGTCGAAATCCATGTCAGTGCTCCTTGGGGTCCAGCAGGATCTTCAGGTGGGAACCCGAGCCGAGTTCGCGGAACGCGTCGAGCCCCTGAGTGAGCGGATACACGCCGGTCAGCAATGGTGTGGGGTCGAGGCGCGCGGTGGCGATCAGGTCGAGCACGCGTGGGATGTCGAAGTTGTAGCCGAGCGATCCGAGCACGGTCCGCTCGAAGGGCACGATCTGTGTCAGCGGAATCGAGGCGGCGCCCCCGCTGATTCCCGCGAGCACGGCGCGCCCCCCTCGCCTGACCGTCGAGATGGCGAGTTCGACCAGTTCGGGCCGTCCCGTGGCCTCGACGACGACGTCCGGCCCGACCCTTCCCGTGCGCAGGAACACCTCGCGCCGCACGTCGGTGACAGCGGGGTCGTAGACCTCCGTCGCGCCCAGCTCGGCGGCACGCTTCGCCCGGTCGGGTGCCGGCTCGCTGACGTAGATGCCCGCGGCGCCGGCGAGCTTGAGGGCCATGAGCGCCGCTATGCCGATCGGGCCCGCGCCGATCAGCAATGCCGTGTCGCCCGGTCGCACTCCGGCCCGCCGGATGGCGTGCAGGCCGACCGCGAGGGGCTCGGCGAGCGCCGCCAGCTCGTCCGGCACTCCGTCGGGCACCGGTACCAGTCCGACGGTGGGAACGGTGACCAGCGGCGCGAACGCCCCCGGCGACGCGAGGCCGACCGAGCCGCCCTTCGCACAGATGTGGTACTCGCCGTGGCGGCACCAGCGGCAGGTGCCGCACCGCAGGCACGGGTCGACCGCCACCCGTGTGCCGACTTCGATTCCCGGGACCGGGGAGCCGAGTGCTGCGACGCGGCCGCTGAACTCGTGTCCCAGCGTCAGCGGGGGCGTGGCCCCGGTCAGCGGGTGCGGGGTGGTCCGGATCAGGTTCGGGCCCGCGGTGTACTCGTGCAGGTCCGTCCCGCAGATGCCGGTGTAGGACACCTCCACGATCGCCTCACCGGGTCCGGGAGCCTGCGGCTCGGGTACCTCGTCGAGCCGCAAGTCCCCTCTGCCGTGCCACCGCAACGATCGCATCCGACCCACCTTCGCGTCAGAGTTGTTTTTTCGAACAATCGGTACAAGAATCGTGGTTCCCCGCCAGATGTCAAGGGGGCGGGCCGAAACCCCAGCAAGACAAGGGCAGAACGCGATGACTTCCACTCAGGCGAGCGACGTCGGCGTCGACGTCGCCGAGAAGACCGAGATGTACCGGCGGATGCGGCTGATCCGCCAGTTCGAGGACCGGGCGTCCCGGCTGTACCGCACCAACCAGATTCCCGGTTTTCTGCACCTGTCGATCGGGCAAGAGGCCACGGCGGTGGGAGCGTGCTGGCCACTCGACGACCGCGACGTCATCACCTCGACCCACCGCGGCCACGGGCACTGCATCGCCAAGGGCCTGGACGTGACCGGCATGTTCGCCGAGCTGATGGGCCGGCGAACGGGGACGTGCCAGGGCCGGGGCGGTTCGATGCACATCGCCGACCCCCGGAAGGGGATCTTCGGCGCCAACGGGATCGTGGCGGCCGGTCTGCCCATCGCCACCGGTGCCGGTGCCGCGGCGCAGTTGCGCGACCGCGGCGGAGTGGTGCTCGCGTTCTTCGGCGACGGCGCGGTCGCCCAGGGCATGTTCCACGAAGCGGTCAACCTCGCCGCGGTCTGGCAGCTGCCGATCATCTTCTGCTGCGAGAACAACCACTACGCCGAGTTCTCCGCCGCGAAGGACCAGCACCGGGCCACATTGGCCGACCGGGCTCGCGGATACGGCATCCGCTACACCCACGTCGACGGAAACGACGTGCTCGCCGTCGCCGAAACGACCACGGAACTGGTCCGCGACCTTCGCCGGGGCGGCGGTCCCGTGCTGCTGGAAGCGGAGACCTACCGCTGGCACGGGCACTACGAGGGCGACCCGGAGCGCTACAGAGAGCCCGAGGAGCTGGAAGAGTGGAAGACGCGTGATCCACTCACCCTTCTCGCCTCGCACCTGGAGGCCGGCCGCGTATCCGAGATCGACCTCGAGGTGGACGCGGTTATCGACGCGGCGGTCACGGAAGCGCAGGCCGCGGAGGAGCCGGCGCCGGAGACCCTGTATCACTTCGTCGGCGTCCCGCGCGAGCCGGTGCCAGAGCCGCCCGAACCCGACGGCGAGATCTTCCGCACCATGGACGCCGTCCATGAGGCGCTCGACCACGAGCTGGCCGCCGATGAGGACGTGTTCCTGGCCGGCATCGACGTCGCGGCGGGAGGCAACGTCTTCGGGCTGATGAGAGGGCTGGCGGAGAAGTACCCCGGCCGCGTTCGCGACACCCCGATCTCCGAGAGCGCGATCGTCGGGGCGGCCGTGGGGGCGGCGATGGCAGGCCTGCGTCCCGTAGTGGAACTGATGTACTTCGACTTCCTCGGCGTGTGCCTCGACCAGCTGATGAACCAGGCGGCCAAGCTGCGTTTCATGACCGGCGGCGCCGTGAGCCTGCCCTTGGTGGTGCGCACCCAGTTCGGCGCGGGCAAGTCGTCGGGAAGCCAGCATTCACAAAGCCTCGAGGCACTGCTGGCACACATCCCCGGACTCACCGTGGTCATGCCCTCGACCCCCGCGGACACCTATGGCCTGCTCCGGTCCGCGATCCGCGACCCCAATCCGGTCGTCTTCGTCGAGAACCGGCTCCTGTACGGGCGCAAGGGCCCGCGACCGCGGCCCGGTCACCTGGTGCCGCTCGGCAGGGCGGCGGTACGGCGCGAGGGCACGGACGTCACCCTGGTGTCGTACTCGAAGGTGATCCACGACTGCGTCGCGGTCGCCGAGGAGCTGGCTCAGGAGGGGATCAGCGTCGAGGTCATCGACCTGCGCACCATAGCGCCGCTGGACACCCAGACGGTGCTGCGGTCTCTGGCCAAGACGAACCGGCTGGTCGTGGCGCACCAGGCCGTCGAGTCGTTCGGCGTCGGTTCGGAGCTCGCCGCCGTCGCCGCCGAGCACGGATTCTGGACCCTGGACGCGCCCGTGGTCCGTGTCGGCGCGGCTCGCACACCCGCGCCGTACGCTCCATCTCTGGAGCGTGCCTGGCTTCCCGACCGGGACAGGATCGCCACAGCCGTGCGGAAGTCCGTTCTCGGCTAGCGTGCGCGCTTCCGGGGGCCGCAGCTAAGCCCCCTCGCGCTCCCGGAAAGAGCGCACCCGCTCCTCCAGATCATCGGCGTCGTAGGACGGGCTCCTGAAGCCGGAGATCAACGTCGCGCAGTACTCGCGGGACAGGAACTCGGCGTCCCACTCGCCGTCGGGCTTGGCCCACTGGTAGGTGTGGTTGTGCATGTTGAGGAACTGCAGCATCGCCAGGCGGGCGTTCAGCTTCCGGAAGGCGCCCGACTCCATGGCCTCCACGAGCAGGTCCTGCACGATCTTCTCGAACTCGCGTCGCTGGCGAAGTAGCCGCGTACGGTTGGCGCCCCGCAGGTGCCGGTAGTCGTGCTCGTAGACCCAGATGTGGTCCAGGCGCGCCAGGATCAGCTCCAGCAGCGTCTGCGACAGCAGACGCAGCCGCAGCACCGGGTCCTCGTCCAGGCCGGCGATCCGCCGCGCAGCGGTCAGCAAAGGGTTGAGAACCCGGTTCTGGATCTCGACCAGCAGGTTCTCCTTGGACCCGATGTAGTAGTACAACGCGCCCTTTGCCAGGCCGGCGACCTGACCGATCTCAGCGATGCCGGTCGCCGCGTAGCCCTGCTTCGCGAACAGCTGTGCCGCCTGGTCGATGATCTCCTGCCGCTTGATCTCGTAACCCGGCCCGTGCCCCGGTGGTCTTGGCATAAGTCCAGAGCCTATGCGGCGCTCCCCGCCGCGCGCGCGGTGCCTCGGCGAACCGCCGTCTCGCTTCCTCCACTCTCACCCGGTCCGGGCTTGTCAGGTCAGGACACGAGCCTTAAAGTGCTTCCCGTCACCGTTTCGTAGACCGACTGGTACACGAAACCCGCCACCGGCACAACACACTGGAGTGATGGCCCGTGAGTGATGAAAAGTCCCCTGCTCCTCGAGGCCTTGCCGTGCCGCGGGAGGAAGTCTCCGAAGAGGACCTGCACGCGTTGGGCGTCGATCTCGCCCGGGACTTCCCCGGCAGCACCGCTGCCGACTTCCGCCGGTACCCGGTCCTGTCCGAGGGCGGCTGGTTCATCGCCGTGAAGCACCAGCGGACGCTCGAGTCGGTCGCCCGCGAGCCGGGTCCGCTGCTCGGCCCGATCATTCTGGCCTCCGACGGTCTCGACGTGAACTGAGAGAGGAGAAGTCACCATGATCGGAGTCGATGTCGGCGGCACCTTCACGGATGTCGTGGCGATCGAGGACGGGAAGATCAAGACCGTCAAGGTGTCCACGGACGTGCGCACCACCGAACGAGGCGTGCTCAAGGGGGCCGGGGAGATCGGCGTCGAGACCGCCGAGGTCTTCAACCACGCCAGCACCCACGGCCTGAACGCCGTGATCACCCGCCGGCTGCCCAAGATCGCCTTTCTGACAACGGATGGCCACCGGGACATCCTCGACATCGGACGGACCTGGCGGCCGGTCGAGGGCCTCATGAACCCGGCATGGCGCCGCTCCTACGGTGACGCCAACCGGCCCCTGGTGCCTCGCTACCTTCGTCGCGGCATCCGCGAGCGGCTCACCGCCGACGGCGGGGTGCTGATCCCGCTCGACGAGGAGCAAGCCCGCGCACAGCTGGCGGTGCTACGCCGCTGCGGTGTCGAGGGCGTGGCCATCTGCCTGCTCAACGCCTACGTCAACGACCACCACGAGGAGCGCCTGCGGCAGCTGGTGCACGAAGAGCTGGGGGACGTCCCAGTGTCGATCTCCAGCGAGGTCTCGCCGCTGGCGAAGGAGTTCGCCCGCGCCTCCACGACCGTGGTCGACGTGTTCATGCGCCTGATCTACGACGACTACACCAAGCGCCTCGACGCCGGTCTGCGCGACCTGAAGTTCACCGGCGACCTGAACTTCGCCGACTGCGCGGCCCAGCTGGTGCGCTCCGACGTCGCGATGGAGCACCCGTTCCGGATCGTCTTCGCCGGTCCCGCAGCCGGCACCGTCTCGAGTGCCCACTTCGGCAGCCTGATCGGCGCGAAGAACCTGCTCTGCGCGGACGTGGGCGGAACCTCCTGCGACATCAGCATCGTCAGCGACGGCAAACCGTTCGTGAACACCACGTTCGAGCTCGAACACGACCTGATCGTCAACGCGCTGTCCAACGAGATCTCCAGCATCGGCGCCGGAGGTGGCAGCCTCGTCACTATCAACGCGGCCGGCGAGCTGAAGGTGGGGCCGGGCAGCGCCGGCGCCGACCCGGGGCCCGCCTGCTACGGCATCGGCGGCACACAGCCCGCCACCACCGACACCTGCCTGCTCATGGGCATCATCGACCCGGAAGGGTTCGCGGGCGGCCGGATGAAGCTCGACCCGGAGCTGTCGCGGCAGGCGTTCGAGGCGCTCGACACGAAGCTCTCCTTCGAGCAGCGGGTGTCGTACGCGTTCAACATCGGCATCAACAACATCGCCGAAGGCGTCACCAACATCGCGATCCAGCACGGCGTCGACCCACGTGACTACAGCCTCGTCGCCTACGGCGCGGCCGGGCCGATGCTGCTGCCAGCCGTACTCGACCTGGTGCACGCCGCCGAGGTGATCGTGCCACCGCACCCGGGTCTGTTCTCCGCGCTCGGCCTGGTCAGCACCGATCTCGTCTACGCCGACAGCCGCAGCGCCTACACCTTGCTCACCGCCGAGGCGGCCGAGTCCATCGACAAGGTCTACCGCTCGATGGAGCAGCGACTGTCCGAGCGGTTGAAGGAGAAGGACCGCGGCAACGTCACCTTCGTCCGCAGCTTCGACGGACGGCTGGCGGGCCAGACCTGGGAGACGCCGTTCATCGCGGTGCCCGACGGTGAGATCACCGCCGAAGGCGTCGAGCAGATGGTGGCCAACTTCCACGAGGCCTACGCCGAGCGATCCGGCAACAAGTTCGAAGCGCTGCCGGTACAGGGCGTGACCTACCGGGTCCAGGCGGTCGTGCACGCCGAGAAGGTCGAGTACCCGGTGCTGCCCGAGAGGACGGAGGGCGAGCGTCCGGAACCGACGCGCACGCTGACCATCCGTTACCTCACCGACGAGGACCTGCCCGCGCACGAGTACCAGCGGGCCGACCTGCGCGCCGGTGACACGATCCCCGGCCCCGCGGTCATCAGGGAACCGTTGTCCACCACGTTCCTCGTGCCCGGCCAGGCCGCCCACGTCGGTGCCCACGGCGAGCTGCGCATCCGCAAGGCGTGAAGGGAAGACCCATGACTGTTTCGCTGAAAGACCTCGACGACGGGCAGTTCACCGAGCGATACGGCGCCGACCGGTTCACCGCGACCGTCCTCGCCAGCCGGATGCGCTACATCGTGCAGCACATGTGCACGGGCCTGCTCAACAACGCGTTCTCGCTGATCCTGCGCGACTGGTACGACTTCGCGGCCACGATCTCCGGTCCGCCGGAGCAGAACTACCCGATGTCGTCGGTGAGCAACAGCCTCGCCATGTTCCTCGGCACGATGTCCGAGGCGGTGCGCAACACCGTCGAGGAGTACGGCCCGGAGAACCTCCGTCCCGGCGACGTGGTGATCTGCAACGACCCCTACCGCGCGGGCAACCACGTCAACGACATCTGCTTCATCCGGCCGGTCTTCGCCGGCGACCGCCTCATCTCGTTCGTCACCCTGCGAGCACACCAGCTGGACATGGGCGGCGTCGTTCCCGCCGGGTTCAGCGGCACCAAGCGCAACGTGTACGAGAACGGCCTGGTGATCGCGCCGACACTGCTCTACCGCGACAACAAGCCGATCAAGTCGGCGTTCAATCTCATCTTCGACAACGCCCGCTACTGCGCATTGCTGCTGCCCGACATCAAGACCATCTACGCGAACCTGCTCCTCGGCGAACAGCTGATCCTGGAGAGCGTCGAGCGCTACGGCGTCGAGGCGTACCTGGGCGCGATCCGGTACAGCACCGACGTGTCCGCGGAGGCGATGCGCACGGCGCTGGCCGAGCTGCCCGACGGCGTGTACGAGGCCGAGGAGGGCATCGACTGCGACGGCATCGACGACACGATCGACTACCGGATCAAAGTGAAGATCACCAAGTCCGGACCCCGCATGGAACTGGACTTCAGCGGCACCTCGCCGCAGGCACGCACCAGCATCAACGCGGGCATCCTGGACACCAAGACCGCCGTCGGGGTCGCGTTGAAGTTCCTCATCGACCCGGCCACACCGTTCACCTCCGGCGCCTACCGCGACATCGACATCGTGCTGCCCGCGGGCACGTTCATCAGCGCCACCCCACCGGACGGCGCCGTGTTCCTCTACTGGGAGAGCACCGGGCCCGTCCTGCTGGCGGTGTTCCGGGCGCTGGAGAAGGCACTCGGCCGCAAGGCGGTCGGCGGCGACTACGGCTCGCTCAACATCCACAACGCCAACGGCGTCCTCGAGGACGGCACTCCGTGGGTCACTACCGCCCAGTGTGGAGGCGAGCACGGCCCGTGGGGTGCGACCGAGGCCGGCGACGCGGACAGCTACTCCGTGGTGTACCAGGCCAACAACCTCGACCCGGCGACCGAGGCCATCGAGTCCGAGCTGCCGGCCGTCGTGCTGCGCAAGGAGTACACACCGGACAGCGGCGGCGCGGGAACCAACCGCGGCGGTGCGGCCGTCCTCAAGGACACGCTGTACCTGACCGCCGCCGAGCACTGGTCCAGCCCGCTGCACACCAAGAGCCCCAGCGGACTGGGCGTCTACGGCGGCAAGAGCGGTGGCCTGGGTGCGACGTGGGTCTTCCACGCCGACCGCGGCGACGTCGTGCGACGCAAGGAACTCATCGGGACCGCCGACGAGGTCTACGCCGAGGCGACCCCGGTCGCCGGGATGCTGAACCCCGACACGAAATGCATCGACCCGGACGGGAAGTACTTCTACTTCGCCAGTACGCCGGTCTGGCACACCAAGCCACACGCCGTGTTCCGCTACCTCACCAACGGCGGCGGAGGCTGGGGCGACCCGACCGAACGTGACCCTGAACGAGTCAAGAGGGACGTGCGCGACGAGTACGTCACGATCGAAGGTGCCTACCGCGACTACGGGGTCGTCATCACGGGCGATCCGCTCACCGATCCAGAAGGTCTGCAGGTCGACGAGGCCGCCACGCGCAAGCGGCGGGCCGAGATGGCCGCTCGGTAAGGAGGAGGAATCGCATGACTTCCGTCGAACTGACCGAGCGTCAGCGTGAACTACGCGAGCAGTTCCTGTCCGAACGCGGGTACTGGAACCAGTTCTGGGAGGGGTTGCTCAGCCTCGACCCCGAGTTCTTCGAGGCGTATCTCAACTTCTCCGCCGTGCCGTGGCGCAAGGGTGTTCTCGAACCCAAGGTGCGGGAGCTGATCTACACCGCCATCGACGCCTCGACCACACATCTGTACGAGCCGGGGCTGCGCCAGCACATCCGCAACGCACTGGGTTACGGGGCGACCAAAGAAGAGATCATGGAGGTCCTTGAGCTGACCAGCGTGCTCGGCATCCACACCTGCACCCTCGGTGTGCCGGTGCTGATGGAGGAACTGGAAGCCCACGAGCAGCGCAACGGTCAGAACTCGTGAATGGCGTTCTCGCCGCGGGCGGACCTGCCGGGATGCACGGCCAGCAGGCCGTCGTGACCGGCGCCGCCCGCGGCATCGGCGCCCGGATCGCCAGGGAACTGGCCTCCGCGGGCGCCGCCGTGACGGTGCTCGACGTCAACGATCCCGGTGAGACCGTCGCGGCCATCGCGGAAGAGGGCGGGGTCGCTTCCGGGCACGCGGTGGACGTGACGGACCTCGCCGCCGTCCGCCGGATCCTCTCGGCGTTGCCCGCGCTCGACGTGCTGGTCACGTCGGCAGCGGTCTACGGCGACACCGTCGCGATCGACGAGCTGGACGAGCCGGAGGTCGATTTCGTACTGGGCGTCAACGTGAAGGGCACCCTGTGGACGATCAAGGCCGCGCTGCCGCTGTTGCGACAGCGCGGGGGGCGGGTGGTCTGCATCGGCTCCGTCGCCGGCAAGGTCGGCGGAGTGCTGGCCGGGCCGCACTACGTGGCCAGCAAGGGAGCCGTGCACGCGATCGTCAAGTGGCTCGCCAAGACCGAAGCCGGGAACGGGATCACCGCGAACGCCATCGCTCCCGGCGTCGTCGACACCCAGATGGTCACCGGCCGTGGATACCGGCCCGACTACTGCCCGCTGGGCCGGCTCGCCCAGCCTGAAGAAATAGCACGGGTGGCGGCGTTCCTCGCCTCACCCGCCGCGAGCTACATGACCGGCGCCGTGATCGATGTCAACGGCGGATACGCGATGGCCTGAGGAGAGAACACAATGGACTGTGCTGTCATCACCGGCGCCGCATCCGGCATCGGACGCGCCTGTGCGCTACGCCTGGCCACGACAGGGGCGACCGTGGCGCTACTGGACGTCAACGGGGCCGAGGACACCCGCCGCGAGGTCGAGGAGCGAGGTGGCAAGGCCGCTGAGTACGCGGTCGACGTCACCGACGACAACGCGGTCCGCGAGGTCATCGGGCGCCTGCCAGCCGCCCCGCGGGTACTCGTCAACGCAGCAGGCATCATCGTCCGCAAGAAGCTGCTGGACTGCTCGGTCGAGGAGTGGCGACGGGTCGTCGACGTCAACCTCACCGGATACTTCGTCCTGCTCCGCAACGTCATCCCGGCCATGGCAGACGCGGGCGGAGGATCGATCGTGCAGATCGCGTCGATCGCCGGCCACACCGGCTACGGGTTCTCCTCCTACACGGCGGCCAAGGGCGGGGTGCTCGCACTGACGAAGCAGCTCGCGGCCGAACTGGCCGAACACCGGATCCGCATCAACTCGGTCAGCCCCGGCGTGGTCGAGAGCGGCCTGAACCGGGACACCCTGAGCAACCAGGCCATCCGTACCGCCACCGTCGACAACATCCCCCTCGGCCGCCTCGGCGAACCGGACGACATCGCACGGGTCGTCGCCTTCCTCGCCGGCCCCGAGGCCGACTTCGTCACCGGTGCCGACCTCGTCGCCGACGGCGGCATGATCAGCACGATCCACTGGGGCAAGGCGGGCGCAGAGCTGCACAGCTTCCACTCGGAGGACCGCTGATGCACAACTTCGCCGCGGTACTCGAACACAACGTGGGCCGGTACCCGGACAAGGTCGTCCTCACCCAGGGCGAGCGGAGGCTGACCAACCGCGAGTTGTCGACCAGGGTCCACGCCCTCGCGGCCGGCCTCCGCGAACTCGGGATCGGGCGCGGCGACATCGTGGCCCTGCTGCTGTACAACCACATCGAGTTCCTCGAAACGGTGCTCGCCCTCAACCACCTCGGTGCCGCCTTCCTGCCGCTCAACTACCGTCTCTCCCCCACCGAGTGGGAGTTCATCCTCGGCAACGCCGAGGCGAGCGCGGTGCTGACGGAGCCCGAGTTCGCCGATGCAGCGGCCGGAATGCCGGTGCGGCACCGGCTGATCCTCGGCGGCGGGCAGGACGGGTGGCACTCCTACGACGACATCGTCGCCCGGCACCTCGGCGAGACGGTGCCGCTGGAGGAGGTCGGCCCGGACGCGCTCCAGCGCCTGATGTACACCTCCGGCACCACGTCGCGGCCCAAAGGCGTGTGCATCACCCACGCCAACCTGCTTCACAAGAACCTCGGCCACATCGTGGAGTTCGGCATCACGAGTTCCGACACCACGCTGGTGTGCGGTCCGCTCTACCACGTCGGCGGACTCGACCTGCCCGCTCTGGCCACCCTGCACGCCGGCGGTTCGCTGATCCTGACCAGGAAGTTCGACGCGAACGAGGTCGTCGACACCATCGAGCGCGAACGCCCGACCAACATCTGGCTCGCACCGTCCATGATGAACGCTCTGCTGCACCTCCCCGGCATCACCGAACGCGACACCTCCTCGATCCGGTTCATCATCGGCGGCGGTGAGAAGATGCCGGTTCCCCTCGTCGAACGGATCCGGGCCGCGTTCCCGTCGGCCTGGTTCGCCGACGCCTACGGACTCACCGAGACCGTTTCCGGCGACACCTTCAACGATGCCGAGCACATGCTCTCGAAGGTCGGATCGGTGGGCAGGCCTGTCGTGCACCTGCGGGTGCGCATAGTCGACGACCTCGGTGAGGAAGTGCCGCGGGGGCAGCTCGGCGAGATCACCCTCTCCGGTCCCAAGGTGTTCGCAGGGTACTGGCGTGATCCCGAAGCAACGGCGAAAGCCCTGCGTAATGGGTGGTTCCACACCGGCGACATCGGCCGGCTCGACGAGGACGGCTACCTCTACGTCGAGGACCGAAAGAAGGACATGATCGTCTCGGGCGGCGAGAACATCGCGACCCCGGAGGTCGAACGCGTCCTCTACGAGCACCCGGACGTGGTGGAGGCAGCGGTCGTGGGCATGCCCCACTCGCGGTGGGGCGAGGTCCCCAAGGCCTTCGTCGTCCTGCGCACTGGCGCCGCGCTCGACGCCGAGGACCTGAGGGATTTCTGCCGCGAACGGCTCGCGAAGTTCAAGGTTCCGGCCGAGATCCAATTCATCGACGAGCTACCGCGCACACCGTCGGGCAAGGTGCTCAAGCGAGACCTGCGGACGCTTCCGGTGATCGCATGAAAGACTTCGACCTCACCGGCACGACCGCCTGGGTGACCGGTGCCGGCAAAGGACTGGGACGGGCCATCGCCGTGGCACTCGCCTCGGCCGGCGCCACCGTCGCGGTCACCTCGCGCACCCGTGACGACCTGGAGAACCTGGCCGCGGAACTCGGGAAGGGCACGGTGGTGCTCCCGGGCTCCGTCAGCGACCCAGGGTTCGCCGAGGAGGCGGTCGACCGGCTGGGCAGGCTCGACGTCCTCGTGAACTGCGCCGGGATCAGCCCGGTCTTCAAACGCAGCGAGCGGGTCACCGACGAGGAGTGGCAGCAGGTCCTGCGGGTCAACCTCGACGGCACCTGGTACTGCTCGCGCGCTGCGGGGAAGCGGATGCTGGAACAGGGCGGGGGCAGCATCATCAACGTGTCCTCCGTGCACGCCACCACCGGCTTCGAACGGATCGCACCGTATGCGGCCAGCAAGGGCGCGGTGGAGGCGCTCACCCGTGTACTCGCCGTCGAATGGGCCGGGCGCGGGGTCCGCGTGAACACCCTCGCACCGGGCTATTTCGACACCGATCTGGCGGGTCCGCTGATGAACAGCAACTGGGGCGAGAAGATCCGCCACTCGGTGCCCCTCGGCCGAACCGGCGAGCCCGCCGAGCTCGGAGGCGCCGCCGTCTTCCTCGCCAGCGACGCGTCGTCCTACGTCACCGGGAGCACCGTCTACGTCGACGGAGGATGGACGGCGCATTGAGCCACCCGCGCTAGACGCGTCCCGAAATCAGGGTGCCGGGAGATGGGACCGGTGCCCGGTGGGCGTATGAGCCCACCTTCGGCGGCCGGCGCCTGTTCATCACAACCGTGGTGTCGCGCAGTCATGGCGAGGAACCTGTCTCGGGCGTGCGTGCCCTGAGCTCCTGGCCGCGGGTTGCGACTGGGCAACGTCGTGCTGTCCCGCGGAACGCCGAGTGCTGCTCGGCGTCGAGCGCGCCCCGGACCGAATCTGATCGCGCCGGACTCTGCCGACGTTCCACGTACCCGAGAGGCGCATGGAGGCCAGCTGCTTCCGCGAGCTCACCCACCCGAGAGCTCGGCCCGCCAGCTCTGTCCAGCTGGACCCGTGAACCCCGAACGCCACAACATCACTTCCCTCTTGGGGCACGGAGGCTGCCGCCTCGTCGCCCATCGTGCCTTGAGCGGTTCCGGCGCCGTCAGGTTCGCGGGCGGCTCGGGCCTGGTTCTTGCCGCGGTCCTCAGCAAGCACGAGGACCAACGCGGGCCGTCGACGCGCTCGCGGGGGATCATCACCGGTCATGAGAGTCCTGAGCCGGTGAACCAGCCGTGCGACCTGTGAGTCAGCCAAGAGGGCGGCGATGCGAATCCTGACCAGATCCTGACCAGCCAACCGCAGACTCCCGACCGACCGTGATCTGTGGAAGGAAGCCAACAGCATGACCGAACACGCGACACCGTCCCGCCGAACCGTCCTCGCCGCGCTGGGAGTCGCGCCCGCATCCGTCGCACCTACGACGGGACACGACGAGGCGGGAGGATGACGTGATGAGTGCGGACATGCGGCTGGAGGAGCTGGGCGTGAGCGGTCTGAACGAGGTCGACGAGCCGGCGTTCTCGGGGCTGGCGGAGCGGCACCGGCGGGAGCTGCACGTGCACTGCTACCGGATGCTCGGGTCGTTCGAGGACGATCGAGGCCGGGGTTGATCCAGTCGCCTTGGTCGAGTCGATCAACGAGGCGCAGGCTCAACGCGCGGCGGCGCGTGCGGAGCTGGACGGATCGTCACGGCCGGACGTCATCACGGACGCAGAGATCTATGCCATGATCGACTCATTGGGAGATGTAGGCGAGGCGTTGTCGGGTGCACAACCGGAACGTCTGGCCGACCTTATGCTCACGAGCCGAGACTATCGCACCACGAACGTCCCGCAACCAATTTCGCCTGGTCAGAAGGGTGGGCCGGGCGGGGCTCGAACCCGCGGCCAAGGGATTATGAGGCCGCAAAATCACCCGTCAGGAGTAGAAGCCGCAGGTAGGAGCGCCGAGGGTTGGCCGTGCTGTCGCATCCGGGGGCACAGTTCGGAACCAGTTCATGGACAGGACCATGGACAACAATCCCTCGTCGGTTCCACGGGCTCCCCAGCGTGCTGCCGCACCAGCTTCGATGAAGGGAGGACCGGCAGCCGCTACCGCCCGCTTCAACGCCGGAACACTGGTCCGACGAACTCCACGAGCCCGACAGCCACAAGCCCTGGCCACGCTCACAGCCTTCCCCGGCGCGCCCTAGGGTCGGCCGTCTCCGCCGGGTGAGGCGGCCTGGTCGTCGCGACGCAGACGAACTGTCTTATATAGAACGGCCGATTTCGACGCGCGGTCGGCCCGCTACTCCTGATCGGCTGGGCTGAAGTGGGCCCCGGCTTCCTGCAAGCGATCGGTTGATACGCCCCGGGTCTGGTGCAGGTCTTGTTGTCTGTCACCCAGCCCGGGCGGGCTGGACGGGTTGATCGTAGCTTGACGTGCGGTGGGCGGCCTCGATGGCCGCCGGGGTGCGTTGGCCGAGCTCGCCGTGGAGGCGGCGGTGGTTGTACCAGTCGACGTATTCGGCCACGGCGAGCTCAACATCCCGAATCGATTGCCATCCGCGACCAAGAACGATCGGGTTATGGATCAACTCGCCCTTGAGCAACGAGTTGAATGCCTCAGCCATCGCATTATCGTAGGAATCCCCACGCGAACCAACGGAGGCGACCACTTCTGCGTCGGCCAAGCGCTCAGTATAACGAATCGCACGATATTGAACTCCACGGTCGGAATGATGTACAAGTCCGGTCACGTCTTGCCCGGCTCGTTTCCTGGCCCAGATCCCCATCTCCAACGCGTCAAGGGCGAGAT
>NZ_QEQT01000045.1:0-1400 GCF_003311655.1 Prauserella sp. PE36 | reverse complement strand
TGATGCGCCCCGGGTTCTGTGCAGGCTTTGATTCCAGGAAGGATGCAGAGCATGCCGGCACCGAAGAAGTACAGCGACGAGCTGCGTGAGCGGGCGACGCGGATGGCGTTGGATGGGATCGCGAGGGGCAGCGGATGGCAGTCATCCGCCGGGTCGCGAGTCAGTTGGACGTGCACCCGGAGGCGTTGCGGACGTGGGTCAAGCGCGCCGAGATCGACGCCGGCACGGCACCTGGCCGCACCAGCGACGACGCTGCGCGGATCGCCGAGCTGGAACGCGAGGTGCGTGAATTGCGGCGGGCGAACGAGATCCTGAAGACGGCTTCGGCGTTTTTCGCCGCCGCGGAGCTCGACCGCAAGACCAAGTAACCTCTGACGATTCCGCCCATCGGCGGGAGGTTCCGCTCGCGGTGGTCTTTGACTATATCGATGGCCACCGCGAGCGTGTTGTTGAGGGGAAGAAACTCGGGGTCGAGCCGATCTGCGCAGTCCTGAAAGAATCGGGTGTACAGATCGCTCCGAGAACGTATTGGGCAGCGAGGAAACGCGCACCATCAAAACGCGTCCTGCGGGATGCGGAGCTGCTCACCGAGATTGAGCGCGTGTTCCGTGAGAACTACAGCGTCTACGGGGCGCGGAAAGTGTATGCCCAGCTCAACCGTGAGGGAATCCGCGTGGCTCGCTGCACGGTCGAGCGGCTGATGCGGCAGAAGGGCCTGCAGGGTCTACGGCGGGGCAGGCGCCCCAGGACCACTATCGCCGCGGCCTCACCTTCGTCGGCAGACCTGGTCGGGCGCCGCTTCACCGCCGATCGCCCGAACCAACTCTGGGTAGCGGATATCACCTATATCCGGACGTTTTCGGGATGGGTATATGCCGCGTTCGTCATCGATGTGTTCTCAAGAATGGTCGTGGGCTGGCAGGTCTCGACCTCGTTGCACACGAATCTCGCCCTTGACGCGTTGGAGATGGGGATCTGGGCCAGGAAACGAGCCGGGCAAGACGTGACCGGACTTGTACATCATTCCGACCGTGGAGTTCAATATCGTGCGATTCGTTATACTGAGCGCTTGGCCGACGCAGAAGTGGTCGCCTCCGTTGGTTCGCGTGGGGATTCCTACGATAATGCGATGGCTGAGGCATTCAACTCGTTGCTCAAGGGCGAGTTGATCCATAACCCGATCGTTCTTGGTCGCGGATGGCAATCGATTCGGGATGTTGAGCTCGCCGTGGCCGAATACGTCGACTGGTACAACCACCGCCGCCTCCACGGCGAGCTCGGCCAACGCACCCCGGCGGCCATCGAGGCCGCCCACCGCACGTCAAGCTACGATCAACCCGTCCAGCCCGCCCGGGCTGGGTGACAGACAACAAGACCTGCACCAGACCCGGGGCGTATCA
>NZ_QEQT01000044.1:0-58077 GCF_003311655.1 Prauserella sp. PE36 | reverse complement strand
CGCCGCACCATCCCATCCACCTTGTCCCGCTGCCGCTCACTGATCAACGGACCCATATACGTCCTCGGATCCGCCGGATCCCCGTAGGTCACGTGGGCCAGGTTGGCCGCCACCTGCTCGGCGATCGCGTCGTGGTGCGCGCCGGGCACGAGCAGGCGGGTGGTCAGGGCGCAGCCCTGCCCGGCGTGCGCGCAGATCGTGAACGCCGCGAACTGGGCGCAGGACGCGAAGTCGGCGTCGTCGAGCACGAGCATCGCCGACTTGCCGCCCAGTTCGAGGAAGACCCGCTTCACGGTACGGCTGGCGTCGGCCATGATCTGCCTGCCCGTGGCGGTGGACCCGGTGAACGTGACCACGTCGACGTCCGGCGACGACGTGAGCAGCTTCCCGACCTCGATGTCGGAGGAGGTCACCACGTTCACGACCCCGGCCGGGATGTCGGTGTGGGAGGCGATCAGCTCACCCAGCGCCAGCGTCACCAGCGGCGTGTCCGGCGCGCCCTTGAGCACCACCGTGCACCCTGCCGCCAGCGCGGGAGCGAGCTTCGCCAGCGCGAGCTGGTTCGGGTAGTTGTAGGCGATGATCGCGGCCACCACGCCCGCCGCCTCCTTCTCCACCCAGCGCCGGTGGCGGCGGCCGCGGATCTCGGCGATTCCGAGGTCCTCGGTGAGCGGGTGCTCGCGCAACAGCCCGGCGTAGTAGCGCACCAGCTCGATCGGCTCGTCCAGTTGCGCGCCGTGGGTGAGCATGCGCGGGGCGCCGACGTCGGCGATCGTCAGCTCCCGCAGCTCTTCCTTGTGCTCGCTCAGCACCCGGTAGAGCTGGTCGAGGCACCGGATCCGCAGCTCGACGTCCGTGGCCCAGCCCGTGGTGTCGAAGGCCCTGCGCGCCGCGGCGACGGCGTTCGCCGCCTGGTCGACGGTGGCGTCCGGCGCGTGCCCCAGCACCTCACCGGTGGCGGGGTTGCGCGAGGGGAAGCTGTGCTGTGCCTCGACGAGCCAGCCGTCGATGAGCAGCCGCCTCGCGGCGTCCCCCTCCGGCCGGCCGGTAGCACCGGCGATGGGCACCTCGTCCTGAGCTCGCATCCCGCCTCCTCGGTGAGTGTGGAAATGATATTCTCACATGTGAAAACACGGCACTTCGGGTCGTCACCCTAGCAGTGGTCGCAGAGTCTCGTCATGAAGGTCTTTTCGCAGAGTTGCCGATGAGAGTATGGTTCTCACATTCGGAACCCAGCTTCTTGTGCGACCGGCCGCGCCGGGAAAGGACGGCAAACCAATGGGACGTGTTCAGGGCAAAGTCGCCTTCGTCACCGGCGCGGCGCGCGGCCAGGGCCGCAGCCACGCGGTGCGGCTGGCAGAAGAGGGCGCCGACATCATCGCCGTCGACCTGTGCCAGGACATCGGGTCGATCAAGTACTCACTGTCCACACCGGAGGACCTGAAGGAGACGGTGCGCCTGGTCGAGCAACTCGGCAGGCGCATCGTCGCCGAGCGGGCCGACGTGCGCGAGCCCGCGCAGCTCAACGCCGCGCTCGACCGGGGCGTCGCCGAACTGGGCGGGCTCGACATCGTCGTCGCCCAGGCCGGCATCGCGGGCATGCAGGGCGAGCCACCGCTGCAGGCGTGGTGCGACGTGATCGGCACGAACCTGGTCGGCGTGATCAACGCGATCCACGCCGCGCTGCCACGCCTCGGCGAGGGCTCCTCGATCATCGCCACCGGCTCCACCGCCGCGCTCATGATCACCCGCCCCATGGACCAGGCCGGAAAGGACCCCGGCGGCGCCGCGTACGTCGTCGCCAAGCAGGCACTCTCGCAGTACGTCCACGAGCTGGCGACCAACCTCGCGCCGCGCCGGATCCGGGCCAACGTCGTGCACCCGACGAACGTCGACACCCCGATGCTGCAGAGCGAGCCGATGTACCGCTCGTTCCGGCGGGATCTGGAGAACCCGACGCGCGAGGACGCCGAGCTGGCCTTCCCCGCCCAGCAGGCCATGCCGATCCCCTACGTCGAGCCGGCGGACATCAGCAACGCCGTGCTGTTCCTCGCCTCCGACGAGGCCCGCTACGTCACCGGCATGCAGCTGCGGGTGGACGCCGGCGGCTACCTGAAGTGGTACGACTACCGATCCTGACAAGGAGAACCCGTGAAGGTACAGGTCGATGGGGCACGCTGCCAGGGCCACACGCTGTGCGCGATGATCGCCCCTCACGTCTTCGAGCTCGACGACGTCGACGGCCACTCCTCGCCCATCAGCGCCGACGTTCCGGCCGGGGCCGAGGACAAGGTACGCGAAGCCGCCGGGTCCTGCCCGGAACAGGCGATCTCCATTTCCTGACCAGGCGAGCAGTCAGAGAGGACACCGTCATGAACGTGGAGAGCGTGAACGACGAGGAGCGTAAGAAGAACCGGTACCACTTCGACCGGCACACACCGGAGTACCGGGAGCTGTTCGAGTCGATCACCCAGGACATGCACGCCCGGTGCCCCATCGCCTGGTCCGACACCTACGGCGGCCACTGGGTCGCCGCCGGGGCCAGCGAGGTGTTCGAGCTCGCCCGCTCGTCCGACAAGGTCTCCAACGACCACGACGTGAAGGGCGAGCGCCGCGGCTACCAGGGCATCATGATCCCGCCGCAGCCGAGGGCGAAGGGCTCTCGCGGCGGCTTCCTGGAGATGGATCCGCCCGAGCAGCGGTACTACCGCCAGGCCCTCAACCCGTACCTCTCCCCCGCCGCGATCAACCGCTGGATCCCGTTCATCGACGAGGTCGTCCGCGCGTGTATCGACGAGAAGATCGAGAGCGGCAGCATCGACTTCGTCGACGACCTCGCCAACGTCGTTCCCGCCGTGTTCACGCTCGCGATGATGGGAATTCCCCTCAAGAACTGGGAGATCTACAACGAGCCGACCCACGCCGCGGTCTACACGCCTCCGAACTCGCCGGACATCGTCCGCGTCGGCAAGCTGCACCAGGCGATGCGCGAGGACCTCGCCCGGCAGCTCGCGGAGATCAAGGCGAACCCCCGGCCGGGTCTCGTGGACGCGCTGGCGCGCTTCGAGATCGACGGCGAGCAGCCGCCGGACGACGAGCTGCTCGGCGTGCTCGGGCTGATCATCGGCGGCGGGTTCGACACCACCACCGCGCTCACCGCGCACGCGCTGGAATGGCTGTCGCAGCATCCCGACGAGCGGGCACGGCTCTCCCGCGAGCGCGACTCGCTGCTCGACTCGGCCACCGAGGAGTTCCTCCGGTTCTACACGCCCGCGCCAGGAGACGGCCGCACCATCTCGCAGGACTGCGAGATGGCGGGCACGGAGTTCAAGGAGGGCGACCGGCTGTGGCTGTCCTGGGCGATGGCCAACCGCGACGCATCGGTGTTCCCCGAGCCGAACACGATCGACCTGGCCCGCAAGGGAAACCGGCACTACGCCTTCGGAATCGGCATCCACCGCTGCATCGGCTCCAACGTGGCCCGCACGGTGTTCAAGCGCATGCTGATCCAGGTGCTGGACCGCATTCCCGACTACCACTGCGATCCGGAGGGCGCCGTGCACTACGACACCATCGGCGTGATCCAGGGGATGCGGAAGCTGCCCGCCGACTTCACGCCCGGCTCGCCGCTGGGGCCCGGCCTCGACGAGACGCTGGAGGTGCTGCAGCGTTCCTGTGACGAGCAGCGGCTCGCCGAGCCCGTCACCAGCCGCAAGACCGAGGCGAGGATCGCCCGCTGACCGGCCCGAACGGAACGCAGCGAGGAGGCGAGGTGACCGCGAAGCCGGGACGTCCCCTGCCGTTGGTGACACTACAGAACGAGTTCTTCTGGACCTCGGGGGCGGACGGCACACTGCGGGTCCAGGCCTGCGAGTCCTGCGAGGCGCTCATCCACCCGCCGCAACCGGTCTGCCGGTACTGCCGGGGACGGCGGCTGGGCCCGCGAGAGGTGTCCGGCTTCGCGACGCTGATCGGCTTCACCGTCAGCCACCGGTTCAGCCTGCCGGGGCTGCCCTCGCCGTACGTGGTCGCACAGGTGGCGATCGAGGAGGACCCGAGGGTCCGGCTCACCACCAACGTCGTCGGGTGCGATCCGGCCGAGCTAGAGCTCGGCATGCGGCTGGAGGTGGTGTTCGAGCGGCACGACGACGTGTGGCTGCCGCTGTTCCGGCCCGCGGACGGGCGAACTGGTCCCGCGCCGCTGCCGTGCGATGAGGTCGAGCCGGAGGACGTGCACCGCCACGTCCGGCCGATGGCGACCCCCGAGAAGTTCGAGGACAAGGTCGCGATCACCGGCATCGGGATGTCGGAGATCGGGCGCAGGCTCATGGTCCCGCCGCTGTCGCTGACGGTGCAGGCGTGTGAGCGCGCGATCGCCGACGCTAGTCTGTCCTTTTCGGACATCGATGGCCTATCGACGTGGCCCGGGGCGGGGCCGGTCAGTGGGTTCGGCGAGGGCGGCGTGGGCGCCCTCGAATCCGCGCTGGGCATCCGGCCGACGTGGTACAACGGCGGCGGCGAGACGTTCGGCCCCGGTGGCTCGGTGATCGCCGGGATGCTGGCGGTCGCGGCCGGGCTGGCACGGCATGTGCTGTGCTTCCGCACCGTGTGGGAGTCCACCTACGGCGAGCTCGTGAAGGCGGGCCGGATCGAGCCGCCGTCCGGGCGCACGCCGAGCTGGCTGGCGCCGTTCGGGGCCACGTCGCCCGCACATTCGCTGGCGCAGAACGCGCAGCGGCATTTCCACCGCTACGGCACGACGCGGGAGACCCTCGGCTGGATCGCGCTCAACCAGCGGGCCAACGCCGCGCTCAACCCGACGGCGATCTACCGCGAACCGCTCACGATGGAGGACTACCTCGGCGCGCGGACCATCACCACCCCGTTCGGGCTCTACGACTGCGACGTGCCGTGTGACGCCTCGGTGGCGGTGATCGTGTCGGCGAAGGACGTGGCCGCGGACCTCGCGAAGCCGCCCGTGCTCGTGGAGGCGGTGGGCACCCAGATCATCGAGCGGATCGAGTGGGACCAGAGCACGCTCACCCACGAGCCGCAGGTGCTCGGGCAGTCGGCGCACCTGTGGTCGAGAACGTCCTTGCGCCCGGCCGACGTCGACGTGGCGCAGCTCTACGACGGGTTCACGATCAACTTCCTGTCGTGGCTGGAGGCACTGGGCTTCTGCGGGATCGGCGAGGCCGGGGACTTCCTCGACGGCGGCAAGAACATCGCGAGGGACGGCATGCTGCCGGCGAACACGCACGGCGGGCAGCTCTCGCACGGCCGCACCCACGGCATGGGCCTCATCCACGAGGCCGTGCTGCAGTTGCGAGGGGAGGCCGGGGCGCGCCAGGTGCCCGAGGCCGAGGTCGCGGTGGCCACCAGCGGCGGGCTCACGCCCAGCGGGGTGCTGCTGCTCAGGGCGGCCGCATGACGTCGCCGGTCGAGGAGGTCACGCCCGTCGAGTCGCGCGTCGCCGAGGTCGGCGGCGTGCCGATGTCCGCTCTGGTGCGGGAGGTCCGGGACCCGCGAGCCGTGCTCGTGGCACTGCACGGCGGTGCGGCGACGTCTCCCTACTTCCACCATCCCGGCCTGCCCCGGCTGTCCCTGCTGGAGGCCGGTGCGGCACTCGGGTTCACCGTGCTGGCGCTCGACCGGCCGGGCTACGGACGGTCGGCACCGTTCGCCGAGGGGATGCGCTCCCCCGAGCGAAGGGTCGACCTCGCATACGCCGCGATCGACCTCCTCCTCGGCGACCGGCCGCGAGGCGCCGGCGTCTTCGTGCTCGCCCACTCGGCGGGGTGCGAGCTGGCCGTGCGGATGGCGGCCGACGAGCGCGGGCACTCACTGCTCGGCATCGAACTTGCCGGCACCGGCTGCCGGTTCCACCCCACCGCGCAACGCATCCTCGGCGGGGCACGGCCGGGTCGGCCGACAGGGCTGCAGCGGCTGCTCTGGGAACCCGCCGAGCTGTATCCGGCCGAGGTGATCGGCGGCGCGCACTTCGCCGCGTCGGCGCCCGCCTACGAGTCCGACGTGGTGGCCCGGTGGGCGCCCCGCGACTTCGCGCTCACCGCGACGGACGTCCGCGTGCCCGTGCAGTACACGCTCGGCGACCACGACCTGGTGTGGCGTACCGATCCGGAGGCGATGGCCGACATCGCCGGGCTGTTCACCGCGGCCCCCCGGGTCGTGGTGAACCTGCAGGCGAACAGCGGGCACAACCTGAGCACGGGGCTCACCGCGGCGGCCTACCATCTGCGGGCTCTGTCCTTTGTGGAGGAATGCGTGGTGGCAAGGCAAGAGAGCAGGAGGGGAACCGGTGGAGGCTGACCTCGCACTGCTGCTGATCCGGGTCGTGGTCGGCGGCACGATGATCGCGCACGGCGTGAACCACTGGCTGGGCGGTGGCCGGATCGAGGGCACCGCCCGCTGGTTCGGCGGGCTCGGTCTGCGGTACGGGACGCTGCAGGCGTGGCTGAGCGTGGTCACCGAGATCGGCGCGGGCGCGCTGCTGGTGCTCGGGCTGCTCACAGCGCCCGCATGCGCGGCGGTGATCTCGGTGATGCTGGTGGCCGGTGCGCTCGCGCACCGGCCGAACGGGTTCTTCGTCTTCAAGGACGGCTACGAGTACGTGCTCGTGCTGGCCGTTGTCGCGCTGGGGCTGGCGATGCTGGGCCCGGGCCGGGTGTCGCTCGACGCCGCGGTCGGCATCGAGGTCACCGGCTGGGCGGGCGGCGGTGTCGCGCTCGGGGTCGCCGTCGTCGCGACGGCGGGGCTGCTGGCGGTGTGCTGGCGGCCCAGGCCGGCCAGGGTCGAGTCGGAGGTGGGCTGATGCGGGTCGGGTTCATCGGGCTGGGCAGCCAGGGCGCGCCGATGGCGCGGCGGATCGTCGACGCCGGATACGAGGTGACGCTGTGGGCGCGCCGCCCCGCGTCGCTGGAGCCCTTCGCCGGCACCGCGGCGAAGGTCGCGGGCTCGCCGGCCGAGGTGGCCGCGGCGAGTGACCTCGTCTGCGTCTGTGTGGTGAGCGACGCCGATGTCGAGGAGGTGACGTACGGCGAGAACGGTGTGCTCGCAAGACTGCGGGAGGACGGCGTGCTGGCCGTGCACAGCACGGTGCACCCGGACACGTGCCGCCGCCTGGCCGAGCGGGCAGGCGCGCGCGGTGTCGCCGTCGTCGACGCCCCGGTGAGCGGCGGCGGCCCGGCCGCGGCCGAGGGAACGCTGCTCGTCATGGCAGGTGGGGACGAGGCCGTCGTGGAGCGCTGCCGTCCCGTGTTCGAGACCTACGGCGACCCGGTGGTGCATCTCGGCGGCCTCGGTGCGGGACAGCTGACCAAGCTGCTCAACAACCTGCTGTTCACGGCCAACCTCGCCACGGCGTCGAGCACGCTCGCGCTGGGCCGGGCACTCGGGGTGGATCCGCGCCGCCTCGGAGAGGTGGTCGCGCACGGCACGGCGAACAGCTTCGCGCTGGGCCGGATCAGCGCCGCGGGCGGGACACTCGACCGCATCGCCGCACACGCCGGTGCACTGCTGCGCAAGGACGTCGGGCTGGTCGCCGAGCTCGCGAGCGCGGACGGGGCGGCGCCGGGCATCGTGCTCGACGCCGCCGACGCCACGCTCGCGGCGATGAATCACCCTCGCTGAGCGGCCGGGTCGTTGAGCGCCGAGGGGCTCAGCGCCGCCCTGCGCTCGCGCAGGAAGTCGTGCGGATAGCCGGGCCGCACACGTGTGGTGGCGTCCAGCCGCTCCAGTTGGGTGTCGTCGAGCCGGACGTCCACCGCGCCGAGGTTGTCCCGCAGCTGCACGAGGGTCCGGGCGCCCAGCACGGGCAGCAGTCCCTGGCGCAGCACCCACGCGAGCGCGACCCGCGCGGGTGTGGTGCCCAGTTCGGCGGCGACCTCGGCGGCCACGTCCGCCGCCGAGGGCCTGGTCCGCTGTGGACGGTCGCGCTCGCGCCGCTTGCCGGTCAGCAGCCCTCGGGCGAGCGGGCTCCACGCACAGGGCGTGAGCCCGAGCGACCGGGCCATCGGCAACAGCTCGCGGTCGGCCGTCCTCGCGGCCAGCGAGTACTCCACCTGCACGGCGCAGAACTCGCTCCAGCCGCGTAGCTCGGCGATGGCCTGCGAACGGGCGACCACCCACGCGGGCGTGTTGCTGACCCCGATCGAGAGCACCGCGCCCGACCGCACGAGGTCGTCGAGCGCGCGCAGGGTCTCCTCGGCGGGCGTGCACTCGTCCCACGCGTGCACCCACAGCAGATCGAGGTAGTCGGTGCCGAGACGGCGCAGGCTCGCCTCCACACTGCGCCGCAGGTTCTTCCGATGGTTGCCCGCGGAGTTGGGATCGGCCTTGTCGGTGGGCAGCGAGTACTTGGTGCTCAGCACCACGGCGTCGCGGTCCCCGGCGACGAGCCGGCCCAGGATCGTCTCGCTCGCACCCTCGGTGTAGACGTCGGCGGTGTCGACGAAGTTGCCGCCCGCGTCGCGGAACGCGCCGTAGATCTCGCGGCAGACCGCCTCGTCGGCGCCGAACCCCCACTCGGTGCCGAACGTCATCGTGCCGAGGCAGACCTCGCTCACGCGCATCCCCGACCGGCCAAGTACACGCAGCCGCAGTGGCTCAGGCATCGTCGTCCACCACCCAGTTCACGAAGCGGTGCAAGGGGTACATGGCGTCGTGCGGGTTGCCGATACTGCCGGACAGCGCGCCGCCGAGGTTCACGATGCGCTGCACGCCCGCGGTGGCGAGGCGATCCCGCACCTCGGCCTTACGGTGTGCCGGGTAGACGCCCACCGTCTGCGTCGCGACCGTGGCGAACGCGGCCGCGTCGGCGAGTGCGTCAACGGGCACGACGTTGACGGTCTTGTTCGTGGGGTGGAAGTCCACCGGTTCCGGCGAGCGCACGACGAGCCCGCGCCCGTCGTACTCGCCCCACACGCGGTAGTCGGGTTCGAGGAAACGCAGGCCGTCCACGGCCTCGCGCACGTCGCTCGGGGTCCTCGGCCCGGCCGCCGACGCGAACTCCCTGTCCACGCCGAGCCGTTCCCACAGCAGCGCGGCGAACCGGTCGGCCTCGGCGACGCCGCCCTCGACGCAGATGTGCCGGGGAGCGACGCACGCGTCCTGGTTGAACACGGTCGCGTCGGTGGCCGCGCGCTCGGCGACCTCGCGCAGGGTCTCCCCCGACGCGAACGCCTCCCTGCCGATCATCGACATCGACACCTTGGGATCGAAGGCGATCAGCTGGAACCCGGGCGCCACGTACTTCGCGGCGTTGGCGATCGCGTCGCCGCCGCCCCATGCGACGAGCTTGTCGAAGTACTGGGAGCGGTAGAGCACGCCCTCCACGGCGGCGTCGCCGCCGCGCCAGTACACGGCCGACATCGACCGCAGCACGGGGTGGTCCGGCGCGAGGTCGGCCATCGTGCGGAGCACGGCGACGGTGGTGAACGGGTCGGCCGAGGGCATTTTGAACACGTTGACGGCCTTGACGAGCGCGGCGTCGGCGATCGAGGTCATGGCCGCGCTGGGCGAGTTGCCCGCGAGCATGTGCACGAGCCGGGGCGGGAACGCGCGCACCCGGCTGACCCGGCCCGCCGGGTCGGTGTGCTCGGCCCAGCCGTCGAGGACGGCGCTGCCACCGAACGTGCGCTCGATGCGGTACTCCAGCGCCTCCCGCGTGAGGAACTGTCCCGGCCTTCGGAAGGTGTTCTCAATGATCCGGCGGGGCAGCGCGCTCACCCGCAGGGTCATCTCCAGCGACTCCTGCAGGTAGGGGTTCTTCTCCAGCGTGAGATGCTTTCCGGTCTCCACGAGGAAGTCGATGATCTCGTCCACCGGCACGTCGAACGCGGGACCGGGCTCGGTGCGTGGCACGAACAGCTCACCCAGCTCGAGGCGCGGGGTGACGAGCGGGATCCCGAAGTCGCGCGAGTGGTACTCGGTGTCCTCACCGTAGACGAGCCTGCCCCGGACGAAGTGGGGTACGCGGATCCTGGCCCCGGGGGGCGCGGCCGTGGTGGTCATGGTCTGCCCCTCACTCGGCGACGAAGCCGCGGACATAGGCGTCGATGGTTCCCGCGCAGGCGATCTTGTCGTCGTCGCGCAGGTCGGAGTATCGGACGATGTCGGGGTGAATGCTCTCCCCGCCGCGCCCGCAGGGGCAGCCCCTGAGGTCCACCCGGATCCGGTCGCCGGTGATCGTGCCGCCCCAGCGCCCGTCGACGGTCGCGTCGAAGAACGCGGCCCGTCCCTCCACCTCACCGTCCGATGCGGACGCGAGTGTCTCGCCGTCCTTGTCCAGCACGAACAGGGTCAGCCCGGTCGGCACGTGGTAGCGGCCCTCGGCGCACTTGGGGGCGCGCAGGTTCAGCTCCTGCATCGAGTAGTAGTGGTAGAAGCGGGACGGCGAGATGTTGAGCATGCGGAAGATCCGCTCCTGGTAGTCCGGCGGAAGCGTGTTGCCCTTGAGGCCGCCGCCGGTCATGAGCGCGTTCTCGCCGGTGAGGTCGCCGGCGGTGGCGCCGGACTCCTCGAGGATCTCGCACAGCCGGAACAGCGGCGCGAACATCGAGTTGAAGAAGATGCGCTCGTGGCGGTGCTTCAGGATGTGCCCGGCGAAGTGGCGCAGGCGTTCCTCGGTCTGCCGTTGCCGTTTCGCGCCGTCGGCCTCGATCGCCGCGACGTCGTCGGGGTTCGCGGTGCCGTCGGCCATCGCCTTGCGGATCACGGCGACGCGGGAAAGGTAGCTGTAGTGGTCCTTGCGGACCTCGGCGGTGGGTATCGGGATCGAGTCCGGCCTGGCGTAGGCGTCGAGGATCAGGTCGCGGGTGGCCTGATGGGCGCTCACGCCCGTGTCGGGTCCGACCGGGATGACGTGCCAGGTGCGAGCGGGCACCACGCCCAGTTCGCTGAGCCCGTCGAGCATGTTGCGCAGTGACGTCTCGCGGTCGCGCCGCGTCTTGTTGAGGAAGGACGCCTTGCCGCTGGTGCCGCTGGAGCTCGTCACCAGGTGACCCGCGGACTCGAGCCGCTCGATCCAGTCGTCGACGGTCTCGACCCCGGTCACGTCCACGTCGACGCGATGAGTCGACAGCGAGTCGAGCCAGCGGTTCAGCTGCGCCCACCGGCCCTTGCTCACGAGGGTCTCGGGGTAGCTCTTGTAAGTGGTGTGGGGGAAGAGCAGCGGAACGAGGTCCTCCTTGGCGCGGATCGCGGAGATGCCCTCCGCGTCGGCCCGCTTCGCCAGCACGGGCACCTGACGGCGCCGCTCCTGGAACCGCTCGTCGAGCGCCTCGATGGTCTCCCGCTGGTTCGTCGTCGTTGACATCGCGCCTCCGGCTGGGGTGAGGGATCGCCATTAACTATACTTGCGAGTCTAGTTATGTCCAGGGCTTTCGTTCTGGCAGACTGCGGCAGATGACGCCACCGACTCGATCCCGCAGGGGCGGGAGGCCGACGCGCGAGCAGGCGAGGCTGCTCGACGAGACGGTGCGGGAGCGCGCCCTCGAGCTGTTCCTGGAACACGGTTACGAGGACACCTCGATGGACGCCATCGCGGCCGCGGCCGGCACCACCAAGGCGTCGCTCTACGCCCGCTTCCCCGGCAAGGAAGCCGTCTTCCGTTCGGTGATGGCGTGGGCGATGCAGCGCGCGGACTGGCCCGTCGCGGAGCCACCGCCGCCGGATCTCGACGACCTGGAGGGCGCGCTGACCGCCATCGCCGAGACCGCGCTGCGGCGCGCGCTCGATCCGGCGATGGTCCGTCTCGGGCAGGTCGCGATCGCCCACGCGACCCGGTTCCCCGACATTGCCCGGAACGCGTACTCCGCCGGGTTCTGGCCACGCAGGCAGCTCGTGGTGGAGCTGCTGAACCGGCACGCGGAGACCGGCGACATCGCGCTGGCCGACGACCCGGAGGTGCTCGCCGAGCACTTCCTCGGGCTCGTCTCCGGCACCCCGGCGCGCCTCGCCTCCTTCGGCATCGTGCGCGCCGAGGCCGACCGGCGACGACACGTCACCAGTGCGGTGCGCCTCTTCCTCCGCAGCCTGCGTACCTAGGCCTTCACGATCCGGAGACAGCACGCGGTGATCCGGTCCACATCGGACGGCGCGGGCACGGACCGGCCCCAGAGGTGGTCGGCCAGCGTCCCGACCGTGGCGTGTGCGGCGAGCGCGGCATCGAAGGCCGGATCGGGGCTGCCGAGCGCGGCGAACGGCTCCCGCAGCAGCACTGCGAGCAGCCCGGTGACCGACGGCGGACCCGACGGGGCAGGCCCGGTCACACCACCCGCGTTCCACAGCACCGCCCGCGTGGTCGCCGCGACGTCCCCGGCCGCCTGCGACAGCACGCCCGCCACCCAGCTCCGGACCTTCCCCTCCGGTGTGGGCTCCTTGCCCATCTGGTGCGCGACGTAGTCGCGCAGCCGCTCGCTCCCGTCCTCCAGGATCGCGGCGACGAGGGCATCCTTCGAGGGGAAGTGCCGGTAGAACGCCTCGTTGGACAACCCGGCCGCCGCCACGATGTCGGCGACCCTCGGCCGCGAGGCCGTTCCGCCCGCCCGCATCAGCTCCAGCGCCGCGTCGAGCAGCCTGCGGACCTCCCCCGCGTAGTCGGCCCTGCGTTTCGCGAGCGAGCGCTGGGCGATCCGGCTCGCGACATCGCTGCCCACGGGACTCACACCGGGCCCAGTCCGTCGACCCGCAGCAGCGAGCCGGTTGTGTAGCAGGAGGCGTCACTCGCGTAGTAGAGCGCCGCCGTGACGATCTCCTCGGGGTGGCCGAACCGCCGCAGCAGCACGTTCGGCACGTCCTCGCCGGGCGTCGCCCACTTCTTCGAGATGTCGGTGTAAAAGCCGCCCGGCGAGATGACGTTGAACCTGACCTTCGGGGCGAACTCCTGCGCGAGCGCGACGCTGATCGCGTTGAGCGCCGCCTTCGAGCCGGCATAGGGCGCGAACCTCGGCGACGGCCGCAGGGCTCCAGTACTGGAGATGCCGATCACCGACCCGCCCTCGCCCGCCGCCATCCGCTCGGCGACGATCGCCGAGAGCCGGAAGGGACCCTTGACGTTCACGGCGACGACCTTGTCGAACAGCTCCTCGCTCGTGGCGGCCGACGACGGTGCCGTCGGCGACAGCCCCGCGTTGTTGACCAGGACGTCGACCCTGCCGAACCGGTCGTACGCTCGTTCCACCAGCGTGTCGAGCTCGGCCCAGCGCCCGACGTGGCACGCGACCGGCAACGCCGTGCGCCCGAGCGCCTCCACCTCGCGCGCCACGGACTCGCACGCCTCCTGTTTCCGGCTGGCGATCACCACATCGGCCCCCGCCGCCGCGTAGCCGAGCACGATCGCCCTGCCCAGTCCCCTGCTGCCGCCGGTGACGAGCGCGACCTTGCCGGAGAGGTCGAACAGCTCGGCCGGCGTGCGAGTCTCCCTGCTGCTCATCGGGCCACTCCGTCCGCTCCGTAGCGTTCGCGCAGGAGCCGTTTGTAGAGCTTGCCGTTGGGATCGCGGGGTAGCTCGGCCACGAAGTCCACCGTTCTCGGGCACTTGTACGTCGCCAGCTCGGCACGGCAGTACGCGAGCAGCTCCGCCTCCAGATCCGGCCCGCCCGTGGCCCCGCCGGCGAGCTGGACCACAGCCTTGACCGCCTCCCCCATCTCCGCGTCCGGCACGCCGATCACGGCCACGTCCGCGACCGCGGGGTGTCCGATGAGGACGTTCTCGGCCTCCTGCGGGTAGACGTTCACGCCCCCGGAAATGATCATGTGTGCCTGCCGGTCGGTGAGGTAGAGGTACCCGTCGTCGTCGAGGTAGCCGATGTCGCCGAGGGTCCGCCAGCCCTTGTCGTTGGTGACCGAGGCGGTCGTGGCCGGGTCGTTGTGGTACTCGAACGGCCGCCCGCCCGCGAAGTACACGACGCCGGGACTGCCCGCGGGCTGCTCGGTGCCGTCGTCGCCGACGATGTGGCACTCCTGCATCGGGCGCCCGACCGAACCGGGATGCGCCAGCCATTCCCGCGGGGTGATGGCCGTGGTGCCGACGTCCTCGGTGCCCGAGTAGTACTCGTGGATGATCGGCCCCCACCAGTCGAGCATCGCCCGCTTCACCGCCACCGGGCACGGCGCGGCGGCGTGCACCACGTAGCGCAGACTCGACAGGTCGTGACGCTCACGCTCGCGGGCGGGCAGCCGCAGCAGGCGCACGAACATCGTCGGCACGAACTGCGCGTGCGTCACGCGGTGGCGTTCGATGAGCTCGAGGCAGCGGCGCGCGTCGAACCGCTCCATCACCACCACCGTGGCGCCAAGCCGGTGCATCGACATCGAGAACACCAGCGGCGCCCCGTGGTACAGCGGCGCGGGCGACAGGTACACCGAGCCCGGGCCCGCCTCCTGCACCAGCAGGCCCCGTGCGATCTGCGCGGGCGCGGCCGACGGATCGCCCAACGGCGTGCGCGGCAACGGTTTGCGCACGCCCTTCGGCCTGCCCGTCGTGCCCGACGAGTAGAGCATCTCGCGGCCCTCGCACTCACCGGGAAGCTCGCGCGCGTTCTCGGCGGCGAGCACGTCGCCATAACGCTCGAACCCGGGCAACTCGCCCGCCGCCGCGACGCGCACGCGAAGGCGGGTGAGGTCGAGGCCGGCGACCACCTCGGCCATCGCCTCGCTCGCCACGAGCGCGCTCGCACCGCAGTCGTCGAGCACGTACTGCACCTCGGCCGGCCGCAGATGGTTGTTGATCGCCGTGTAGTACAAGCCGCTGCGCTGCGCGGCCCACGCGATCTCCAGGTACGCGCGGTTGTTCTCCATGAGGACGGCGAGGTGGTCGCCGGGGCGAAGACCCCGGGCGCGCAATGCGGCGGCGAAGCGCACGGAACGGTCGTGCAGCTGCGCGAACGTCACCACCTCGCCGGTGCCGCCGAGCACGATCGCGGGCGCGTCCGGGGTCTCGTGCGCGTACCGGCTCGGGGTGAGCAGGGTGCCGGTCACGGCGCGGCCTCCTCGGCGCCGAGGACCACGAACGCGATCGTCGCGGGCGCGCCGGAGGAGTTGCGCCAGCCGTGCATCGTCCCGTTCTGCACCACCGTGTCGCCGGCCCGCAACGTGACCTCGTCCCCGGAGTCGAGCACGAGCGTCAGCTCGCCGTGCAGCACGATCCCGTAGTCGACGGTGCGGGTGACGTGCGAGTGAATCCGCTCGGGTGAGGCGGAGCCGTCCGGTGGCGCGGTGCCCATGCCGGCCGGGAAGACGCTGACGAAGAACCGCGATCCGCGGGGCCGCGGGAAGAACGCCTGGCCCGGCCCGGTCGGGTCGGTGCCGTCGCAGGGCACGGCCGGAACGTCGTCGGTCGCCCACAGCTGAACGGTCTCGTAGCCGGGTGCGCGCTCGTCGGTGAGCACGTGCGGGGCGGGCCCGTCGCTCACCACACGGGCCGTGCCGTCGTGTCCGAGGCCGGTGACCACTCGTCGTGTCGCCATGCGGCCGCTCACCGGTGCAGGGCGGCGCACACGCCGCCGTCGACGAGGAGATCGGTGCCGGTGAGGAACGCGGCCTCGTCGGACAGCGCGAACGCGACGACCGCCGCGACGACCGCCGCGACGTCCTCCGGCCTGCCCTTGCGGCCCAGCGGCGTCTGCCGCACGAGCGCCGTCATGCTCGGGTGGCTCTGCTCCTCCTGCCGCCCCTGTGGCGTGTCGATGATGCCGGGCGACACCGAGCAGATCCGGGCGCCCACGGGGCCGAGCAGCACGGCTTCCCTGCGCACCAGCCGGTGCACGCCGCGTTTGGCCCACGCGTAGGCGGTTCCGGTGTCCTCGAGCGGCGCGCCGAGCGCATCGTGCAGCCGCTCGGGAAACCCTTCGGCGAGCGGGTCGTCGAGCGCCGCGAGCACGGCGGGGTGCTCCTCGGCCGGGCCGAGCAGCGGCGCCATCGAGGCGAAGCACACCAGTGCGGTGCCCTCGGTGGCGAGCGGGCGCAGCGCCTCGGTCAGCAGGGCCGTGCCCACCAGGTCCACGGTGAGGATCCGGCGCCAGTCGGCCATCGTCGGGGAGATGCCCGCGGCGTGTGCCACCGCCCGCAGCGTGCCGGTGCCGGCGACGCGGCCGGCGAGCCCGGCGAGCCCGTCGCGGTCGGTGACGTCGAGCGCGACCGGTTCGACGCGGGCGGAGCCCTCGGCCGCGAGCTTGCCCGCCGCAGCGGTGGCGGCGTCCTCGTCGCGGTCGACGAGCAGCAGCACGTCCACCATCGTCGTGAGCCGGCACGCGCACGCCAGCCCCATCCCCCGGCCCGCGCCGGTCGCGATGCCCACGGTCGTCATCGGTCTGCCTCCTGTCGGTCTCCGGTGCCGGGCGCGGCCCAGCATCGCCTCAGTCCCGGCTCCGCCGCCCTGCTGACGAGCTCGATCCGGAACCCCTTGGTGCTGCGCTGAAAGCTGAAGTACGCCGCACCGTCGACACCCGTCCTGCTCGCCTCGGTGACGTAGCCGTGGGCGGCGAGCTCGGCGGAGTCGGCGGCCACGTCATCGGACCAGAAACCGACGTGGTGGATGCCACCGCCGGCCACCGGCTCCCACAGGGTGCCCGGGATGCTGCGCACCAGCTCCAGCCTCGGCACGGTCACCGAGAAGGCGCACCGCAGATCGAGAACGGCGTTCCCGGCGGGCAGGGTGACCGCCGTGGGACCACCGACCTGCTCGCCCCACTCGTAGCCGAACACCGCCGACAGCGTCGCCATGGTCGCCTCGATGTCGTCGGCGACGATGCCGAGGTGGAACTGGTCCTCAACCCGCATGACACACTACTTGCCCAGCTGCAAGAATTGCGTTCTCATTCACGAGAAAGATATTCTCACTTCCGACTAGGAGGCGCAATGGCGTGGGACTTCGAGACCGAACCCGAGTTCCAGCGCAAGCTCGACTGGGCGGACACGTTCGTCCGCGAGGAGGTTGAGCCGCTGGACCTGGCGTTCCCGCACGAGCAGTTCGTGCCGCTGGACGAGACCAAGCGCAAGATCATCGACCCGCTGAAGGAGGAGGTCCGCAGGCAGCAGCTGTGGGCGACCCACCTCGGGCCCGAACTCGGCGGCCAGGGCTACGGGCAGCTGAAGCTGGCCCTGCTCAACGAGATCCTCGGCCGCTCACAATGGGCGCCGATCGTCTTCGGGTGCCAGGCACCCGACACCGGCAACGCCGAGATCATCGCCCACTACGGCACTCCCGAGCAGAAGGAGCGCTACCTTCGCCCGCTGCTCGACGGCGAGCTGTTCTCCTCGTACTCGATGACCGAACCGCAGGCGGGCGCCGATCCCACCCGGTTCACCACCCGCGCGGTACGCGACGGTGACGACTGGGTGATCAACGGCTGGAAGTTCTTCTCCTCCAACGCGAAAACGGCGTCGTTCCTGATCGTGATGGCGGTGACCGACCCCGACGTCAGCCCGTACCAGGGGATGTCTATGTTCCTCGTGCCCGCCGACACGCCGGGCGTGCACCTCGTGCGCAACGTCGGCCTGTACGGAGAGCAGGACGACGAGGGGTTCCACTCGCTCATCCACTACGAGAACGTGCGCGTACCCGCCGACGCGCTGCTCGGCGGGGAGGGCCAGGCGTTCGCCGTGGCGCAGACCCGCCTCGGCGGCGGGCGCATCCACCACGCGATGCGGACCATCGGATTCGCCCAGAAGGCGCTCGACATGATGTGCGAGCGCGCGCTCTCTCGCGAGACCGCTGGCAGCAGGCTCGCCGACAAGCAGTTCGTCCAGGGCTACATCGCCGACTCCTACGCCCAGCTCACGCAGTTCCGGTTGTTCGTGCTTTACACGGCGTGGGAGATCGACAAGTACAACGACTACCGCAAGGTCCGCAAGGACATCGCGACGGCCAAGGTCGTGATGCCCACCGTGCTCCACGACATCGCCTGGCGTGCGATGCAGGTGCACGGAGCGCTCGGTGTCACCAACGAGATGCCGTTCTTCTCGATGATCCACGGCGCGGCCGTGATGGGCCTCGCTGATGGGCCGACCGAGGTCCACAAGGTCACCGTGGCCAAGCAGGTGCTGCGGGACCACGAACCGTCCGACGACCTCTGGCCGACCGAATGGCTGCCGCGCAAGCGGGCCGCGGCGCGGGCCAAGTTCGCCCAGTACCTCGAACACGAAGTGGGGAACCTGTGATCGACCTCGACCGGCTCGCCGAGTGGATGGACGGTGAGGGACTGCCTGGCAAGGGCGCGCCCATCGAACACCGCTTCCTCTCCGGCGGAACCCAGAACGAGATCTACGAGATCCGTCGCGGGGACGAGCGCTGCGTGCTGCGCATCCCGCCGCCCCCCGCGCCGGCCAACCGGGACGACGGCATCCTGCGGGAGTGGCGCATCATCGAGGCGCTCGCCGGCACCGACGTGCCGCACACCGCGGCGATCGCGGCCTGCCGCGACACCGCGGTGCTCGGCAGGCCCTTCTACCTCATGGGCTTCGTCGAGGGCTGGTCACCGATGGGCCGCAGAACGTGGCCGGAGCCCTTCGACACCGACCTCGGCGCGCGCGCCGGGCTCGCCTACCAGCTGGCGGAGGGCATCGCGCTGCTGTCGAGAGTGGACTGGCGGGAGAAGGGGCTGCACGACCTCGGCCGCCCCGACGGCTTCCACGAGCGGCAGGTCGACCGCTGGACCGCGTTCCTGGAGCGGATCAAGGGCCGCGAGCTGCCCGGGTTCGACGAGGCGGCGGCGTGGCTGCGGGCGCACCGGCCGCTCGATTACGTGCCCGGTCTCATGCACGGCGACTACCAGTTCGCCAACGTCATGTACGCCGACGGCGCACCCGCCCGGCTCGCGGCGATCGTCGACTGGGAGATGGGCACCGTCGGCGACCCCAAGCTCGACCTGGGCTGGATGCTCCAAAGCTGGCCCGAGGACACGAACGCCCCCGAGGCGGCCGAGGCGAGCTACGTGGACCTGCGCGGCATGCCGTCGCGGGATCAGCTGCTCGCGCACTACGCCGAGGTGTCGGGCCGTCAGGTCGACGACATCGACTACTACGTCGTCCTCGCGAAGTGGAAGCTGGCCGTGGTGCTCGAACAGGGCTACCAGCGCGCGGGCGACGACGAGAAACTCCAGGCGTTCGGCCCGGTCGTGCTCGACCTGATGCGCTCGGCCGCCGAGCTCGCCGAGACCAGCGAGTACCGGTCATGACCGCCGACGAGCTGGTGCTGACGCGCCGGGGACCGGTGCTGATCGCCCGCCTCAATCGGCCCGAGGCCCGCAACGCGCTCAACGCGAGCCTGTTCCGCGCCATCGGCACCGCCGCGAACGAGGCCGAAGCCGACCCGGAGGTGCGCGCGCTCGTGCTCACCGGCACTGGCGACCGCGCGTTCTGCGCCGGGATGGACCTGCGAGCCTTCGCCGACGGCGAGCGGATCGGCACCGGCTCCCCCGAGGAGACGGCCGGGTTCGCCAGGCTCGCCGGAGGCGCCCTCACCACGCCGGTGATCGGCGCGGCCAACGGCACCGCGATCGGCGGCGGGCTGGAGCTGCTGCTCGGCTGCGACGTCATCATCGCGTCGGCCGAGGCGAAGTTCGGGCTGCCGGAGGTGAAGCGCGGGCTCTTCCCCGCGGGCGGCGGCACCACGATCAGCACCCGGATCCCGCTATCCGCCGCGCTGGAACTGGCGCTGACGGGTGACCCGGTCGACGCGCGGAGGGCCTACGAGCTCGGGCTGGTCAACGCCGTCGTCGCCCAGGAGGACGTGCTGGAGTCGGCGGTGACCATGGCGGAGCGGATCGCCGCGAACGGACCGCTCGCGCTCGCGGCGGTCAAGGAACTCGTGCGGCTGTCCGTCACCGATCCCGCCCGTGCGGCGGAGCGCACGCGGCACTGGCAGACCACGGTCTTCGCCAGCGAGGACGCCGGGGAGGGCGCGCGCGCCTTCGTGGAGAAGCGGCAGCCGGTCTGGAAGGGCCGGTGAGGCGGGTGCGCGCCGCGCTCTGCCGCTCCTACGGACCGCCCGAGGTCGTGCGCGTGGAGGAGGTTCCTGCCCCGGAGCTGACCGACGGCGCCGTGCGCGTGCGCGTCGCCGCCGCGGCCGTGAACTTCCCGGACGTGCTGCTCATCGCCGGCGAGTACCAGATCAGCGTGCCGCCGCCGTTCGTGCCGGGCAGCGAGTTCGCCGGCGTGGTCACCGAGGTCGCCGGCAGGTCAGGGCTCGAGGTGGGCGACCGTGTGACGGGCACGGGCCTGGTCGGCGCCTTCGCGGAGGAGGTCGTGGTCGGGGCGGACTCGCTGCGGCGTGTCCCGGCCGGGGTCGGCGACCACCGGGCGGCCGCGTTCGGCGTCGCCCACCGCACGGCCTATCACGCGCTGCGGTCGGTGGCCGGGCTGCGGCCGGGCGACGAACTGGTGGTGCTCGGTGCGGGCGGCGGGGTCGGGCTCGCCGCCGTTCAGCTGGGCGTGCTGTTGGGCGCCTCGGTGACCGCGGTGGCGTCGTCGGCGGACAAGCTCGCCGCCGCGGCGTCGCACGGCGCGCGCCTGCGCGTGAACCACCGCGAGACCGCCCTGCGGGAAGCGCTGCGCGAGGCCCTTCCCGATGGAGCGGACGTGGTGCTCGATCCGGTGGGAGGAGCGCTGTCCGAGCCCGCGCTGCGGTCCCTGCGGCGCGGCGGCCGGTTCGTCACCGTCGGCTATGCCTCCGGCGTCATCCCGAAGATCCCGCTCAACCTCGTGCTCATCAAAGGGGTGCGGATACTCGGCTTCCAGTTCGCCGACCTCGTCGCGGCCGCGCCGGAGGAGTTCCGCCGCAACGAAGAGGAGCTCACCGCACTGCTCACCTCGTGCCCCGCGCTCCCCCACATCGGCGCGACGTACCCGCTGGGCGAGGTGGCCTCGGCGCTGCGGCGGGTGGCCGACGGCCAAGCCATCGGGAAGATCCTCGTCGACCTCTCACGCTGACGCCCGCCCGCTGACAGCCACCCGCAGTGAAGGCCACCTTCCCTGCGTTCAACGCAGGGAAGGTGGCCTTCACTGCACGGCGGGCGGTCGCTAGCCCACGGGTACCAGGTCGGGGGCGGCGGGCAGCAGGTCGCCGCTGCAGAACACCTCGGTCACCTCCACCGAGTCGGCGGGCGCCGCGGCCGCGGCCAGCGCGTGCGCCTTGAACGCCCTCGCCGCGACGCTCAGCCGGTGGCTCACCGAACCGCTGTCCTCGTCGAGCCCGTCGGTCCAGTCCTCGCCCCACAGCCGCACGTCCGTCAGCCCGTGGTCGATCGAGCGCACCACCAGCCGTTGCACGCGATCGTCCGATTCGTACAGTCCCGCGTCTACGGCGATCGCGTGCGGCCGCGGCCCGCTGACGCGCGACGTGAGCGCCGCTTCGAGATCTACACCTTTCGCGCCGAGGATCCGCAGTGGACGGGAGTTCAGCGGATCGGCGACCAGCACCAGGACGTCCCAGCCCGCCATCACGCGGTCGAACAGCCAGCCTCCCGCCGCCCGCACGACGTCCGCGGTGGTCGGGGCGACGACGACCAGCCTCGGCCTCAGGGGACGTCTGCGTGCACGGTGAGCTGACGTGCCAGCGACCTGGTGTACTCCTTGAACACCTCGGTCAGCGAGATCGACGGATCGAGCAGCCATGATGTCTCCATCCCGTAAAGAAAGGCGACGATTTCAACGGCCTTGACGGCCGGATCCACATCCGTGCGATACCGGCCGGCGCGTTGCCCTCGTCGGATTCCCTCGGCGACGGTGTCGACCGCGGCGCGATACCTGACGAGCAGGCGATCGTGCAGCGGAGCCTCGGGGTCGAGGTTCTCGATCAGGAGAACGACGAACATACCGACCAGGTCGGGAACCTTGTCGAAGCGCGCGGCGACCCCGTCGATCTGGTCGATGATGTCGCCCGAGGTGTCCCGGTGAGCGTCGTCGTAGGCATCGCGTGCTTCGAGCACTGCGTGCAGCAACTGCTCTTTGGACTCGAAATGGTGCAGCAGGCCTGCCGGGCTGATCCCGGCTTCACGGGCGATCTGGCCGAGTGTCGTGTTACGCCAGCCCTGTCGCACCAGCAGGCGCTGGGCGATGGTCAGGATGCGTTGCCGCCGGTCCTCGCCTTTGGCGAGGAGCGTGGCATACGGACGTTGATCGGACACCGAACTCCCTTGTTCAACCGACCTACTGAACATACATTAGGTTGGTGTGCGTCCTGTGACAAGGGTCTCAACGGAAACCGGATGGGATCGTCAGAGGCACAGCGACTTCGCGATGATCACCTTCATGACCTCGCTGGTCCCGGCGTAGATGCGGGCCACGCGGGCGTCGGTGTACAGCCGCGCGATGGGGTACTCGGCCATGTAGCCGTAGCCGCCGAAGAGCTGCAGGCAGCGGTCGACGATCCGGCCCTGCGTCTCGGTGCAGAACAGCTTCACCTTCGCGGCATCGGCTCCGGAGAGCTCTCCGTCCACCAGCGCGAGCACGGCGCGGTCGAGCATCGCCTGCGCGGCCTCGACCTCCGCGACCATGCCCGCGAGCTCGAACTTCGTGTTCTGGAACGACGCCACCGGAGTGCCGAACGCCTTGCGCTCCTTGACGTACTCGGTCGTCGTGGCCACCGCGGCCCGCGCCTGCGCGACCGAGCCGACCGCCACCGTCATCCGCTCCTGCGGCAGGTTGTGCCCCAGGTACCGGAACGCCTCACCCTCCTCGCCGAGCCGGTTGGCCACCGGGACGCGGACGTCGTCGAACGACAGCTCCACGGTGTCCTGGACCTTGAGCCCGATCTTGTTGAGCACCCTGCCCCTGCTGAACCCCGGCATGCCGTCCTCGACCACGAGCAGCGTGAGTCCCGCCCGCCGGTCCCCGGGGTCGCTCGACGTCCGGGCGACCACGATCACCAGGTCGGCCAGCAGGCCGCCAGTGATGAACGTCTTGGCCCCGTTGAGGACGTAGTGATCGCCCTCGCGCACCGCCGTGGTGCGGATGCCGGCGAGGTCTGAGCCCGTGCCCGGCTCGGTCATCGCGATGGCGGTCAGCAGTGTGCCCGCCGCGAGGCCCGGGAACCAGCGGTCGCGCTGGCCCGCGTCGGCGTAGGCGAGGAAGTACGGCAGGATCACGTCGAGCTGGGTGCGCACGGTGCCGAGCGTCACCAGCGCGCGGGAGGCCTCCTCCTGCAGCACGACGTTGTAGCGGTAGTCGGCGATGCCCGCTCCCCCGTACTGCTCGGGGATCGCGATGCCCAGCACGCCCAGCGCGCCGAGCTTCGCGAACACCTCCCTCGGCATCCGGCCCGCCCGCTCCCACTCCTCGTAGTGCGGCACCACCTCCTTCGCCACGAACGTCCGCACGGTCTCGCGGAAGTCCTCGTGGTCGGCGGTGAAGACGTCTCTGCGCACTGCTGCTCCTCAGTCGGTGAGCTCGACGAGCGTGGCGTTGGCCGTGCCACCGCCCTCGCACATGGTCTGCAGGCCGTAGCGGATCCCGTTGTCCCGCATGTGCTGGATCATGCGCGTCATGAGCACCGCGCCCGACGCGCCGAGCGGGTGCCCGAGCGCGATGGCACCACCGAGCGGGTTGAGCAGGTCCGGATCGGCACCGGTCTCGGCGAGCCATGCCAGCGGCACCGGTGCGAACGCCTCGTTGACCTCGAACACGCCGACGTCGGCGAGCGCGACCCCGGCCTTGCGCAGCACCTTGTCCGTCGCCGGGATCGGGCCCGTGAGCATCAGCACCGGATCCGCACCCGTCACCACGCCCGCGCGGTAGCGCACGAGCGGCGTCAGGCCCAGCTCGCGTGCCTTCTCCCGCGTCGTGACCAGGAGTGCGGCGGCCCCGTCGGAGATCTGCGACGAGTTGCCCGCGTGGATCACGCCGTCGGCGGTGAACGCCGGCTTCAGCCCGGCGAGAGTGTCCACAGTGGTCCCTCGCCGGACACCCTCGTCGGCGGTCAGCGTGTCCATCCGCACGATCCGGGCGGACAGCGCACCACTGTCCTGAGCCGCGGCGGCGCGTTCGTGCGACAGGGCGGCGAACTCGTCGAGGCGGGTGCGGGAGAAGCCCCATTTCCGCGCGATCTTCTCCGCCGAGATGCCCTGGTTGAAGGAGAAGCCGTCGTAGCGTTCCAGCACGTTCGGCCCGTAGGGCATGCCGCTGGCCCGCGCCGCCCCGAGCGGCACCCGGCTCATCACCTCGACGCCGCCCGCCACCACCACGTCCTGCTGGCCCGACAGCACGGCCTGCGCGGCGAAGTCGAGCGCCTGCTGGCTCGACCCGCACGCGCGGTTGACGGTGGTGCCCGGGATCTCCTCCGGCCAGCCCGCCGCCAGCACCGAGTAGCGGCCGATGTTGCTCGACTGGTCGCCCACCTGGGAGACGCAGCCCCACACGACGTCGTCCACCACGCCGGGGTCGATCCCCGCCCGCTCGGCGAGCGCGGTCAGCACCACGGCCGAGAGGTCGGCGGGGTGCCACGTGGCCAGCCCGCCCTTCCTCCTGCCCACCGGGGTACGGACCGCCTCGACGATGACCACTTCACGCACGGCACTACCTCCACCTCACGGTCATGACCGGCCCGCCGCCCAGCGGCCGGTGAACACCGGCTCGCGTTTCTCGGCGAACGCGGCGTACGCCTCCGGCACGTCGGCCGTGGCGAAGTTGATCGGCTGGGCACGCGCCTCGCTGGCGAGCGCCTCGCGCAACGTCCGGTCGGCGCCCTCGTTGAGCAGCGCCTTGGTCTGGGCGAGCGCGATCGGCGGGCCGGCCGCGAGCCTATCGGCCAGCTCGTCGGTGAACCCGTCGATCTCCTCGCCGGGCACCACCCACGTCACCAGGCCGAGCGCGAGGGCCTGCTCGGCATCGACCAGCTCGGCGAGCAGCGCGAGCCGTTTCGCTTGCTGGAGCCCGGCGAGCTTCGGCAGCAGCCACGAGCCACCGCAGTCGAGCGACAGCCCTCGCCGCGCGAAGATCTGCGAGAACCGCGCCTCGGGCGTGGCCACCACCAGATCGCAGGCGAGTGCCAGGTTCCAGCCCGCGCCGACCGCCACCCCGGCGACCTTCGCGATCGTCGGCACCCGCAGCTCGTGCAGCAGCAGCGTCACCTCGGTGGGCACGCGCAGCTTCTCCACGGGGTGCGCGTCGGCCCGCGCCGCGGCGAGATCGGCACCCGAGCAGAAGGCGCCTCCGGCACCGGTGAGCACGAGCGCTCGCACGCCGCCGTCAGCGGTCACCGCCGCGAGCGCGGCACGCAGCGCGTCCCACAGCTCGGCGTCGAGCGCGTTCTTGCGGTGCGGGCGGTTCAGCGTCAGGGTCCGCACGCCCCCGCGGTCGTGGGTCAGCAGCACCCGGGTCACGACCGGGCTCCGATCGCGCCCTGCTCGCGCAGCAGCGCGATCTCCGGCTCACCGAGGCCGAGTTCGGCCAGCACGGCGTCGGTGTGCTCGCCGAGCGCGGGGATCGAGCCCATCGGCGGCTCGAAACCCGCGATCACCGGAGGAGGCAGCAGCGCGGGAATCCGGCCCGCGGGGGTGTCGATCTCGCGCCAGCGCTCGCGCGCGGCCAGATGCGGGTGGGCCACGACCTCACTCGGGCGGTTGAAGCGCGAGTTGCCGATGCCGGCCTCGTCCGCGCGCTTCTGCACGGCGGCGAGGTCGTGCCGGGCGCACCACGCGCCGAGCTCGCGGTCGAGCAGCTCGCTGTGCCGCACACGGCCGGAGTTGGTGCGGAACCGCTCGTCGTCGGCGAGGTCGGGCCGCCCGAGCAGCTCCCGCGCGAGGCGCTGCCACTCGCGGTCGTTGGTGGTGCCGAGCACGACGGTCTGCCCGTCGGCCGTGGGGTAGGCGCCATACGGGGCGACCGCGGGCGAGCCCATGCCACGCGGCTGCTGGTCGGCGCCGGAGTGCCATGCGTGGTTGAGCGCGTAGCCCATCAGCTCGGTCATGGTGTCGAACAGGCTCACCGCGATCGTGCCGGAGCGGCGCGCGTAGAGCAGCGACAGCACCGACAGCGCGGCGTAGAGCCCGGAGCAGACGTCGGCCATCGGCGGGCCCGGTTTCGCGGGCGCCCCTGGCGATCCCGTGATCGCGCAGGCCCCCGACTCGGCCTGCACCAGCAGGTCGTAGGCGCGTTTGTGCGACAGCGGTCCCCCGGGACCGTAGCCGTCGATCTCCACCGCGATCAGCTCGGGATGCCGCTCGGCGACGTCGGCCGGGGCGATGCCGAGCCGGGCCGTGGTGCCGGGCGTCAGGTTGGACACCAGCACGTCGGCCCGGTCGAGCAGCCGGTGCAGCAGCTCCAGCCCGGCCTCGGACTTGAGGTCGAGCGTCACCGACTGCTTGCCGCGGTTGACCCACACGAAGTGGGCCGCGAGGCCGTTCACCACGTCGTCGTAGTGGCGGGCGAAGTCACCGCCGCCGGGGTTCTCCACCTTGATCACGCGGGCGCCGAGGTCGCCGAGCGTCCGGCTGCACATCGGCGCGGACACCGCCTGCTCCAGGCTGACCACCGTGACGCCGGCCAGCGGTCCCGGCATCACATCACCATGCCGCCGTCGACGGGCAGCACCTGCCCGGTGACGAACGACGCGGCGTCGGAGGCGAGGAACACGAAAGCGCCGGCGACCTCCTCCGGCTCTGCCCAGCGGCGCAGCGGGATGCGGGCCAGCATGGTCGCCGCGAACTTCTCGTTGGTGCGGATGGTCTCCGTCATCGGCGTTGCCGCGAGCGGCGCGAGCGCGTTGACCAGAACGTTCCTGCGGGCCAGTTCCCTGGCGAGCGACTTGGTGACGCCGATGATGCCCGCCTTGGCCGCGGAGTAGTTGACCTGGCCGAGCGTGCCCGTGATGCCCGCGGACGAGGTGACGTTGATGATCCGCCCGGTGCCGTCCTCCGGCAGGTACGGCAGCGCCGCCTGCGAACAGTGCACTGTGCCCATGACGTGGATGTCGAGCACGCGCCGGAAGCCGTCGTCGTCGAGGTCGGGGAACATCGCGGGCGCCGTGACGCCCGCGTTGTTGACGAGGATGTGCAGGCGCCCGTCGGAGAGCGCGGCGGCGCCGGCGGCGGCCTCGTCCGCCGAGGCCCGGTCCCGCACGTCCAGCGCGGCGCCCTCGGCCTTGCCGCCCTCAGCGCGGATCCGCTCGGCGACGGCGGAGGCAGCGGCACCGTCCACATCGGTCACCAGCACGGCGGCGCCCGCGCCGGCGAGCGCCCGCGCGACCGCGGCGCCGATGCCGCCGGCGGCTCCGGTGACGAGCGCGGAACGGCCCGCGAGGTCGAACAGCCCGGTGTTGTCGGCCATCAGTAGCTCCTCGGCATTCCCAGTGTGTGTGAGCCCAGGTAGTTCAGGACCATCTCCTGGCTCACCGGTGCGATGCGCATGACCCTGGCCTCGCGGAAGTAGCGGGCGACGTCGTACTCCTCGGCGTAGCCCATGCCTCCGTGGGTCTGCAGCGCCCGGTCGGCGGCGGTGAACCCGGCGTCGGCGCACAGGTACTTGGCGGTGTTGGCCTCGCGACCGCACGGCTTGCCGTTGTCGTAGAGCCAGGTCGCCTTGCGCAGCACCAGCTCCGCCGCGTCCAGGCGCGCGAGCGAGTCGGCCAGCGGGAACTGGATGCCCTGGTTGGCGCCGATCGGCCGGTCGAACACCACGCGCTCGCCCGCGTACCGCACGGCCCTGTCCAGTGCCACCCTGCCGAGCCCGAGTGCCTCGGCGGCGATGAGCATGCGCTCGGGGTTGAGCCCGTCGAGCAGGTAGGTGAAGCCCTGGCCCTCCTCGCCCACCCGGTCCTCGACCGGCACCTGCAGGTCGTCGATGAACAGCTCGTTGGAGGTGACGGCGTTGCGGCCCATCTTGCGGATGGGCCGCACCGTGACCCTGCTCCGGTCGAGATCGGTGAGGAACAGGGTCATCCCGTCGGTCTTCTTCTCGACGTCCTCGTAGCGCGTGGTGCGGGTCAGCAGCAGGATCTTCTCCGACTCCATCGCCTTGGAGATCCACACCTTGCGGCCGTTGACGACATAGTGGTCGCCCTCGCGCCTGGCGAACGTCGTGATGCGGGAGGTGTCGAGTCCCGCGCCGGGCTCGGTGACCCCGAAACACACGTGGAGGTCGCCGGTCGCCACCCTCGGCAGCGTGCGCCGCTTGAGCTCCTCGGAGCCGTGCACCACCACCGGGTGCATGCCGAAGATCGACAGGTGGATCGCGCTCGCGGCGTTCATCCCACCGCCGGAGCGCGACACCTCCTCCAGCACGAGGCTCGCCTCGGTGACGCCGAGCCCGTGCCCGCCGTAGGCCTCCGGGATCGTGATGCCCAGCCAGCCACCCTTGGCGATCGCGTCGTAGAACTCGCCGGGGAACTCGTGTGCCTGGTCCTTCTCCATCCAGTACCGGTCGTCGAACCGCCTGGCCAGCCCTGCGACCGACTTGCGGATGAGCTCTTGGTCCTCCGTCAGTGCGAAGTCCACTGCGTCCTCACCGGGCCGCGGCGACGGCCCTGCGTGCCCGCTGGCGGTAGCCCTCGAGCTTCTCCGAGGGGTCGACCACCCGGTGGCTGCGCGACCGCACCGCGACGTCGTGGTCCTGCGCCGCGCGGCGCAGCGCCCCGACGGTGGCCTGCTCCTTCGGCACGTGCGCGAACGGTTCGAAGGAGTACCAGCGCATAGCGTTCTGGTAGGTCATCTTGTCGATGTCGGAGTCGGGCACGTCGAAGCGATCCATCACCTCGCCGAGCTCCTCGGGCGCCCCCGGCCACATCGAGTCGCTGTGCGGGTAGTCGGCCTCCCAGCAGATGTTGTCGATGCCGATCTCGTGCCGCAGTTTCACACCGAGCGAGTCGCTGATGAAGCAGGTGAGGAAGTGCTCGCGGAACACCTCGCTCGGCAGCTTTCCGCCGAAGTCCTGCAACGTCCACGTCGCGTGCATCTCGAACGTCCGGTCCACGCGCTCCAGGAAGTACGGAATCCAGCCGGTGCCGCCCTCGGACAGGGCGATCCGGATGTCGGGGAACTCCTTGATCACGCGCGACCACAGCAGGTCGGCGGCGGCCGAGACGATGTTCATCGGTTGTAGCGTGATCATCACGTCCGGCGGCGAATCCACCGCGGGGATGGTGAGCCGACCGGACGATCCGATGTGGACCGACAGCACGGTGTTGGTGTCACACAGCGCCTTCCACAGCGGGTTCCAGTACTCGTCGTGGAAGCTCGGGTAACCGAGGGCGGCTGGGTTCTCGGAGAACGTCAGCGAGTGGCAGCCCTTCTTCGCGACCCTGCGCACCTCCTCGGCGCAGGCCTCGGCGTCCCAGATCACCGGCAGCGCCATCGGGATGAACCGGCCGGGGTAAGCACCGCACCACTCGTCGATGTGCCAGTCGTTGTAGGCCCGCACGAGCGACAGAGAGAAGTCGGGGTCCTCGGTGGCGAACAGGCGCGCGGCGAACCCGGGGAAGGAGGGGAAGTTCATCGACGCGAGCATCCCGCCCGCGTTCATGTCCTTGACCCGCTCGTGCACGTCGTAGCAGCCGGGCCGGATCTCGTCCAGGCCCTGCGGCTCCATGCCGTACTCCTCCTTGGGCCGCCCGGCCACCGCGTTGAGCGCCGCATTGGGGATCACCGTGTCGCGGAACTTCCAGACATCGGTGCCGTCGTCCTGGTGCACCAGCTGCGGAGCGTCCTTCTGGTACTTCTCCGGCAGGTGGTTCACGAACATGTCGGGTGGTTCGATGATGTGGTCGTCGACGCTGATGAGGATCATGTCGTCCCGGTGCATGGCGGTTCCTTTCAGTCCGAGGCTGGCAGTGGTTTGGCGACCTTCGTGGTCATCGGGACTCCGTCGCAGCCGAGCTCGCCCGCGCCCGAGGCGGTGCACAGCAGCTCGAGCGTCTCGTTCGCGTCCACGTAGCGCTTTCCGATGAGTGTCATGGCGCCGGCCGCGGGCGCCTTCGCCGCGGGCGCCGACGACGCGGGGACCATCGGGCTGCCCCCGCACGTGATCACCGGCCGGCCCTCGGCCGGGGCGCGGACGACCACCACCCTCGTGGTGCAGACGGTGCTGGCGAGCTGGTCACCGGGACTCAGCGTGGATGCTGATGAGCTCATGCGACGTCCCCTTCGCGCGGTCGGCAGGAACCTGGTGCTCTCAATCAGAGAAAACTATCTTCTCATCATAGGAGAATCAACCTTCGGGCGCGAAGACGCCGGACAAGAGCACGGGGCGCCGACGAACTCGGCCGAGGAGGAGTTGACTCGGCGCTGCACGCATGGAAATCTTGCCATCAAGAATGGAGAATATGATTCTCACCGGTAGGAGGGTCCCGATGCGCCTGCCCCCGCTGCCCGCCGAGGAGTGGGACGACCGGACACGTGCCGCGCTGGCCGGCCTGGTCCCGAGGAAGCGCCAGGATCCCGATGGCGCGGGCGTCGCACTCTCCACGCTGGTCCGCCACCCGGATCTGGCCAAAGCGTTCCTCGGCTTCAGCACCCACCTCATGGCGCGCTCGACGCTGCCGCCCCGGCTGCGCGAGCTGGCGATCCTGCGCGTGGCCCGGCGCCGCGACTGCGCCTACGAATGGGTTCACCACGCGGCGTTCGCCGCGGAACTCGGTCTGACCGAGGCCGAGATCGAGGCCGCGGGACACGGGAAGTCCACCGACGAGTTCGAGAGCGTCGTGCTCGGCGCCGTCGACGAGCTGGACGAGAACACCACGCTCTCCAACGAGACATGGTCCGCGCTCGGGGAGCGCCTCGACGAGCGGCAGCGGATGGACCTGGTGTTCACCATCGGCGGCTACTGCCTGATGGCGATGGCCTTCAACACCTTCGGCATCGAACCGGAACACGAAAGGTAGCCCCGTGGCGCACAACGATTCCCCGACCGACGACCTGGTGGAGATCCAGCAACTGCTCGCCCGGTACGCGGTGACCATCACCAAGGGCGACCTCGACGGGCTGCTCGCGGTGTTCACTCCGGACGGCACCTACAGCGCCTTCGGCGACACTTACCCCCTCGCCGAGTTCCCCGCGCTGGTCGAGGCCGCGCCGAAGGGACTGTTCCTCACCGGCACGCCCGTGGTGGAGCTCGACGGCGACACCGCCACCGGCACCCAGCCGCTGTGCTTCGTCGACCACGCTACCCACGACATGCGCATCGGCTACTACTCCGACACCTACGCGCGCACCGAACACGGCTGGCGGCTGCGCACCAGGGCGATGACGTTCATCCGCCGCAGCGGCGCCCACGACTCGGGCCGCCCGCACGCCTACCAGCGCGGCGAGGCATGAACACCGACGAGTTCCGGTCCGGCCTGCGGGCCTGGCTCGACGAGCACGACCTCTCCCCCGGCCACGACGGCTCGTTCGCCGGGGAGGTCGCACAGCTGGCCCGCGTCCGCCGCGCCCTGTACGACGCGGGCTGGATGCGCTACGGCTGGCCGGAGGAGATCGGCGGGCTCGGCGGCCCCGCCGTGCTGCGGGCCGTGCTCGGCGAGGAGGTCACCAGCCGGGAGCTCGCTGATCCGGGCATCTACTCGATGGTCGAGGTGCTCGCGCCGACGATGCTCGCCTACGCCGCCAAGCGGCTCGCCACCGAGATGGTGCCAAAACTACTCGACGGCACCGAGCAATGGTGCCAGGGCTTCTCCGAGCCCGGCGCGGGCAGCGACCTCGCCTCGCTGGCCACCAGGGCGGTGCCCCGCGGCGACGACTGGGTGGTCACCGGGCAGAAGGTGTGGACCAGCCTCGCGCAGTTCGCCGAACGCTGCATCCTGCTCACCCGCACCGCGCCGGGCCACGACGGCATCACGGCGTTCTTCCTCGACATGGACACCCCTGGCATCACGGTGTGTCCACTGCGGACCATGCACGGCCGCGACGAGTTCTGCGAGGTCTTTCTCGACGACGTGGTGGTGCCCGGCGACCGGATCCTCGGCCGCCCCGGCGACGGCTGGCGCGTGGCGATGGACCTGCTGCCGCACGAGCGGTCGACGTGTTTCTGGCACCGGATCGCACACCTCTACACGCGGCTGGACCGGCTCACCGCCGAGACGTCCTCCGCCGACGACAGCGCGCTCGGCGCCGCGTTTCTCGCGCTGCATACGATCCGCTGCCGCTCCCACGCGACGCAGCGGCGCCTCGCCGACGGCGCGAAGCTCGGCCCGGAGACCTCCGTCGACAAGGTGCTGCTGGCCACAGCGGAACAGCGCCTCTTCGACACCGCCCGCGACCTCCTGCCCGGCGTGCTGGAGCTGGACGAGTCGCCCTGGCGGTCCGAGTTCCTGTACTCGCGCGCGGCGACGATCTACGGCGGTACCGCCGAGATCCAGCGCAACATCATCGCCCGCAGGCTGCTCGGCCTGGGAAGGGAATGACCGTGGACACCACCGAGCTCGACCTGCTGGCCGAGACGCTGCGCAAGACGATGACGTCGCTCTCGGGCACCGGCCTCGACGAGGTCCTGGCAGGCCTGGGCTGGGCCGAGCTGCTCACGGAGGCACGCGAGGTGGCGATCTCCACGGTGTTCTCCCTGCTCGGCGAAACCGGCGCGCACGCACCGCTCATCAACGACGTCGTGCTCACGGCGGCCGGTGGCGAGGCGGGCGGCACGGTGGCCCTGCCCTACGCCGGCGGCTGGTGGGTGCGGTGGGAACGCACCCACCAGCCGAGCGCGGCGCTGGACCCCGAGCTGCCGCTCCATCGCGCCGCAGGGAGCGAGCCCGTTCCGCTCGCCGAAGGCCGGAGGGCACTCGGCTGGTGGCTCGTGGGCACCGCCAAGGCCATGCTGGAGCTGGCCCGCACCCACGCGCTCGAGCGAACGCAGTTCGGCAAGCCCATCGCGTCGTTCCAGGCCGTGCGGCACCGGCTCGCCGAGACGCTCGTGGCGATCGAGGGCGCGGAGGCCACGCTCGCGGCCTCCGGGGACGAGCTCGGCTCGCTGCTGGCGAAGGCGGCCGCGGGACAGGCGGCGCTGACCGCGGCCCGGCACTGCCAGCAGGTGCTCGGGGGCATCGGCTTCACCGCCGAGCACGAGCTGCACCGGCACATGCGGCGCGCGCTCGTGCTCGACGGCCTGCTCGGCAGCGCGCGGGAACTGACCCGCGAGGCCGGGGCGGCGCTGCGTGAGAACGGCAGGGCGCCCCGGCTGGTCGAACTCTGATCGCGCTCAGGTGTTGCGGCCGCCGTTGACGCCGAAGACCTGGCCGGTGACGTATCCGGCCTCCTCGCTCACGAGGAACGCGCACGCCGCCGCGATGTCGTCCGGCGTGCCGGGCCTGCGCACCGGAGTGCGCGCGGCGTGGTGGTCCACGCCGCCGCCGAGAAAGCCGCGGGCCTCGTTGCGCCGGGTCATCGGGGTGTCGATGAACCCGGGCGGGATCGTGTTCACGGTGATGCCCTGCGGTCCCAGCTCCAGCGCGAGTGCCTTGGTGAAACCCACGACACCGGCCTTGGAGGCCACGTAGTGCGTCATGAACGGCTGCCCGCTCTGCGCACTGGAGGACGAGATGGTGACGATGCGGCCCCAGCCCGTATCCACCATGTCCGGCACCACGGCCTGGCAGCAATGAAACGTGCCCGTGAGGTTGACGGCGAGGATCCGCTGCCACGCCTCGTCGGTGATGTTGAGGAACTTCTTGAAGCCATCCTTGCCCGCGGAATTCACCAGGATCGATACCGGCCCGAAGCGTTCACGCACCACGCCAAGCCCCTCGTCGATGCTCACGCGGTCGGCGACGTCGACGGCCGCGGGCAGCGCCGCGCCCCCGTCGGCCTCGATCCGCTCGGCCGCCGCCCGCGCCGCGGCGCCGTCGAGGTCGAACACGGCCACGCGCGCGCCGTCGCGGGCCAGCCGCCGCGCCACGGCGAGGCCGATGCCCGAAGCGGCGCCCGTGACGACGGCGACCCTGCCCGCTGCCGGTCTCATGTGGACCGCTCCCGGTCGTCGCGGTACACCTGGCCGCCCTTCATCACGAACCGGACCTGCTCGGTGACGCCGATGTCGGCCAGCGGGTCGCCGGGCACCGCGATGATGTCGGCGAGCAGTCCCGCTTCGAGGCGGCCCCGGTCGTCGGCGTCGATCAGCTCGGCGGCGACGGTGGTGGCGGCCCGGATGGCCTGCAGCGGCGTCATCCCGCGCTGGACGAGCGCGAGCAGTTCCCTCGCGTTGCGCCCGTGCGGGATCGCCGGCGCGTCGGTGCCGCACGCGATGCGCACGCCCAGCTCGATGGCCCTGCTGATCGTCGCCCGCGAGCGGGGAAAGACCTCCGCCGCCTTGGCCTGCAGTTCGGGCGCCGCGTTGGAGGTGTCCATGCCCTCGGTGAGATAGGTGGTGGCCACCAGGAAGGTCTCCCGTTCCAGCATGCGCTTCAGCGTCGCCTCGGTGGCGAGCGAGCCGTGCTCGATGCAGTCGATGCCGGCGTCGAGCGCGGCCCGGATGGCGTCGTCGCCCATGCAGTGCGCGGCGACCTTGAGCCCCGCCCGGTGCGCTTCGTCCACGATGGCCCGCAGCTCCTCGTCGGAGTACTGCTGCGCACCGGCGGGGCCGGTGTGCGACATGACCCCGTTCGACGCGCACACCTTGATCACCCGCGCGCCGTGCTTGACCTGGTAGCGGACCGCCTTACGCACTTCGGCCACGCCGTTGGCGATCCCCTCCTCCACCGTCAGCGGCATGATGTGCGGGGCGAAGGCCTGGAACATCGTGGGGTCGAGATGCCCGCCCGTCGGTGTGATGGCGTGCCCGGCGGGCACGACCCTCGGGCCGTCGATCCACCCGAGGTCGATGGCCTTCTTCAGCGCGACGTCGAGCAGCAGGCCGCCCGTCTGCACGAACAGGCCGAGGTTGCGCACGGTCGTGAACCCTGCCCGCAGGGTCCGGCGCGCGTTGGCTACCGCCCGCAGGGTGCGCACGGCGGGGTCGTCCTGCACGGGGTTGAGCGGGCTGCGGTGGTCGGGGCCGCCGAGCAGGAGGTTGACCTCCATGTCCATGAGCCCCGGCAGGAGTGTCACGTCGCCGAGGTCGAGCACCACGGTGCCCTCGGGCACCGTGGTGGGCGCGACCTCGACGATGCGGCCGTCCTGGACGAGGAGCTCGCCGGGTTCGACGAGCTCGCCCTTGTCCACGTCGAGCATCCGGGCGGCACGCAGGTGGATCGGTGGTTGCGGTGCGCGCGTTCGGCCCACTGTCCGGTCCTCAGACAGCGGGTTCGACGACGGCGTCGATGCTGGAGGCACCGCTGTCCGGCACGCGGGCCTGCCGCCAGGCCTCCACCGGGAAGGCGACGGTCACCAACGAGCAGAACAGCCACAGGAGGTGCTTCTCCTCCTCGCCGATGTCGTCCATCGAGACCCGCTGCAGGTACTCGGTGCTGCTCTCCAGGCGTGGGTAGGCAGCGTCGTAGAACGCCTGCAGCTCGTCCATGCTACTGGCGATCCGCTTGGCGTAGCGCGCCCGCTCGGTCGGGATCGCCCAGTCCGCGAACGGCTCCAGGTCGGCGAACTCGGGGGGCAGGACATTGGCCATGATCGTCTCTCCTCGAAGGCTCAGGAACGGCTCGCCGCGGCGGGCTTCGCCTGCCGCTGCTGGAAGTCGCGCACGTACTGACCGGCGGTGTTGTGCAGGTGCCGGAGGAGGATCTCCTGGTCGCACAACGGGAAGTCGGTCACGGTGCCGGACTCGAGCATGGTCTGGGTGGCCTCGAGGGTGTTGCCGTCCTGCAGGCCGTACTCCTTGAACGAGACCACGGCGAGCTCCTGCTGCAGGCGCTCGAAGGCGTTCTTCGGCGGGACGAAGTAGGCGGTGCCCTCGAAGATGTGTGTGTTGTACGAGGTGGGCCAGTAGTGATAGGTCAGCACCCAGTTGGGCCGCCAGATCAGCAGCATGAAGTTCGGGAAGAACACGAACGAGTCCATGCCCCAGCGGGGATCGCGGGTCGGGTTGATGGCGGGCGGCAACTGCTCGGTGGTGAGCCCGATGTCGGGAGCGTCCCACGGGCCGAACAGGCCACTGCGCAGCGCGCGCTCGATGGGCTTGACCATCTTCGGCTCCTGCGGCGGGGCGATGCCGCCCCATGAGGACACCAGGCTGTGCGGGCCGTCGACGTCGTAGGCCAGCGCCTGGTAACCGTACTTCTGGATCTTCGCCCGCTCCTCGGGCTCGTACTGGCCGCCGTGCAGGATCGGCGCGTGGTAGAACTCGGCGAAGGCGTCGATGAACAGCTTCCAGTTGCTGCCGATCTCCGCGCGGTACTTGTGGACCTGCGTCAGCTTGTCGAACGGGTAGCCCTCGATGCCCTTGCCGAACTCGCCGAGGTACTCCCGCAGCGGCGTGGTGTTCTCGGGGTCGAGGTTCACGAAGATGAAGCCCTCCCACACCTCCGCCCGCACCCCGACCAGCCCGTAGTCGGACTTGTCGAGATCGAAGAACTCGCCCTCCTGCTGAACGAACGTCAGCTCGCCCTCGAGCGAGTACCGCCACGCGTGGTACTTGCAGGTGAACTGGCGGCAGAAGCCGCTGGTCTCCTCGCGCGGGTAGTCGTTCCACACCAGCTTGTTGCCGCGGTGCCTGCAGACGTTGTGGAAGGCGCGCACCTCACCGTCGTTGCCGCGCACGACCACGATGGACGTCCGCGCCGCGTCCAGTTCCTTGGTGAAGTAGCTGCCCTTCCTCGGCAACTGCTCGACCCGGCCGACGTTGAGCCAGGTCCGGCGGAAGATGGCGTCCCGCTCCAGCTCGTAGAACTCCGGTGACACCGAGTCCTCGTAGGAAAGCGGCTCGGTGCCGATCTTGAAGTGCTCGGTCCAGCTGCCCTCAGCAGGCTTGGTGAAGTGTGCCATGTGGTGGTCCTCCGGTCTTGTCGCCACGTAGGACGATAGCAACGATCTCCAAAAAGGAGAAGCCCATTTCCGCAGGACCGTGACCACGCTCCAACACCCCGGAGCAGACTTCCCCGACACCCCCGAGCCGAGTCGCCGAACAGGCGAGACGTACCGGTACAGTGCGGTTATGTTGTTCCTGTGCCACGAAGGACGGATCCGGCGGTGAGCAGCCCGAGCGAAGAGCCCGCCTGGCGGCAGCGCGCCGTCGAGCGCTCCATCAAGGCCGCCAAGGTGCGGGCCGAGCAGCGCGTGCAGCGGTTCCTCGACGCCGCACAGGTGATCATCGACGAGAAGGGCACCACCGACTTCACCGTGCAGGAGGTGGTAGACCGTTCTCGCCAGTCGCTACGCAGCTTCTACCTGCACTTCGACGGCAAGCACGAGCTGCTGCTCGCCCTCTTCGAGGATGCCCTCAACCGCACCGCCGACCAGATCCGCGCCGCCGCATCCGGCCAGAAGGAACCACTCGACCGGCTCAAGGTCGCCGTGCAGCTGTTGTTCGAGCTCTGCAGGCCCGACCCCGACGCCCGCCGTCCGCTGTTCACCGACTTCGCACCCCAGCTGCTGGTCTCGCATCCGACCGAGGTGAAGGTCGCCCACACGCCGGTGCTCGCCGTCTTCACCGAGCTGCTCACCGACGCGGAGGAGGCCGGCCTGCTGTCGCCGGACGTCAAGCCGCGCCGCACGGCCGCGCTGATCATGCAGACAGTGATGTTCAACGCACAGTCCAGCGGCTCACCCGACGACGAGACCGCCAACCCGCTGACCGCCGACGAGATCTGGGACTTCTGCGCCAACGGCATCACCTACCACTGAGCACACAGCGAGAACAGTATTCTCCTGAATGTAGAATTCCCCTACACTCAGGAGATGGGCGATCTGTGGACGGACCTTCTCGACTGTCTCGATCTGCACCCGCACGCGGATGACGCCGGCCCGGCCACGGCCGGCGTGCTCGAAGGACGCAACCTGGAGCTGAGCTACCACCGGCTGTTCGGCGGGCAGCTGCTGGCCCAGTTCGTGCGCGCGGCGTGCCTGACGTGCCCCGGCAAGGCGGTCAAGTCGCTGCACGTTCTCTTCCCCAAAGAAGGCAGGGCAGACGAGCCCGTCCGCTACGAGGTGTGCCGCCACCACGAGGGCCGCTCGTTCGCATCACTGTCCATCGTGGCCAGACAGAGCGGGGGCGTCGCGGCCACGGCGTCGGTGTCGATGCACGCCGCCGAGGACGGCGTGGACCGCCAGACCGTCCCTGCGTTGCCCGCGGTTCCCGGCGAGGAACATCGGGTGGAGCTCGACCTGTTGCCCTGGGAGACGAGGATGACCGTGGACCTCGACTCCCCCGCCGCCGCGCGGCCCGAGCTCGACCTGTGGATGCGCACGCCCGAGGTGAGCGGGGAGCTGGCTCCCGCGCTCACCGCCTACGCCACCGACCTCAGCCTCATCGGCACCGCCCTGCGCCCGCTCGGCGGCGTCAGCCAGCGCGACGCGGGAACGATGTTCGTCTCGGCCGTCACGTCCCACACCGTGTGGTTCCACCGCCCGTTCCGCAGCGACGACGGCTGGCTGCTGCTGCGCCAGCACAGCCCCGTCATCGCACACGGCCGGTGCTTCGGCAGGGGCGACGTGCTCACCGAGGAAGCCTCACTCGTCGCGTCCTTCGCGCAGGAGGCCCTGCTCCGCTTCCGGCACTAGGCACCAGGCGCGCGGTGCCCCGTACACAACGAGGTGTCAGATGCCCGTCAGTCCGATCCGCGTGGTCCAGTGGGCCACCGGCAACATCGGCACGCACGCCCTGCGTGCCGTCCTCGACCATCCCGTCCTCGACCTCGCCGGCGTCTACGTCCACTCCCCGGACAAGGCCGGCCGTGACGCCGGAGAGCTGTGCGGACGCGGCCCGGTGGGCGTCACCACCACCGGCGACGCAGACGAGATCCTCGCGCTCGGCGCCGACTGCGTGCTGTACATGCCGTTGCGGTGCGACGCTGACGTGGTGTGCCGGCTGCTCGCGGCAGGCACGAATATCGTGACCACGCGCGGGGAGTTCCATCATCCGGCAGGGATGGAACCCGCTTTGCGGCAACGGATCGAGGCCGCCTGCGCCGAGGGCGGCACATCGATCCACAGCACTGGCAGCAGTCCCGGCTTCATCACCGAGGCCGTGCCGTTGGTGCTGACCTCGATCCAGCGGCGGCTGGAGCGGCTGCGGATCGACGAGTACGCCGACCTCTCCCAGCGCGACTCGCCCGCGATGCTGTTCGACGTCATGGGTTTCGGCCGGTCACCGTCCACCTTCGACGAACGCAGGCTCACCCACGCCAGGACCAGCTTCGGCCCCTCGCTCCGGCTGGTCGCCGACGCGCTGTCCGTGCCGCTCGACTCCGTCGAGGCGACCGGTGAGCTCGCGACCGCGCGCCGGACCGTCGAGATAGCCGCGGGCACCGTGGAAGCGGGCACCGTCGCCGGGCAGCGCATCAGCGCGCTCGGCATGCGCGACGGCGCGCCGCTGCTGACGTTCCGCGCCACGTGGTACTGCACCACCGACCTCGAACCGGCGTGGGACCTGCGCGACACCGGCTGGCGCGTCACGGTCGACGGCGACGCGCCGCTGGACATCGACATCCGCTTTCCCGTGCCGCTGGAGCGGATGGCCTCGGTCTCGCCCGGCTACACCGCCAACCGCGCGGTGAACGCCGTTCCCATGGTGTGCGCGGCCGAGCCGGGGATCCGCTCGACGGTGGACCTGCCGCAGGTGGTCGCGGCGATGGCCTGAGCGGGCGGGGCCGCGCGCGGCCCCGCCCTCCCGGTCACGGGGCGTGGACGTCGAGCACCACGGCCGAGCCCATGCCACCGCCCGCGCACATCGCGGCGACCCCGGTGCCGCCGCCCCGGCGGCGCAGCTCGTGCACGAGCGTGACGAGCATCCGCGCACCGGTCGCGGCGACCGGGTGGCCGAGCGAGCAGCCGCTACCGTTGACGTTGACGCGCTCGGGGTCGAGCTCGAGCAGCCGCACCGTGGCGACGCACATCGCGGCGAACGCCTCGTTGATCTCGAACAGGTCCACGTCCTGAGTGGACAGTCCCGCCCTGGCGAGCGCCTTGGGAATGGCTTTGACCGGCGCGAGGCCCGTCTCGGCCGGATCGACACCGACGCTGGCCCAGGCCCGCACCGTCGCCAGCGCGGGCAGCCCGAGCCGGTCGCTCGCGACCGTCAGTGCGGCGGCGCCGTCGTTGCCCCCGCACGCGTTGCCCGCGGTGATGCTGAAACCTTCGATTTCCGGGTGGAGCGGCTTCAACGAGGCGAGCTTCTCCATACTCGTGTCGCGACGCGGGTGCTCGTCGACGGAGAACGTCCCGTGCGGCGTCTCGATCGGCACGATCTCGTCGTGGAACCGGCCCTCGTCGATCGCGCGAACGGCATTGCGGTGTGAGCGCAGCGCCCAGGCGTCCATCTCCTCGCGCGTGACGCCAGCCTTGACCGCGGCATTCCAGCCCACGGTGATCGACATGTCACGGTTGGGGGCGTCGGGGCGGTCAGGGTGGGTCGGCGGGAACCAGTCGACCCACGCACCGTCCACGCGGAACTGCTGGCGGGGCGCGGTGGACGCGGAGTTCACGCCGCCCGCGATCACGAGCTCGTCCATGCCGGCGCGCACGGTCGCCGCGGCGCTCTGCACGGCCGAAAGGCCCGCGGCGCAGTGCCGGTTCTGGGCGAGCCCGGCCACCGACGTGAGCCCCGCGGTGAGCGCGGCGTGGCGGGCGAGCACGCCGCCGCCGTAGAGCCCCTCGCCGAGCACGACGTCGTCCACCAGGTCGGGGTCGAGCCCCTTGGCGGCGGCGGCGACCACGTGGTGAGCGAGGTCGAACGCGGTGGTGTCGCGCAGGGTTCCCTTGACGGCGGTGCCGACGGGGGTGCGCAGTGCGGAGACGACAACTGCCTCAGGCATGGGTTCTCTCCAGATCGGCCAGCAGGACGCGGCGCAGTAGCTTTCCGGTCTCGGTCTTGGGCAACTCGGGGCGGAACACGATGGTGTCGGGAGTCTTGGAGGAGCGGAGCCGCTGCCGGACCCAGGTCCTGATCTGCTCGGGCTCGCCGTCGCCGACGAGCACCGCGACGAGCCGCTGACCCCACTCGGGGTCGGGCACCCCCACCACCGCGGCCTCGGTGACGCCGGGGTGGCCGAGAAGCACGTCCTCGATCTCCGCGGGAGCGATGTTCTCCCCGCCGCGGATGATCGTGTCGTCGGCGCGGCCCTCGACGAAGAGGTAACCCTCGGGGTCGAGCCTGCCGAGGTCACGGGTGGCGAACCAGCCGTCGTCGTCCAGGACGCTGCGCCCGCCGTACTCACCGGCGATCTGCTCGCCCCGCACGAACACGAGCCCGGTCTCCCCCGGCGGCACCGGTGTGCCGTGTTCGGTGCGGATCTCGAACTCGATGCCCGGCAGGGCACGCCCCACCGAGCCGAGCCGGTCCCGTACCGCGGGGTCGTCCGACGCCTGGGCCTCACGGTGGTCCTCCGGCCCGAGCACGGCCACCGTCGAGGCCGTCTCGGTCAGCCCGTAGGCGTTGACGAACCCGGTGCGAGGGAACACCGACAGCGCCCGCTCCAGCACCGGTCTCGGCGTCCTGGAGCCGCCGTAGGCGAGGCTGCGCAGTGTCGGGGTCCGCGCGTCGGCACCGTCCACTTCGGCCACGATGCGGGCCAGCATCGTGGGCACCAGCATGGCATGTGTGACCCGCTCGCGCCGCACCGTCTCCAGCCACTCGGCGGCGCCGAACGCGGGAAGGTAGACCACGCGGCGTCCGGTGTAGAGGTTGGACAGCAGGTTCGTCAGCCCCGCGATGTGGTACGGCGGCACGGCGACGAGCGCCGCGTCGCCCTCGTCCGCTGAGGCGAACTCCAGCGTGTTGAGCACGTACGCGAGCAGGTGCCGGTGACGCAGCACGGCGGCCTTCGGCTCGGCGGTGGTGCCGCTCGTGTAGATGAGCACGGCGACCGCGTCGCCGTCCCACTCCGGCTCGGCGCCGTCGGGCGCGGGCTCACCGCCCGGCTCCACCAGCGCGTCGAGGTCCCCGGATTCGAGCACGAGCGCGCCGGGATGCCGGTCCCGCAGCGCACCCAGCTGCTGTGCGCCGAGCCGGTAGTTCAGTGGCACGAACGGCACCCCGGCCAGTGCGGCGCCGAACAGCGCCACCGGGTAGGCGAGGTGGTTCGTGCCGAGGTAGAGGACGGCCGGGCGGCCACGGAACCGCGCGGACGCCCGGCGCGCGAGGTCCGACAGCCCGGCGGCGGAGAGCGAGCGGCCTCCCGCCGTCACCACCGCCCTGTCACCGGCCGATGCCACCATGTCAAGAATCATGCTGATGTTCATGAGAATGCTATTCTCTCAATTAAAGAGCGTCAGTTGCAAGAGAGGGAAGGCCAGATGCAGATCAGTGGGAGCTCAGCGATCGTGGTCGGCGGCGCGGGCGGCCTCGGGGAGGCCACCGTCCGCCGCCTGCACGCGGCGGGGGCGAAGGTGGTCGTCGCCGATCTCGCCGACGACAAGGGCAAGGCACTCGAGGACGAGCTGGGCGTTCGCTACGTGCGCACCGACGCCACCAGCGAGGACGACGTCCAGGAGGCCATCGCGGCCGCGGAGGCCGAGGGCCCGCTGCGCATCTCGGTGGACACCCACGGCGGTCCGGCCAGCGGCGGAAGGCTCGTCGGCAAGGACGGCACGCCGCTCGACCTCGCGGGCTTCCGCACCACCATCGAGGTCTACCTCACCGCCGTGTTCAACGTGCTGCGGCTGTCGGCCGCCGCGATCGCCAGGCAGGAACCGCTCGAGAACGGCCGTGGCGTGGTGGTGAACACCGCCTCGATCGCGGCCTTCGAGGGCCAGATCGGCCAGCTGCCGTACTCCGCGGCCAAGGGCGGCGTGGTCGGCATGACGCTCGTCGCAGCGCGCGACCTGTCCCCGCTCGGCGTCCGCGTGGTCACGATCGCCCCCGGCACCTTCCTCACCCCGGCCTACGGCAAGGCGGGCGACCAGCTGGAGGCCTACTGGGGCCCGCAGGTGCCGTTCCCCAAGAGGATGGGCCGCTCGCCCGAGTACGCGGCGCTGGTGCAGAGCGTCTGCGAGAACGACTACCTCAACGGCGAGGTCATCCGGCTGGACGGCGCGCTGAGGTTCCCGCCGAAATGACCGGCACGCTGGCGGGGAAGGTCGCTTTCGTGGCCGGGGCCAGCCGCGGCATCGGCCGCACGGTCGCGCTCGCGCTGGCTGAGGCGGGCGCGGCCGTCGCGGTCGCCGCGCGGTCCGAACGCGAGGGCAAGGTCCCAGGGACGATTCACGACGTCGCGGACCGGATCACGGCCGGCGGCGGCAGGGCGCTCGCGGTGCCCTGCGACGTCACGAACGAGGAGTCGGTCGAGTCGGCGGTTGCCGCGACGGTGGCCGAGTTCGGCGGCATCGACGTGCTCATCGCCAACGCAGGCGTGCTCTGGCTCGGGCCCGTGGAGTCGACGCCACTCAGGCGCTGGCAGTTGTGCCTCGACGTCAACCTCACCGGGGTGTTCCTGGTGACGAGGGCGGTGATCCCGCACGTCCGCGCCCGCGGCGGTGGCTCGCTGGTCGCCATCACCACCACCGGGGTCGGCATGACGGAGCGGGGTGCCAACGCCTACTGGGTGTCCAAGGCCGCCGTCGAGCGCCTCTACCTGGGGCTCGCCGCCGAGCTGAAGGCCGACAACATCGCCGTGAACTGCCTCAGCCCGTCCAGGATCGTGCTCACCGAGGGCTGGCTGGCCGGCGGGAGCGGGCGGGAGATCCCGCCCGAGGCAGTGGAGCCGCCGCAGGCGATGGCCGACGCGGCCGTGCTGCTGGCAGGGCAGGACGCCACCGGCATCACGGGCACGGTGCAGCGTTCGGAGTCGCTGCCGGGCTGAGGCGAGAGGCGCCGGACCTCGCGGGGAGTTCCGGCGCCTCCCGGCTCAGCTTCACCGGCTGCGCAGCTTCTCCAGCGTGGCTCGGAAGTCCTCGGTCTGGAAGGACTGCTCCTCGGCGGTGGTGGCGTAGTCGAGTGTCGTGAGCACCGCGCGTTCGAGCTGGATGTTGAACAGCCGCTTGGTGCTCTCCACCGCCTGCCTCGGCAGGCCCGCGATCCGTTTCGCGCAGGCGAGCGCCTCGGCTACCGGGTCGGCCACGACGTGGTTGGCCAGCCCCAGTTCCCGCGCCTGCTGTGCGGGGATACGGGCACCGGTCAGCGCGTACTCCTTGGCCAGGTGCATGCTCGTGTGCAGCGGCCAGGTGAGCGGGCCGCCGTCCGCGGCGACGAGTCCCACCTGAACGTGCGGGTCGGCGAGGTGCGCGGTCTCGGCGAGGTAGACGATGTCGCTCAGCGCGACCAGGCTGCAGCCGAGGCCCACGGCGGGGCCGTTGACCGCCGCCACCACCGGAACCCGGCAGCGGGCCATGCCGAGCACGATCTCGCGACCGTCCGCGATGGACCGTGCGCGCAGCTCGGGGTCGCGGCGCAACTCGTCGAGGTAGGCGAAGTCGCCGCCCGCGGAGAACGCCTTGCCCGCACCGGTCAGCACGGCGGCGCGGGCCGCACGGTCGTCGCTGAGGCGGGGCCACAGCCGGGCCAGCCCCCGGTGCAGCGCGTCGTTGACGGCGTTGAGCTCGGAGGGCCGGTTCAGCGTGATGATCCTCAGTGGACCGTCCGCACGGACGTCGATCTCTTCCGGCAGGTCGTACATGTCAGGCTCCCAATCCGAGGATCCGCGAGGCGATGATGTTCTTCTGGATCTGCGATGTGCCGCCCATGACGCTCTGCGCACGGCTGTAGAGGTAGGCGCCCAGCAGCTCGGGGTCGTCGGTGCCGCCCACGGCGAGTGCCGCGTGGCCCACCGACTGCTCGACCCACGTCATCAGCAGCTTGTCCAGTGAGCCGTCCGGCCCGTGCACCACGCCGTCGAGCTGCTCGGAAAGGCGGCGCCGGACGTGCAGTCGCAGCATCTCCGCCTCCACCTCGGCCCAGGCCAGCTCCTCGGGCACCCGCTCCCCCGCTCGCGCGGTGAGTTCCCTGACGAGCTTGCCGTACCGCGCCGAGAAGCCCAATGTGGACGGTTCACGTTCGTGACCGACGACGGTCATGGCGAGCGCCCAGCCTTCCCCGGGTTGCCCGACCAGCTGGTCGGCTGGCACGGTCGCCCCGTCGAAGAGCACCTGCCCGAACTCGCGGGTGACGCCGTTGATCATCCGCAGCGGGCGCTGCTCGATGCCGGGCTGGTGCATGGAGACGATGAACGCGGAGATGCCGCGGTGCCGGGGCGCGTCGGGGTCTGTCCTCGCGAGCAGCAGGCACCAGTCGGCGACGTCGGAGTAGCTCGTCCAGATCTTGTGCCCGTGGATGACCCACTGGTCGCCCTCGCGCGTGGCCCTGGTGGTGAGCGACGCGAGGTCGGAGCCCGCGCCGGGTTCACTGAAGCCCTGGCACCACCGCTGCGTGCCGTCGATCATGCCGGGCAGGAACCGCCTGCGCAGCTCCTCGCTGCCGTGCCTGCCGAGCCCCTGGACCAGGTAGCCGAGGCTGGGACGGGCGGGCGCGCCCGCGAGTGCGAGCTCCTCGTCGAGGATCACGTCGTAGACGGGCGGCAGCTCGTGCCCGCCGTACTCCTTGGGCCACGAGAGGCCGAAGAACCCGGCCGAGTAGAGCGCCTGGTGCCATTCGCCCTGCCGCGCCCAGTACTCGTCACCCGCGGCCGGGAACGTCCCGGCCCGCTCGGCGAGCCAGGACCGCAGCCGGGCGCGGAACGCGGCCTCCTCCGGCGAGTCACGAAAGTCCACTGTGGATGTCCTCCAGTCGGACGGGGAACAGGTCGGTCGAGGCCAGCGCCCTGCGCAGGTACACGTGCGCGAGGCACTCCCAGGTGTTGCCGATGCCGCCGTGCACCTGGATGGCGGTCTCGCAGACGGTCCGCGCGGCCCGCGCGCAGTAGAGCTTCGCGATCCGGGCGGCCCGCACGGCCTCAGCGGGGCCAAGCTCGTCGACCGCCCACGCCGCGTGCCGCAGGACGCTCACGGAACCCTCGATGAGGGCGAGTCCCTCGGCCAGCAGATGGGCCACGGCCTGGTACGAGCCGATCGCGTTGCCGTACTGCTCGCGGACCTTCGCGTAGTCGCACGCGAGCGCGTGCGCGCCGCGGGAGACGCCGACCAGATCGGCGGACGTCACGACCAGCGCCAGCGCGGACCAGCGTCCGGCGGCGTCCGCCTGCAGCGTCCCGAGCGGCTCCGGCGCGCCGGTGACCTCGGCGGTGTGCCGGGTCAGGTCCGCGCCGGCGACGGCGGCGCCGAGCCCGTGTGCCAGCACCCGGCCGCCGTCGAGGGCGAGCGCGCGGCGTGCGCCCCTGGCGTCCCTGGCGTGTCCCGCCACGGCGATGGTGTCCGCCGCGGCGTCTCCACCGAGGTGCCGGGTCAGCTCGCCGGCGAGCACGGGGCCGCCGAACGCCGCGTCGACCAGGCCTCGGGCGAACTCCTCGGCGACGATCGCGACCTCCACCCCGGACGCGCCGTCGGCGCGCAGCGAGCGCCAGCCGGTGCCGTCGACCGCCTTGTCCAGCCGCGCGACGCGGTCGTCGTCGGTCAGCTCCTGAACCGACCCCGGGCCGAGGTCGTCGGCCAGCTTCGCGGCCGCGTCGCGCAGCTGCCGCTGCTCACTGGTCAGCCGGACGTCCATGGCTCTCCTTGAGAACTCGGCGCAGCACCTTGCCGGAGGGCAGGCGCGGGATCTCGGGCACGAACACGACCTCGCGCGGGCGCTTGTAGGAGGCGAGCGACTCCCCGACCAGCGCGATGAGCTTCTCGGCCTCGACGGGTTCCGCCGTGGTGACGGCCGCGATCACCGCTTCGCCATCGGACGGGTCGGGCACGCCGAACACCGCGCAGTCGGCGACGGCGGGGTGCCCGTGCAGCACCGCCTCGACCTCGGCGGGCGCGACCTGGAAGCCCTTGACCTTGATCATCTCTTTCGAGCGGTCGGTGAGGTGCAGCCAGCCGTCGGCGTCGAGGTGGCCGACATCGCCGGTGCGGTACCAGCCGTCGTGGAACGCCTCCTGGGTCGCCTCGGCGGGCAGGTACCCGGCCATGAGCGACTCGGCCTTCGCCTGGATCTCACCGGTCTCGCCGGGCGCGACCGGCTCGCCGGTCTCGAGCGACACCACCCGCAGCGTGACGCCGGGAACGGCCCTGCCCGCGCTGTCGAGCCGGGCGCCCTTCAGCGGGTTGCACGCGATCACCGGAAGCTCGCTGGCCCCGTAGGCGGGGACCCACCCTACGCCGGTCCGCCTGGTCACGGTCTCGGCGACGCTCGGCGTCACCGGCGTGGCGCCCCACATGATGTAGCGCAGCGACGAGAGGTCGTAGGACTCCAGCTCCGGATGTGAGGCGATCGCCAGCGCGATCGGCGCGACGGCCATCTCGACGGTGATCCGGTCGGACTGGATGTGGTGCAGCAGGCGATCGAGGTCGAACCGGCGGTGCAGCCGCACCCACGTGCCGGACTCCAGCGCGGTGACGATGTTGAGCAGCCCCAGGATGTGCGAGGGCGGGGTGACGATCTGGATGCGGTCGGCCGGGCCCAGCTCCAGCGCGTCGCGCCAGTGGCGCACGGCGGCGGCGAACGAGCGGTGCGTGTGCCGCACGGCCTTCGGCATCCCCGTGGTGCCGGAGCTGAACACCAGCACGGCGTCGCTGTCCGGATCGGGGGCTTCGGAGCCGGGGTCACCCGGCGCGATGGGCTCCTCCAGCGACAGCATCGGCCGCAGGCCCGCGAGCACCGGGTGGTCGCCGACCGCGTGGGCCGCGTCGGTCACTTCCAGTGCGTGCCGCACCTCCGCGCGCTTCCACGCCGGGCTGATGAGCACGACCGCCGCGCCCAGCCGCCAGATCGCCCGCACCGCGACCACGAACTCGGGCCGGTTCGACGACATGAGCGCCACCCGGTCGCCCGCCCGCACGCCTCGCGCGGAGAGGGTCGCGGCGAGGCCGGCGGAGAGGGCGTCCAGTTCCGCGCGGGTGTACGCCTGGTCCTCGAAGACGAGCGCCACCGGTTCGTTCTCCACCATCACGCCGCCCCGTTCGTCGCCGGATCCGCCTGGTACAGCGGGAAGTGGCAGGCCGCGTACTGTCCCGGCCGGACCTCGCGCAGCTGCGGTTCCTCGGCGGCGCACCGGTCCTGCGCCAGCGGGCACCGGGTGCGGAACCGGCAACCAGACGGCGGCGCAAGCGGCGACGGCACGTCGCCCTCCAGAGCGGGACCGGCGAAGCCTCGGTCGGGGTCGGTCAGCGGGACCGAGTCGAGCAGTGCCTTCGTGTAGGGGTGCGCTGGCTCGTCGTAGACGCCCACGGCGTCGCCGAACTCGCAGACCTTGCCCAGGTACATGACCATGACGTTGTCGCTGATCGTGCGCACCACCCCGAGGTCGTGGGCGATGAACAGCACGGTCAGGTCGTACTCGGCCTTCAGCTCCGCGAGGAGGTTGAGGATCTGCGCCTGCACCGAGACGTCCAATGCGGACACCGGCTCGTCGCACAGCAGCAGGCGCGGACCCACCGCGAGTGCGCGCGCGATCGCGACCCGCTGGGCCTGCCCTCCGGAGAGCTGCCTCGGCAGCATGCCCGCGAACCGCTCGCCCGAGAGGCCGACCTTGTCGAGGACGCCGGCGGACGCCTGCTCCCGCTCCGCTGCCGTGGCGCCGGCGATCGCGAGGCCCTCCACCACGATGTCCCTGACCGAGCGCCTCGGGTTCAGCGAAGCCACCGGATCCTGGAAGATCATCTGCATGTGCCGCCGGAGCGTGCGCATGCGCTGCTCGCTCGTCTGCTCGATCGACTCGCCCTCGAACGAGATCCGCCCACCGGTGAGGCGGTCGAGCCGCAGCAGTGCCCGGCCGGTGGTGGACTTGCCGCAGCCGGACTCGCCGACGATCCCGAGCGTCTCGCCGGGCAGCACGTCGAAGCTGACCCCGGACACCGCCCGGACGGTCCCGGCCTTGCCGGGGTACTCGACCACGAGATCCCGCACGCTCAGCAGCGCCTCGTCGCCACGCAGGTGCGCAGTTCCGCTACCGGCCACCGGAACCACCTCCCACGGGCAGCGGCGGCGCGTCACCGGCGGCCACCGGGCGGGTGCACGCCGCGTAGTGGTCGGCGCCGACCAGGGCCATGCTCGGGCCAGGGTCGCGGCAGTCGTCCTCGACCTGGGCGCAGCGCGCCGTGAACCGGCAGCCCGGTGGCGGGGCGGTCGGGTCGGGCAGCGAACCGGGTATCAGGCGCAGCGGCGCGTTGCGCTCGTGGTCGAGCGCGGGGGTGGCCTCCAGCAGGGCGTGCGTGTAACGGTGCCGGGGGCTGTCGAACACCGACCTGGTGGCGCCGACCTCGGCGAGCCTGCCCGCGTACATCACGGCGACCCGGTCGGTGCGCCCGGCGACGACCGCGAGGTCGTGGCTGATGAGCACGAGCGACATCCCGCGATCGCGCTGCACCCGGCGCAGCAGATCGAGGATCTGCCGCTGGATCGTCACGTCCAGCGCGGTGGTGGGCTCGTCGGCGATGAGCAGGTCGGGCTCGCATGCCAGCGCGATCGCGATCATCACGCGCTGGCGCATGCCTCCGGACAGCTCGTGCGGGTAGTTGCGCAGCCTCCGCTCGGGATCGGGCACGCCGACCTCGCTCAGCAGCTCCAGCGCCTTGCCTCTCGCCTCCGACCTGCTCGTGCCGAGCAGCCTGCGCATGCCCTCGGTGAGCTGGCGTTCGATGCGCACCACCGGGTTGAGGGAGCGGCCAGGGTCCTGGAACACCATCGCGATCTGCTTGCCCCAGATCTGGGCGCGTTCCTTGCGCGGCAACGAGAGCAGGTCCCTGCCCTCGAACAGGACCTCGCCGGAGCACGCCGCTCTCGGCGGCAGCAGGCCCATGATCGCCTTGGCCATCACGGACTTGCCGGATCCGGACTCGCCCACCACGCCCAGCGCCTGCGCGCGGTCGACGTCGAGGGACACGTCATCGACCGCCCGCACGGTGCCGCGCGCGGTGCCGATGTGGGCACGCAGGTTGCGGACCTGCAGCACGGGTTCAGCACTCATGATCGGCCACGGCCTCCCGTCACTCCTCGATCCACAGTTCCTCGGGCAACAGCGAGCCCTGGCCGTACTGCGTGATGCCGTGGACGTTCTGCGCCGCCATCACCGAAGGCGAGGTCCGCGTGTAGAAGACGCCGGGCACCAGCTCGATCAGCCTTTCCTGCACGGTCCGGTAGGCCGCCTTGCGGTCCTCCAGCGTGGTCGCAGTCCGGCCCGCGTCGAGCGCGGCGTCGAGCCGCTCGTCCGCGATGCCCGACATGTTGGCCCGCGATCCACTGTGGAACGCCGTCCACAGGCGGGGTTCGGGGTCGGCGAAGTGCGCGGAGGAGATCATCATCTCGTAGTCGTGCGTGGTGTAGAGCCGCGCCGTCTCGGAGAGGTCGACGGTCTTCACGTCCACGGTGACGTTGCGGAACGCCGACAGCTGCGCCTGCACGCCCTCGGCGAGGGACCGGCTCTCCTGCGTCGCGAAGGACGTGAACGTGTACCTGACCGGCTTGCCGTCCGCGGCGAGCTCGTCGAAGAGCCGCTGCGCCTCCGCCTTGTCCTGCGTTGCCAGTTTCTGTCCGGTGTGGAACCGGGAGGACTCGGTGAACAGCGACGGCACGAGTTTGCCCTTGCCGCTGTACACCACGACGTCCATCGCCTTGAGGTCGAGCGCGGCGGCGACGGCGCGGCGTGCCCGCACGTCGTCGAACGGTGCCTTGCGCATGTTCATGACGATGTACTGCCCGCCGTTGAGCGGCACCACGTCGGTCTGGAGACCGGCCTCCTCGGCCTTGGCGAGCATCGTCCAGTTCGTCTCGATGGACAGGTCGGCGCCGCCGCTGATCATCGTGTTGACGCGCTGGGTGGGGTCGGCGGCAGTGCGCAGCGTGACGTGGTCGAGGTACGGCTTGGGCGCGTCCCAATACTCCGGGTTCTTCGCGAGCTCGATGCGGTCCTGGCGGGTCCACTGTTCGAGCGTGTAGGGCCCGGCACCGACGGGTTCGGCGTCGAACGACTCCCGGCCCGCCTGCAGCGCCTTCGGCGACGCGATCCAGTTCAGCGCGGTGGTGAGCACCGACCACGCGAAGTTCGGCACCGGCTCCGCCATCGTGATCTTCAGCGTGCGCGCGTCGACCACCTCCGTCGAGGCGATCATCGACGCCTCCTGCGCGCTGGTGGAGCCGAGCTCGGGGTCCTTCAGCCGGTCCCAGTTGAACTTCACGGCCTCGGCGTTCAGCGGACTGCCGTCGCTGAACGTCAGCCCCTCGCGCAGTTTCAGGGTGAACGTGGCGCCGTCGTCGGTGGTGTCGAAGCTCTCGGCCTGCTTGTACTGGATCTCGCCGGAGCGGGTGTCATTGGTGAGCAGCGTGCCGTACAAGGCATTGCCGAGGAAGGCGTTGAGCACCCACGCGTTGGACAGCACCGCCGGATCAAGGCTGCGGGGCTCGCCGATCTGGAGCACGTTGGCGGTGCCGCCCACCACCGGGTCGCCGACGGGTTCGCCCGAGTTTCCCGCGGACGGGCTTCCGCCACAGGCCGCCAGTACGAGAGCGCCGAGACACGCCGCCACGGCGGCCGGGAAACGCCTGCTTCGGATCATCGTCGACCTCTCATCAGGGTTCGGGGAACGGGAAGGAACGAGACCGGATGGCCGGTCAGTCGTGGAGGGTGCGGTCGAACCGCTGCCGCAGGTGGTCGCCTGCCTGGTTCAGCGAGAAGACGGTCAGGAAGATGACGAGTGCGGGGATGAACACCAGGTGCGGGAAGTCGGCGATGGCGTCCTTGCCGTCGGAGATCATCCCGCCCCAGCTGGGCGTGGGTGGTGGGATGCCGAGGCCGAGGAAACTCAGGGAGCCCTCGGCCACGATCAGGGCGGCCATGACGATCGGCAGGTACGCGCCGAGCGCCGGCAGCACGTTGGGCAGGATCTCTTTGAGGAGGATGCGCCGGTGTCCCGCGCCCATGTTCCTGGCGGCGAGCACGAACTCGCGCGCCGACCACGCCAGAGTGTTGGCCCGCGCCAGCCGCGTGAACGTGGGCACGACGAGGAGCGTCAGTCCCACCAGCAGCGTCCGCACGCTCGGGGTGAGGATCGACGACAGGGCCAGCAGCAGGATCAGCGGGGGAAAGGCCAGCATCGTGTCGGCGATCAGGCGCACGAGCGAGTCGAACTTCCCGCCGAGGTAACCGCCCAGCATGCCGAGCATCGTGCCGATCACGAAGCCCAGCAGACCGGCGACCGCGCCGACCACGAGCGAGACGCGGGCTCCGTGGATGCAGCGCGCGAGGATCGAGCGGCCCTGGGTGTCGGTGCCCAGCAACAGGTCGAGCGAGCCCCATTGCGGGCCCTGCCGAGGAAAGCCGACGGGCGTGGCGTAGGACGTCAGCGGCAGCACGTCGGCCAGCAACGCCACCGCGATCACCATGAACAGCCACGCGTAGGCGAGCACGACGAGTACCGAGCGGGTCCGCCGCACGCGGGGGACGGCGGGCTCGGCCTGCGCCGCGACACCGGCGACGGCGTGGGAGTGGGTGGTCATGCCGCGGCCACCTTCCTGATCCTCGGGTCGATCAACCGGTAGCTCAGGTCCACTGCGGTGTTGACGCCGACGTAGACCACGGCGATGAACGCCACGACGCCCTGGACCGTCACCACGTCGCGGGTGACGATCGACGTCGCGAGCAGCTGGCCCAGCCCGGGCAGGGCGAAGAGCGACTCGACGATCACGGTGCCGCCGATGAGCCTGCCCAGGTTGATGCCGGCGAGCGTGATGAGCGAAAACGACGACGGCCGCAGGGCGTGCCGCAGCATCACGTAGGCGCCGCTCATGCCCTTCGCCCGTGCGGCGCCGACGAAGTCCTCGCGCAGCGTGCCGATCAGGTCGGCGCGCAGTACGCGGTGGAACGCCGCGATCTCGGTGAGCGCGATGGCGATCGCGGGCAGCAGCGCGCCGAGGAGGTTCGGCCCGATGCCGTCGCTCAGGCGCGACCAGCCGGTGACCGGGAACCAGCCGAGCTGGAGCGCGAAGACGTAGATCAGCAGCGGGCCCGCGATGAACGCGGGCACGGAGAGGAAGACCGACGACACGGCGTTGATCGCGCGGTCGAGGAGACTGTTCGGACGCAGCGCGGAGGCGACGGCCAGCAGCACCGAGACGACCAGCGCGAGCAGCAGGGCCATCACGGCGAGCTGCAACGTCACCGGCAGTCGCTCCACAATGGCCTCGGTGACCGGCTGGCCCGTCACCGGCGACTCGCCCAGGTCGCCGCGCACGGCGTCGCCGAGCCAGTTCAGGTACTGGGCCCACAGCGGCTGGTCGAGGCCCAGTTTCGCGTTCAGCGCCGCGACCGCCTGCGGGGTCGCGGCCTCGCCGAGGATCACCTCGGCGGCCGAGCCCGGCGCCAGGCTCATCAGCAGCACCACGGCCATGGTGACCAGCAGCACCACCAGCAGGCTGCGGCCTATCCGACCCAGAACGGGGAGCACCATGCGACTCGCTTTCGGTGAAGCACTCGGCTGAGCGGGGCGGGCGTTCCCTGCGCCGTGCCGCGTGAGGAGCCCGCTCCGCCACGGCGCCCGCGACCCCGGCCGGAGGGGCTCGTGACCCGGAACCGGTCGGCGTCGACCACGTCGAGAATCATATTCTCGCTATCTGGCAATCACAAGTATCCAATCAGAGAACATGCTGGTTGATCATCGGAATTCCTGCGCGAGGGCGGCGATCATCTCCCTCGTCCTGCGCTTGGAGGCCACCAGCTCGTCCCTGCCGTCGCCGATGGGCAGCAGGCGCACCGAGAGGTCGGTGACCCCGGCATCGGCGAAGCGCCGGAACCGCTCCGCGATGGCCCGCTCGTCCCCGGCCGCGCACAGGTCGCCGACGTCGCGCGCGTCACCGTGGTCGAGCAGCCGCTGGTAGTTGGGCGAGATCTCCGCCTCGCCGAGGATCCGGTTGGCCCTTGCCCTCGCGTCGTCCACTTCGGACGGGAGGCACAAGCAGACCGGCACGCCCGCGACGATGCGCGGGGCCTGCCGCCCCGCCTCGGCGGCGGCCTTGGTGATGCGCGGCGCCACGTGCTCGCCCACCGCGCGCTCGTCGGCCAGCCAGAGCACGGTCCCATCCGCCCGCTCCCCCGCGAGCTTCAGCATCACCGGACCCAGCGCGGCGACGAGCACCGGCAGCGGGGCCACGGGGCCGATCTCGAGCGGGTTGTGCACGGTGAACGTGCCGTTCTCGACGTCGACCGGGCCTGGCCCGCGCAGCGCGGCGTCGAGCACGTCGAGGTAGTCCCTGGTGAACGCCGCCGGCCGCTCGTAGGGCAGGCCGAGCATGTCGCGCACGATCCAGTGGTGCGACGGCCCGACCCCCAGCGCTAGCCGACCGCCCGTCGCCGCCTGGGCGGACAGCGCCTGCCTGGCCAGCGCCACCGGATGCTGCGGCTGAAGCGGGACCACCGCGGTCCCGAGCTCGATCCGGGTCGTGCGGGTGCCCATCAGCGCCACGGCGAGCAACGCGTCGAAGTCGCCGGGCACCTGGGGCACCCACACCGTGTCCATCCCGGCGGACTCGGCCCACTCGACGTCCGCGAGCATCCGCCCCGCCTTGCGCGCCGAGTCGCCCCGCTCGGGCCCGACCATCACACCGATCCGCATGGGTCCCCTTCGGTCGCAAGCTCAAGTCCTACCGGCGGATACGGTACTTGCAGAAAATGAGAATGCCAATACCATCAATGAGAATGCGCTACGAGGAGGTCTGATGCCTGACGGACAGCACCCGTTGACCGGACGCACGATGGTCATGTCCGGCGGCAGCCGGGGAATCGGGCTGGCGATCGCGACCGCCGTGGCCCGGCACGGCGCCAACGTGGTCCTGCTGGCCAAGACCGCCGAGCCGCACCCCCGCCTGCCGGGCACCGTGCACACCGCCGTCGCCGACATCGAGGCCGCGGGCGGCAAGGCGGTCGCGGTGGTGGGTGACGTACGCCGGGAGGAGGACGTGCGGCGCGCGGCGGAGACGGCGGTCGAGCGGTTCGGCGGCATCGACATCTGCCTCAACAACGCGAGCGCCATCGCACTGGAGGGCACCGGAGAGCTTTCCGTGAAGCGGTTCGACCTGATGCAGCAGATCAACGTGCGCGGCACGTTCCTGCTGACCCAGTCCTGTCTGCCCGCCCTGCGGGAGTCGGCGAACCCGCATGTGCTCACGCTGTCCCCACCGCTGAACCTGAGCCCGCGCTGGCTCGGCGCGCATCCCGCGTACACGCAGTCGAAGTACGGGATGACGCTGCTGTCGCTGGGCTGGGCCGAGGAGTTCGCGGGCGAGGGCATCGCGGTCAACTGCCTGTGGCCACAGACCTACATCGCCACGGCGGCGGTGGCGAACATGGCCGACGGGCAGAGGCTCCTCTCGTCGGCGCGCAGCCCGGAGATCATGGCCGACGCCGCCGTGGAGATCCTGTCTCGCCCGGCGAAGGACTCCTCCGGCAACTGTCACATCGACGCGGAGGTCCTCACCGGGGCGGGCGTGACGGACCTGTCCCGCTACGGCGGAGGCGACGACCCGCGGCTGGACCTGTTCCTGGACTAGGCCGCCTCAGTCACCGCGGCGTCGATCGCGGGTCCCAGCGCACCGAGGTCGCCGCCGAGGTCGGCGGCGACCTCTCGAGCCACCGCGACGTCCTTGCCGAGGAAGTCCCGCACGGCGGCGCTGAAGCCCTCGACCGAGCCGCGGGCCGCGGCACCGGCCAGCGCGCGGCTCGCCGCGCTGCCGTGGGGAAGCGCGGCGAGCAGGGCGGCCTCGGCGACACCCAGCTGACCGGCGAGGCGCACCGCGTCGCCGAGCAGTCCGATGTGGGCGGCGAACAGGGCATTGTTGACGAGCTTCACGCGCTGGCCCGCGCCGAGCCCGCCGACGTGCAGCACCGGATCGCCATAGGCGGCGAGCACCGGCCGGACGCGGGCCACGGCGCCGTCGGTGCCGCCGGCGAAGAGGGTGAGCCTGCCCGCCGCGATGTCGTGTGGTCCCCCGCTCACGGGCGCGTCGACCACGGTGACGCCCCGGGCGGCGATCTCCTCCACCGTGCGCGGGCTTCCGGTGGTGTGCACGACGAGGACGGACCCGCCACCCATCGCGGCCGTCAGGTCGCCGCCGAGGCACACCTCGCGCACCTGGGCGTCGTCGAAGACGCACACGAGCACCGTCTCCGCTCCGTCGCCGACCTCGGCGACGGAGCCGACCGGGGTCGCGCCCGCGGCGGCGAGCGCGTCCGCGCGCCCGGCCGAGCGCGCGAGAACCCGTACCTCGTGCCCGCGCGCGATCAGGCGCTCCACCATCGGCGTGCCCATCCGCCCCGCGCCGACGAATCCCAGTCCGGTCACCGGATCACAACTCCTCCCAGAAGTGCATCCGCGTGCCCGCCGCGTCGATGCTGTCGCTCAGCTGGAACCGCCCGTCACGGGAGCGGGCGAAGATCTCCGCGAGTACCGCCTCGGGATTGCCGTCGATCTCGTACACGGTCGCGTACCGGTGTTCCGTTCCGGGGCCCCGCCCGGCGGAGCGGACGCGGTAGCGGGCGCCCGAGGCGACCCCGGGGATGTCGAGGACCTCCTTGAGGTGCACGGTGTCGTACCACTCGTTGAACTCCTCGTCCCTGCCTTCCAGCGGACTGGAGTGAATGACGAGCTTCATCACGCCTCCCGGCGGCTCAGGCCGCCCCCTGGCGGCAGTGCAGTGCGACGAGTTCGAAGGTGCCTGGCGTCGCGGTCGCTTCCGGTGCCGCGCACGAGGTCGGGCGCGCGACCGTCGATCGTCGCGCGCGCACGTGGACCACGCACGCGGTGCCGTCGTCGAGGGCCAGCTCGACCCTGACGGTGCCGTCGGGCACGGGCTCGTGCCGCAATGGCAGCACCCCGTCGACACCGCGAATTCCATAGTGGACACGGGCGAAGTGCTCCGCTGCCTGCACCGGGGCGGGCAGCCCGGCCCGGCCCCGCAACCGGCCGGGGACGACGTGTCCCGCCGTGATGGCGTCGGCGAGCGTGGGCGTGTCGGCGGGGGTGACGCCGCCGTGGAACACGGCGTCGGGCAGGGTCACCACACACGCGGCGAACCGGTGCCCTCCCAGGTGCGTCGACTCCCAGACCTGGCCGGGCATCCGCCGGTCGAGCCGTTCGGCGACCGGCCTGCCGAGGCGGGCACAGCACACGTCCCGCCGCCCGTGTGTGCAGACCACGACCACGCGGTGCCGGCCACGCTCACCGAAACCGGGCGGCCTGCCCTCGGCGAGCGCGCCGAGGTCGAGCCCGGCGAGCTCGCGCGGTTCGGTCAGCGTCGCCCGCTCGATCCACGTGCCGCCGAGGTGGGTGCCCGCGGCGAACACGGTCGTGGTCGGACGGTGCCGCTCGCGGACGGACCTGATCCAGTGCCAGCGGATCCCGGCCCCGGCAGCCTGCTCCCGCATTCGCAGGACCTCCGGCGGCAGGCCGGGTGGCGATCCGGTGGCCGGCCACGGCCCTGGATGCTCGACGAGCAGCCACGCGCTCGCGCTCTCGGGCGCGGTCGCGATCAACGGTTCCCCGCACGCCTGCCGGATCGCCGCGCAGCCCACGGCTCGCGGGGAGAGGTCACTCGTCACGGTGTCCGCCCCTACGCGACGACCGTGCCGAAGGTCTTGCTCTCCAGGAACTCCTCGAGCCCGGCCACACCTTTCTCCCTGCCGATGCCCGACTGCTTGTAGCCGCCGAACGGGGTGTCGGAGAAGAAGTAGTTGCCGCCGTTGATGCTGAACGTTCCGGTGCGGATGCGCCGGGCGAGGGCCACTGCGCGTTCCTGGTCGCCGCCGTAGATGGCGCCGGAGAGTCCGTAGATGGAGTTGTTGGCGATCCGCACCGCGTCGTCCTCGTCCTCGTACGGAATCATCGCCAGCACCGGACCGAACACCTCCTCCTGCGCGAGCTCACTGTCCGGATCCACGTTCGCGAGAAGAGTCGGCGTGTAGAAAAACCCCGGGTCCACCTTCTCGCCACCGGTCACCAGCCTCGCCCCGGCCTCCACCGCCCGCCGCACCATCCCATCCACCTTGTCCCGCTGCCGCTCACTGATCAACGGACCCAT
>NZ_QEQT01000043.1:0-2657 GCF_003311655.1 Prauserella sp. PE36 | reverse complement strand
CCCCGCTTCTCGGCCGCCTTGCAGGCCGGGCACGTGATCCGCGTGAACCAGCCCTGCTCCTGCTCATTGCCGGGCAGATAGACCAGGCCACACAGCGTGCGGACCTTGCCCGACCACCACGAGCGCTTACCGATGTGCACGACATCCGTGCCCTTCTTGCCCATCAGGCCGCCACCTCCCCGGCCAGGTCGGCGGGCTCGATACGAGCCGGAAGCGAACGCAGCGCCTCCCGACCAGCCCGACGCTCCGCCCGGCGAGCCCGCCGGGCATCGGTGAACGAACGCTCGACGCGGACCGTGACTGTGTGCTGCTCGTTCGCCAGCTCCCGGTCCACTTCTTCGATCAGCGCGTCAATCGCTGTCTCGGTCAGGCCGTCCGGGTAGTAGCCACCCAGTTCAGCGGGACCAGCAATGGCCTCTTGCGCTGCACGCTTGTTGATCCTTGCGGTGTTCATCGATCTCCAATCTCGTCTTAAGACATCCGTCTTGTCGCAAGACATTAGCGACATAGGACTCCTTCGTCAACGGATGTCTCAAGACATTCGGGGTACGGTGGTCAGGTGGCAGAGGCAGAAGACAAGGCCGTGGCGAGCCAGCGGGTTGCCGACGACCTGCGTGCTCGTATCGAGTCGGGGGAGTTCAAGGTCGGCGACGCGCTGCCAACGCGTCGTGACCTGGCAGCGGAGTACGGCGTCGCGCCCAACACTGCGACGGTGGCAGTGAGGCTGCTCCAGGACGTTGGTTTGGTGACGATCCGACGGAACGCGAAGGCTCGTGTTCGCGACCGTTCGGCCGACATTGACAGCTCGGCCCTACTGCGAGCGACCGGCGAGGAAGTCTCAGCCTTGAAGGTTGAGCTTGCGCAGGCTGCTGAGAGGCTCGCCGAAGTCGAGAAGACGTTGGCGGAGTTGGCGCGCCGAACTACGCCGTGACGCCCCGGAAGAACGCCACAAGCCCATCGATCGTGTTGCCGACGAAGCTGGCGATGTCCTTGACCAACGTCGCTGCATCGCCGGGGTGCTTCACGACGATCACCAGCAACGCGAGGGCGACCAGGGTGGCGATGATCTTTGGCAGCGGCCCGCTGCCGGTCTTGATGCCGGGGAAGGCTCGCTTGGACATGGGGAATCCCTTCTGTGAGCCGGTTCCTTGCTCCGCTCTTGGTCATGTCTCAAGCGTGCTCTCGCGGCAGCCTGGCGGGAACTGTCGCAAAAGCCCTCAGCGCTGAACTCCCGCTGAACCGGCGGCACTGAACTTTCACTGAACTACGCGGCTCAGTGCGCGCGCGGAGACGTCTTGGATGGGAGTCTGAACGCATGGAACTGAACGGGGTCCCCGCGACAATCGAGCAGGTCAAGACGCTCGCGCTCACCAACTACGGTCACTTCACCTCGATGCTGGTGAGCGATGGACAGGTACGCGGCCTTTCTCTTCACATGCAACGGCTCGCGCGAGACTGCCGCCAGCTTTTCGGGGTGGACCTCGACACGGAACAAGTGCGGTCCTACGTCCGGCACGCACTTGCTGGCACGGCTGAGCCGGTGACCGTGCGGGTGACGGTCTACGACCCGGCACTCGACCTCGGCACGATTGGCAGGGACGCCGATCCACACGTTCTCGTGACTACTCGCTCCGGGTCGCTCGCCACGCCGCCGCCGTGGCGGTTGCAGGCCGCCTCGTATCGCCGTGAACTTCCTGCGGTGAAGCACATCGGGCTGTTCGGCGCGATGAATCAACGGCGCGCCGCGCACCGGGAGGGATACGACGATGTGCTCTTCCTGAACCCGGACGGCACGATTTCCGAGATCGCCACTTCGAACATCGGTTTTGTGCGTGACGGCCAGGTCGTGTGGCCGCGCTCCGAGTGGCTGCCTGGCATAACGATGACGCTGATCAACCAGGGGCTCGATGAGCCAGTTTCGACCGAGCCGGTGACGCTCTCGGACCTGCCGACGATGGAGGCCGCTTTCGCGACGAACGCGGCGAGTGGGATTCGTGCCGTCGCATCCGTGGACACCACCGAATGGCCGACCGAACACAAGGTGTTGCAGCAGCTCCGCGAGCTGTATGCGGACATTCCGGCGGAAACTGTGTGAGGGAGCGGTTACGGACCGATACGCTCAGGCACGTCGTAGTTCGTGCGAGGGGATGAGCAGGTGGCAACGGTTCAGCGCTGGTCAGGTGTCGAGGTGAGTGCACTTCGCGAAGCGAAGCGGATGAGTATCCGGGAGTTCGCCGCTCACCTCGGTATCAGCGAGCGCATGATCTCGAAGTGGGAAGCAGGCGGCGAGAACATCAAGCCCCGACCGGTGAATCAGGCTGCTCTGGATACGTGTCTGAGCAGGTCTGACCCGGATACGCAGGCGCGCTTTTCGTTCCTCACCAAGGATTCGCTCGTTCCGTCCGCCGAGGCTGCTGATCAGCCGCCGATGATCGGCCAGGGCAAAGTACGTCATCCCAACGACGCGAGTCTGATGGTGAAGGTTGAAGGCAACGTCTTCCTGTCAGGGCCGAGCAACCAGCCCGAATTCGTCCCAGCGTTCTACATCGACGTGTACCCGGTGACGAACGCTCAGTACGCCCGTTTCCTCGCTGCAACGGGCCGTGAAGCGCCGGAGCGCTGGCAGGAAGGCAAGTATCCCGATGGGCTCGATGATC